>JBBQZA010000181.1:0-7976 GCA_038208175.1 Burkholderiales bacterium
AAACCTCACCAGCAATCAGCGCATTCGCCTGCGTGACATATTGAAGTACAACTTGCAGACGGTACGAGCCTATTTGCTCAAGGAGCAGTTCCAACAGTTCTGGGACTACGACTCGCCCACCTGGGCGGGCAAATTCCTGGACCAGTGGATAGCACTGGTCATGCGTTCACGCATCGAGCCGATGAAGAAGGTGGCCAAGACGCTACGCAATCACCGCGAACTCATCCTCAACTACTTTCGGGCGAAAAAGCAGTTCTCCAGTGGCGTTGTCGAGGGTCTGAACAACAAAGTCAAAGTGACCATGAGAAAATCCTACGGGTTTCGGACATTCAGAATCACTGAGCTCGCCCTGTATCACGTGCTTGGAAAGCTTCCTGAGCCCCAACTCGCCCACAGATTCTACTGACGAAGCAAACTTTCAATAGCGAATGAACTATGATACCAACAAATTAATGTCTTACTGGGACGCATTTACATTCCCAATGTCAGGGACACCTTGATGAAAAACGACCCGGTAAGGTTCTTGTCATTCCATCTGCACTTTTCCGCAGATGAGCAGCGCGATAAGCACAAGATCATCTTCCTGAACAGCGTATTCCTGCTTGCCGGGCTCGTTGCCTTCGGCTTGGGCTTCATCCGCTGGCAGTCCAGTACGACGATGGGGGCGATCAACTTCTTGTTTGCAGGGCTCTGCTTCGCGCTGCTCGTCTTTCTGCAGTGGCACCGGGACCAGATCGAGTTGCTGAGTTCGGTTGCACTGGCACTCTCGTTTGGGCTGTTCTTCGCCATCTATCTGCTGCAACCCGCCAACACCATGCGACTGTCGAATTTCTTCCTGTTGTCAGCAGAGGTCTTTTTTCTGAAGGGGCGACGGGTCGGGCGCATCTGGCTGGGCGTCATCATGCTGTCCATCGTGACGGTGCATTTCCTGCCGTTCTTCCATACGGGCTATCCCCACATCGACATCCTCACCACCTGCCTGTATCTGATCGTGCTGTTCTTTATTTTTGAGAATTACGAGGTGATGAAGGAAACACAAAATGCGAAAATCAGTGAGCAGCAGGTGCTGCGTGCGGCCGAAGAGTGCATCAAACAGCAGCTCGATAACGAGAAGAGGTTCTTTCAGGCGATATTGAACAATGCGCCGCTGGGAATGTGGTTCCTCGGCCTCGATGGCCGTTTGCAATTCGTCAATAAGACTTTCTGTAGCGCCGTCGGCATCTCCGAAGAGCGTTTCCTGTCCGCACGCCACTATGTCGAGGTTCTGCCACTGAACATCGGAGCCAATTGCATCCGCTCCGACGCGGAGTGCATGGCGCAGGAGGATCCTCATCTCTCGCTGGAGTGGCTGCGGTTCGTGGATGGCAAGGATCACCTGCTGGAGATCACCAAAGTGAAAGTGCCCAACCAGGACGGCTCGATCAGGGGACTGGTCGCAATGGCACTGGACATCACGGAGCGCAAGCAGGTGGAGGTTGCGCTGCTGACCAGCTTGGAAAGGCTCAACGAAGCACAACTTCTTGCTCATGTCGGCAATTGGGAACTCGATCTGGTAACAAAGAAACTGCTCTGGTCGGATGAAGTGTTCCGCATCTTCGAGATCGACCAGCAGTTGTTCAGCGCCTCCTACGAGGCATTCCTGGAAGCAATTCATCCGCAAGACCGGGATCAGGTCAACCAAGCCTATAGCGACTCGCTAGTGAGCCATAAGCCCTACGAAATCAGCCATCGACTGCGCATGGCGGACGGCCGCATCAAATGGGTGAACGAGCGCTGCGAAACCTTCTTCGACGAACAGGGCAGGGCACTGCGCTCCGTAGGCACCGCACAGGACGTCACCACTCGCAAGCAGATGGAACTTAATCTGAGGTCGGCAAAAGAGGCGGCCGAGGCGCTGCTTGAACGGGCAAGCATTGCGGAACGGAAAATCGTGACTATCAGCGAGCAGACACAGGAGCACATCGGCCAGGAATTGCATGACGACCTGGGGCAGCATCTGACCAGCGCCGCCTTTCTTTCGGAAATACTGTTTCGCAAACTTGAAGCCATGAATCAGACTGAGAAGGAGGATGCGGCAAACATCACCCGTCTGATCAACGCGGCCGTAGCCAAGACGCGGACGCTGGCACAAGGCTTGTATCCGGTTGAACTAAAGGAGGCCGGTTTGCGCTCCATGGTCGAACAGTTGTCGAGGTATACCGAGACAAGCTATGAAGTGCAATGCAAGGTGCTGGCCGACGACGACTTCCGGATTGACGATCCCGACATCTCAATCAACCTGTTTCGCATGATCCAGGAAGCCATCAACAATGCCATCAAACATGGCCAGGCGACGAACATCCGCATCGGCATGTACCGTACACCCACCAGCTTGGTTCTTGAAATCTCGGACGATGGATGCGGACTGGACGAGCCTGAAGCCGCACCGAAGAAAAGTGGCCTCGGCATGCATACGATGCGCTATCGCGCCACGCTGATCGGTGCGGTATTGCAGATTGTTTCGGGCGTCAATGGCGGCACCAGAGTTACTATAGACTTGCCGTTTCTCAAGGAAACAGGTTCCAATGCAATTCAACGAGTGCAATAAAGCCAAGATTCTTGTCGTCGACGACCACCCCATCCTCAGGCAGGGAATCTCCCTGCTGATCAACCGGGAACCCGACCTGCATGCCTGCTGCGAGGCCGGCAATGCCGAAGAGGCGTTGGGCGCGTGCCTTTCATGCCGACATGACATGGTGATCGTCGACCATTCGCTCCCCGGGATTTCCGGGCTTGAGTTGGTCAAGCAGTTGCACGACCGCGATCCCGCCCTGGCTATCCTCATGGTATCCATGCACGATGAAACCATCTACGCCGAACGTGCCCTGCGTGCCGGCGCAAAAGGCTACCTGATGAAGCAGGAGGCGACGACTTCCATTCTGTTTGCCATCAGGTCCATCCTCAAAGGAAAGCTCTATATAAGTGAACGGATGCGCTCACTCATACTGCAGCAAAGGATCGCGGGTCAATCCTCGGACTCCCCGATCATCGGCCTGACCGCCACCGAGTTCGAGGTCTTCCATCAACTCGGCATCGGACTGGGCATCGCCGAAATCGCCCGGCAGCTCAATCGCAGCAGTAGCACCATCGACACGCACCGCGCCAATATCAAGCGCAAGCTCCACATTTCCACCAACAACGAACTGGTTATCTTTGCCTCCAACTGGTCGAAGGAGGCTGGTGCCACACGATCTCATGGAAATCGCTAGATCAATCCAGGGGTTTTCACGGTTCAGTTTGGCACATAGACCGATAGCCGGTTCACTGCATTGTCATTAGCATTGCCTCTTTGACCGCACAGCTGGAGTTTGACCTTGTCCATCCTTCCCGATCCAATTGAATCGGCAGCCGGAGCGCTGCGCATCTCTTATTGAACAGGACTGGGTAATTAGAGCAAGATGCGCGAACCACATGCACGAACTACACAGCGGTATGGGTTAATGCACTCCTCTTCCCGTCCACAACGCCTGTCGGCGTGGTTTCGCTCGGCTTATGCGCTTCCCTTCCTGGTGCTCGCTGCCGCCCTCGCCGTAAGCTACCAGTTATGGCGCAGCGCGCAGCAAGACGCCATGCAGATGCTGCAAGTCCAATTCGATTCACACGTGCGCGAAACCGTCGATGACATCGGCAAGCGCATAAAAACTTACCAGCAGGTGATGCGTGGGGTGGACGGCCTGTTCGCCCATGCCAGCATTCTTGAGCGCAGCGAATTCCATGATTACGTTGCCAAGCTTCGGCTGCAGGAGAACTTTCCCGGCATCCAGAGCCTGCGTTTTTCCCCGTTGGTGCCGCTGGAGGCCAAAGACCGGCACATCGCCACCCTACGCCAGCAAGGTCGTCCCGGCTACACCCTCCACCCCGAGGGGCAGCGCGACTTCTATGCGCCCGTGATCTATGCCGAGCCGCCTGATGCGCGCAACCAGCTTGTCTTCGGCTACGACATGCTCTCCGACCAGGAGCAGCCACGGCCCGGGGATTCGGCTGCCGGGCTGCGCCGGGCTGCCATGGAGCGGGCGCGCGACTCCGGCCAGGTCGCCATCACCGGCAAGGTCCGGTTGCTGTTTGAAACCGACAAGGACCAGCAGGCCGGCTTCCTGATGTTTCTGCCCGTGTATAAACACGATGCGCCGCACGAGACGCTGGCCGAGCGCCGCGCCAACCTCGTCGGCTGGAGCAGCTCGGTGTTCCGCATGAATGATCTGATGGCCGGCATCGGCAGTGAGCATAGTGGCGACTTAGATTTCGACATCTACGACGGCGACCAAGTCTCGGACCGAACAAGGATGTACGATCCGCATGAGAGGCCCACCCACATCAAATCGGGTGCGCGCTTCCAGAGCACCCAGCGCATTGCGATTGCCGACGGGAGCTGGACAATGGTGGCGCTCTCCATGCCCGGTTTCGAGGTAAAGCTCGACCAGGAAAAGCCGCAAGTTGTTGCCAGGGCTGCCACAGGCATCAGCCTGCTGCTGGCGCTGCTTACCTGGCTGCTGGTGTATGGCCGGGAACGCGCCCTGAAAAATGCCCGAGAGGTGGCAGAAAGCGAAGACAAATTCCATTCCATCTATGAAGGCTCCAAAGACGCCATCATGCTGCTGACGGAAAAAGGCTTTATCGATTGCAATGCAGGTACGCTGGAACTCTTCGGGCTGGCCGGCAAGGATGAATTTATTGCCGCGCATCCGTCCCAGCTATCGCCACCCTTGCAGCCGGATGGTCGAAACTCGCTCAGCGCCGCGAATGATGAAATCGCAACAGCGTTCGAGTTGGGATCAAACCGTTTCGACTGGATGCACCGCCGCAAGAGCGGGGAAGATTTTCCTGCGGAAGTGCTGCTGTCCGCCTTTGGCTACCGTGGGACTAGGGTATTGCAGGCCACGGTGCGCGACATCACCGAGCGCAAGCGGTCTCAGGAAAAACTGCTTACGCTTGCCCGTGCCGTGGAAAACAGTCCGGCCGGTGTGATCATCACCAACCGGACTGGCACCATCCAATACGTCAACAAGAGATTCAGCGAAGTGAGCGGCTATTCGGCGCAGGAAGCCATCGGCCAGACTCCGCGAATACTCAAATCCGGCATCCAGTCGAAGGAGTTTTACCAGAAGTTCTGGGCGATCCTGCTGGCTGGCAATGAATGGCGGGGTGAGATCTATAACAAGAAAAAAACCGGCGAGATTTACCTGGAACAGGCCAACATCTCGCCCGTCTGCGATGACAAGGGAGTTATCACCCATTTCGTAGCCATCAAGGAAGATATTACCGAACGCAAACGGACCGCGGAAGAACTGCAAAAAGTCGAGAAAGACAGGACCCTTTTTGCAGCGCATCAGGAAGACCAAATGCGCCTGCGCGCCATCATTGATACGGCCCTGGACGCGGTGGTGCAAATGGATGCCAAAGGCATCATCATCGGCTGGAACCTTCAGGCAGAAAACACTTTTGGCTGGCCCCGCGAGGAGGCCATCGGGCGAATGATGCACGAAACAATCATCCCACCCCAGTACCGCGAGGCGCATGTGCAAGGCATGAAGCGTTTCCTGGCTACCGGCGAAGTATCTCTTATGAATTCGCGCATCGAGATTGCGGGCCTGCACCGCGCGGGTCACGAGTTCCCCGTCGAATTGTCCATCACCTCGACCAAGATTGCGGATGAGTATGAGCTCAATGCTTTTATTCAAGACATCACTCAGAGAAAAGAGTCCGAAAGCCTGATCTGGAAACAAGCCAACTACGACGTGCTTACCGGTCTGCCGAACCGCCGCATGTTCCACGACCGCCTGGAGCAGGAAATCAAGAAGGCGGATCGTGGCGAGCTAAAAATTGCGCTGCTGTTCATGGACCTCGACCGTTTCAAGGAAGTCAACGATACGCTGGGGCACAGCATGGGCGACCTGCTGCTGGTGGAAGCGGCGCGCCGCATTGGCGACTGCGTGCGCGAGACCGACACGGTGGCGCGCCTGGGCGGGGACGAGTTCATCGTCATTCTGTCAGAGCTTGATGACGCCAGCAGCATTGGACCGGTCGCCGAGAACGTTTTGCTGAAACTGGCTGAACCGTTCCAGTTGAAAGGCGATGCAGCCCAAGTATCGGCCAGCATGGGCATCGCGCTGTATCCCGACGATGCCAGCGAAATAGAAGACCTGCTCAAGGCCGCCGACCAGGCCATGTATGTGGCCAAGAACGCGGGGCGCAACCGTTTCAGCTATTTCACGACTGCGCTGCAGCAAGCGGCACAAACCCGGCGGGGCCTGCTCCACGACTTGCGCGGCGCCTTGGTCGGCGAGCAGTTCCAGCTTTATTACCAGCCGATCGTGGATCTGGCTAGCGGCGGCGGCATCCATAAAGCCGAAGCGCTGATCCGCTGGCAGCATCCGGTGCGGGGTAGGGTCAGCCCGGACGAATTCATCCCGCTGGCCGAGGAAACCGGGCTGATTGTCGAGATTGGCGACTGGGTGTTCAGGCAAGCGGCACGTCAGGCCAAGCACTGGCAGACCTTGCACGGCACCGGGTTTCAGATCAGCGTGAATGTCTCGCCGGTACAGTTCCATCACGCTGGCGATTTGTGCCAGGCATGGTGCGCTTATTTGCAGGAGCTGGGGTTGCCGGGGCAAAGCATGGTCATCGAAATTACCGAAGGACTGTTGCTGGATGCAGACTCCAGTATGGCGGACAAACTGCTCGAATTTCACAAAGTCGGCATTCAAGTAGCGATTGATGATTTCGGCACCGGCTATTCGTCGCTGTCCTACCTCAAAAAACTCGATATTGACTACCTGAAAATTGACCAGTCATTCGTGCGTAATGTGACGACCGATCCCAAAGACATGGCGCTGTCCGAGGCCATTATCGTAATGGCGCACAAGCTCGGCCTGAAGGTGATTGCCGAAGGGGTGGAGACCGCAGAACATCGAGACCTGCTGGCCGCCGCGGGGTGTGACTATGCGCAAGGATACCTGTACGCCAGGCCGGTGCCAGCCAGGGAGTTTGAGCAATTGTTTTGCTTGTAGCACCCAGTGGGTCTGGGTTATGAAACTGCCAAATTTCAAAAATTATTTTCGCGCCCCGCTGATCCGCATCACGCTGTTTGCGTTGTTGCTGTGGACCGGCGGCGTGGCCAGGTCGCTGTGGTGGAGCAATCAAACCCTGCACCAGCAATCCCTGGCACTCGCCAGGACGGAGGCCTTGAGCACTATCAACAAGGACATGGCATTCAGAATGTGGGCCTCCTCGCATGGCGGTGTTTACGTTCCTCCTGACGAGAAGACGCCGCCCAATCCCTATCTTCTTGTGCCGGAGCGCGATGTCGTCACCACCGAAGACAAACATCTCACCCTGATGAATCCGTCGTACATGCTGCGCCAGGTCATGGAGGAATACTCCCGCTTGTTCGGAGTCAAAGGGCATATCACCAGCCTTCAGCTTGCCAACCCCATCAACCAGCCTGATGCATGGGAAAAGGCAGCGCTCGAATCATTCCAGCAGGGCGCAAAAGAGGTGGTCACGGTCACCCACAGCGATGGCAAACCTTATCTCAGGATGATCCGCCCCGTCCTGATGGAGAAAAGCTGTCTGAAATGTCATGCAGAGACGGGAGTCAAGCTTGATGAAGTGCGCGGCGGGATCAGCGTAGCGGTTCCGCTGGAGCCGATCTACGCCGCCTCTGCGGCGCAAGAGAGGAGTCTCCATTTGTTTCACGGTACTGCCTGGTTGCTGGGCATGAGCCTAATTGGCCTCGTCGCCTGGCGCAGCAAGCGGGAATCCGCCGAGCGAGACCGCGCGGAAAAAGCGGAGATACTGGCCAGCCGCGACGGTCTCACCGGGCTTTACAACCACCGCATGTTCTATACCATGCTGGAAGACGAAATCGCCCGCAGCCAACGTTACCAGCGTCCGGTGTCAATGCTGCTGATTGACATCGACCATTTCAAACGCGTCAA
>JBBQZA010000182.1:0-7953 GCA_038208175.1 Burkholderiales bacterium
CCTGTAACGAGCGAGAAGGTGTCGTTGACTTCGACGATGCTGCCAGCAGCGTCGGTGATCATGATGCCTTCGCGGGCATGGCTGAAGACGCTGGCGGCAAGTTGGAGTTTGGCTTCGGACTTTTTGCGCTCGGTGATGTCAGTGAGGATGCAGTGGGTGCGCTGGAAGTTGCCCTGACCGTCGCGTGCAATCCTGCCGTTGACCATGACCCGTTTGCGCACGCCACTCTTGCAGGTCAGCTCGAATTCCGGCCCATCGACACGGCCTTGTGTCTTGAAGCGGGGAAATTCGCAACTCAGCGTTTCAACGGAGGTTTCAGTCAGGAAATCGCCAATGAAGCGCCCAATGACTTCTTCACGTGTGTACCCCAGCATGGATAGCCAGGCTTCATTGACCTCCAGGATGTTGGCCTCAATGTCAAGCGACTGATAAGGCAGCGGTGCTTTCTCATAGAGCCCGCGGAAGCGCTGTTCGCTTTGTCTCAGTGCCGCTTCCGCCTGGTATTTGTCGGTGACGTCACTGAACACCAGCACGACTCCGACAATCACTCCGGCAGCATCGCGGATGGGTGCCGCGCTGTCGGCAATTTGGTATTCCCGCCCGTCGCGGGCCAGCAATGCCGTGTGATTGGCCAGCCCAACCACATGACCATCTGCAAGCACCTTTTGCACTGGATCGGCCACTGTCTCGCGGGTGCCGGCATTGACGATGCGAAACACCTCGCTTAACGGCCGCATGCGCGCTTCGCCCAAGGGCCACCCAGAAAGACGTTCGGCAGTGGCGTTCATGCGCGTCACGCGCCCGAATATATCGGTGGCGATCACCGCATCGCCGATGGACTGCAGCGTGATCGAAAGACTTTCCTCGCTTTGCTGCAACGATAGTTCGGCGGTCCGCCTCCTGCGCCTGCTCACCAGCAGGGCAGCGATCAGCGCCGATTGCGCCAGCAGAAAAATCGCCCCGCCGATCATGTATAGCTTGTATTGCTCCCAGAATGTGGCCACACGATTGACAAACACTGTGTCGGCCGGCAATACGGCCGGATCTGCTCCCCAGCGCTTGATCTGGTCCCAGTCAAACATCGGGAAAGGGTCACTTTTGAGGCTGCTTACCGGTTGCGACAACTTGAGCTTTCCGCCAAGTAGGTCAAGTGCTACTCGGGCCGTACTTCCCCCCAGTTTGCGCACGCCCAACACCGAGCCGCCGATTCCCCCGTTGTAAAGATTGAAATCGTAGAGTCCAAAAACTGGCGCATTGGCCGCTTTCACGATCAAGCGCTCGACCTCATAAGCAACAGCGATTTGGCCGTTGACATCCCGGTTGTACTGGGTAAAGAGAACAACTGTCTTCGGTGGCAGTGAGGCAACCCGTTTAAGCAGGTCAGAAAGCGACAAGTCATAAGTGAACTCGATTTGAAGTTTCTCCTTCCACGGCGCGGCGGCATTTGCGGCAGCGCCAGCCAGTTTTCTGTCAGCCTCGCTGCTTCCTGAGGCGATCACCAGCAGCCGCGTATCAGGGAAAAGCTCCAGCGCGTGCTTTAGGGTTCCGGCAATGTCAAAACCCGCTGCAATACTGACAATGCGCCGCTCCCCCGTTTCGGCCGCTGTGGGTGTTGGCGCCAGGGTAGTTATGGCTGGCACACCAGGCGCGATTTCTCGACCTTCGTTCAGCAAGAAGTTCAGGGCAGGTTGTTGCCCGGTGAGTATCAGTGCCAGATGGCGATTGGCATATTTGCGTCGCAGCATGTCCAGCAGGCGCTGACGATACTCAGGATCGGCCTTGTTGCGTTCCAGGTCCAGATATTCGGAGGAGATGTTGCTGACGCTGATGCCCGCATCGGTCAAGACATTGCGAAACTCATCATTGAATACTTCGACGCCCTTGCTGCCGTAGTTGTAGGAATAGAGAAAAAGTAGCTGCGGAGTTTGTGCTTGGGACGGCGGATTCGGCACGGTCTGGCTGTGAACCGAACTGGCTGCAACGAGGCAAAGCAGACTCAGTAACGCGACTCCGGCTCCCAGCCTTCTGGTCAGAAAACCAAGCCATGGATTGATCACGTGATCCTCGGGCGTTAGTTTAGAGGTCGGCTTGCAGTATCGCCATCGCGGACATTCTATACGCCATAAAGGCGGTCAAGCACCCGAAACGCATTGAGTCATGAGTCAGCTTAGCGCCTGCTGGCTGTCGATCAATATAGGATGGCTCAATAGCTCTAACTGGTCGCTTCTGTGAATTCATGCTGACTGCTCCTAGGGCCGACGCACCAGACCGGCCATTGGCGGCTGGGTCATCACGGTCGGCAAAGGACCCATTGTGGGGGTATAAACAAACTTCCGGTGAACGGCAAGTGCCTGCCAACAAGAGCCTGTGACTGTCTTTCAATGCGCCGGGAATGTCGCTCATCAGACCATTGGAACCCTCCGAAAATGACATCCAGCGGAAACGTGTTGAGTCTGCTAACTAATGCCGCTGAATAGTGGAAACCATCATCATCCCCATCTCTGCTGCGGTCATCGCTTTAGAAAACAGCCAACCTTGGTAGGTCTCACAACCCGCCTGTTGCAAAAAGATGCGCTGTGCTTCTGTTTCCACACCTTCTGCTACCAGCCTCAAATTGAGACTTTTGGCCAGGCCTATGATCGCGCGTACCAGGGCGACATCGTTGTCGTCGCCCGGCAAATTCTTGACAAAGCTCTGGTCGATCTTGAGCTTGGTAATGGGCAAGGTTCTTAGCGATCCTAGCGACGAGTAACCGGTGCCGAAGTCATCCAGAGAAATTCCGATACCAAGATCAACCAGTTCGGCCAAGAGTTGTTGCGCAAGATTCAGGTTATCCATTACTGCCGTCTCGGTGATTTCGATTTCGAGCAGTTCAGGGGGAGCACCTGTAAGCTCCAAGGTCCGCTTAATCTTATCCACCACAGTTCTGTCCCGCAGTTGTCGCGTTGAAAGATTGACGGCCACTTTCATCGCTTTGCCGGCGGCCGACCAAGTGACGATTTGCCTGCAGGCAGTTTCGATCACCCACTCACCGATGGGCAGAATCAAGCCGGTTTTTTCCGCCAAGGGAATGAAGTGGACGGGCGACACGTTGCCGAGTTCCTCATCGTGCCAACGCAGCAGAGCCTCGGAGCCCACAATCTCCCCGGTTTGCGTATCGACCTGCGGTTGATAGTGGAGAACCAGCGCGCCCACATCAAGCGCATGTTTGAGCCGCACGTGCAGGTTCAGTTCTTCCTGCGCTCTTTTGTTCATTGACAGAGAGAATTTGACATGTGTTCCTCGTCCCGACTGCTTGGCATGGTACATGGCGACATCGGCGTGGCGCAAGAGCGTTTCGCCGTCTGTACCATCTTCCGGGAAGAGGCTGATGCCCAAGCTACCGTCGACAATCACGGCCTCCTTGTTCACCGTGCAAGGCTCGGCGAAGCTCAACAGAATCTTTTCCGCCACTTGTACGGTCTCCCCGGCGCGGTCAAGTTTGGAGAGCAGAATGCCAAACTCGTTTCCGCCCAGACGCGCCAGAGTGTCCTCCTCTCGCAGCACGCCCCTGATGCGCGCCGAAATATCAACCAAACTTTTGTCGCCGAAGCTGTCGTTGACGCTCTTGAAGTTGTCAAGATCGAGCATCAGCACCGCCACTCGACTGTTCTCCCGTCTGGCACTGACAATGGCCTGACGCAGCCGATCCAGGAAGAGCCAGCGGTTGGGCAGG
Source organism: Burkholderiales bacterium (assembly GCA_038208175.1). Lineage (GTDB taxonomy): Bacteria > Pseudomonadota > Gammaproteobacteria > Burkholderiales > Burkholderiaceae_C > Rhodoferax. The sequence goes on from JBBQZA010000182.1 coordinate 3,716, forward strand.
CCGGTCAGTCGGTCATGAGTCGCCTGGTGGAGCATCATTTCTTCATGGCACTGGCGCTCGCTGATATCACGGATGAAGGCGACGGTATAGCCGTCCTGCCCCTCTGCCGGGACGCCGATACTGACATCCACCGAAAACACCTCGCCATTCTTTCGCTTTCCGGTCAGACCAGACTTGGCACCCATCGGGCGTCGTCGTCTGGCTGCCTGATGTTCTTGCCGCTGGCGCTGGTGCGATTGTCGAAAGCGATCTGGCAAAAGGATCTCCATTGACTGCCCAACAAGCTCGTCTGACGAATAGCCAAAAATGGTTTGTATCATCGGATTTACCAGCACAATCTTGCCTTGGGAATTGGTACAAATCACCCCGTCCGGTGACGCATCCAGCATGTAGCGAAACAGCGCCTCCCGCTTTTCCATCTCCAGTCTTGAAATCTCATGCGGGGGCGCAGGCAGGGTCTCAGCAGGCAACGCCGGTCGGATGGAGTGCCGCACAAGAAGGTTCATTGTGACAGCGTCCTTACTGTAGCGAAGGCGCCAGACTTGCTGCCAGCTCGACAAAGTCCTGCGCTCCGCGGGTGGGTGGCGCGTAGTGGCGCACCGGCTTGCCTACCGCGAAGGCCTCTGCCAGTCGGATGTCACTGCGGATGCCCGGCAGCACGCGAAGCGCGCCAAAGTGGCGCGCCACTTCCCCCGTCACGACCCGATGCTGGCGAATCCGTTCCGCAACAGTGTTCGGCACGAAACCGAGAATCTTCAACTCCGGATTGGCATTCCTCATTACCTTGAACAACACCCGCATCAGTTGACGCACACCCGCAAATGACAAGGGGTGTGGCACATAGGGCACCAGCACCCAGTTGGCCGCAGTCAGAGCGTTCAGCAGCAAAGCGTCCAGGGAGGGTGGCGTGTCCACTATCACGATGTCGAAACGCTCGACTATCTCGCCTTCTGCCAGCGCACGGGCCAGACGGCGGTCATCGCGCAAACCGCTGCCGTGTTCGAACAACTGATCGGCAGGAGCCAGAGCCAGATTGGCGAAGGCCGTGGGACGCACCACATCTGCCAATCGAGCAGCCGGATCGGTGAAGAGACCATGCACCACAGCATCCCCTTTGTGCAGTTGTATTCCTAAACCCACGGCGCAGTGCCCCTGCGAATCCAGGTCGACCATCAGTACCCGCCGCCCCAGTGCTGCCAATTCTGCGGCGAGATTGACAGCCACCGTGGTTTTGCCGGCACCGCCCTTGCGATTTGAAACAGCGATGATGTGGGGCGCTGCCATGATCGGGTTGCAGGAAGTAGAGTTGCTGTAGAAATTTCGTGCGAATCAACGCTCAAGAAATTCAGCGGCTTTGTGGCGATAGATCAGGATCGCAGCATCAGCATCGACCGGCGACCAGTCGGCCAGTATGTCGCCAGCCAGATTGTCTCCATCTTGCGCTGCATTGGTCAGGGCGTCTCGCAGAGGAAATGACGCATTGAGACCATCTGAAAATAGTGCCAATACATCCCCAGAAGTGAGCGTCTTTGTTGCAGATTTCAAACGACTGTGGTCGCCACCGACAGCTTCTCTGGTGCAATCCAGGCGGAAGTCCGTATTTCTTGTCAAGAGTACTGCCCGAATAGCCCCAATCGAAGCCATGCTCATCCAACCACTGTCCAAGTCGACGATGGCAACGACCAACGACACTCGCCTGGTATCGCGCAACCGGGCATCGCAGGCGGCGAATATTTCATCCACAGAACGTTCCAGGCGGGCGCCGATACACGCCATGGTGGTATCGGCGACGTTCATTACTCCAGGCTCCTGACAATCGGCCAGCGCCATAACGATCCGTCCAGACGACCTCCACCAGCCACAACGCCTACCGCCATCGCCATGCCCGGTATGCGGTCGTGTCGAGCAGCTAATGTCGAATGCCATTTTTCTGAATACCATCTGATAGCCTCATTCAGAACAGTTCGAACTTTGGCGGGCCATCTGCTTGCCCAGTGGTCTGCGGGATGGCAGCTGCGTGCAGTTCTTCATTGGTCAGGTAGTCGGCCAGCACGCCGCGCATTTCGCCTGGGAGTTCGGCCAGATTCGCCTGGCGATCAGCCAGCCTGCGCGGCAACTCGCCGAGCACCTCATTGCGCTGCGCTACGGCAGACCCGACGCGCTCGATGCGTTGCCGCACCACGTCCTGGTACTGAATCTGCCCGAGGATCTCAGCAATATCCGATGCCAGTTTGCGGTTGTGCTCCGTCACCGCAACAAACATTGACTTGTAGTACTGACGTATGTCTTCGTAGTTTGCTTGCAGCGTGCGTATCGAGCCCACCATGGCATCTGCATCCGCAATCTGTCTTTCCAGCGGGGTCTGCTTCAAGCCTTCGAGCATCGTGCGTTGGGCATCGACCAGCCCCTTCTCGATCATGGCAGCAGCCTCGGCCGAGCGCTTTGACAGGTTTCGGACTTCGTTGGCCACAACGGCAAAACCGCGCCCTGCGTCACCGGCATGGGCCGCTTCGATGGCGGCATTGAGCGCCAACAGATTGCTCTGCAGGCTGATTTCCTTGATGACAGCGATAAAGCTCCTCAGCCCACTGAACTCCTTGATGGTTGCCTTTTGAACGACGTCTATGTTGTCGCGGATCAAGCCCGGCAACTCCTGGACAAACCTGGCTATTTGCGTGATCGATGCGACGCTACCCTCAATCTCCTTTTCCATATCCTGCGCAGACTGGTCTGAATTGCCGAGGTAACCCAGCAATGCGCCAGCAGTATCGTGCAGACGCCGCACCTGCTCGATCAGGCTCATCGCCGATGATTCGGTGTCGCTGATGACGACCTTCAACTGACCATCCATGGCCTCGTCCAGACGCAGATGGTGTTGCATCAACTGATTGGTCTGGTGCGCCATGGATTCATTGAGCCTGCTGCTATCCTTGATGGCAGATTGCAGCCAGATCAGTTCTTCACGCATGAAAATCCGGGCCAGCAGGATCGTGATCGCAGTGATCGTCAGCATGGACAACAGGCTGGTAATCGTAATCTCGCCGGCATAGCTCACCCCTGCTGGAAGTAGAAAGGTTTCGTGCAGCCAGGGCGAGAAAAACCAGGCGAACAGGCCGGTCGCCAGCGTGGCTGCCAACGCCGCCCACAGGATGGGAGGGACGAGGCGCGGCTTGGGAACTGGATAGCCGAGAGATTTCATCGGATTTCTCTCAGGCACCCGGAAGCACCTGTTTGATGATGCCCAGCAAGGCCGCACCCCCGACCGGTTTGACAATCCAGCCGGTAGCGCCGAGCTTTTTTCCTTCCGCACGTTTTTCTGTCTGGCTTTCGGTCGTCAATGTGAGGATCGGCGTGAAGCGAAAACCCGCAAGCGCCCGCACGTTCTTGATTAACTCCATGCCGCCCATATTGGGCATGTTGATGTCGGTGATGATCAGATCAGGCTTGGTCCCGCCCTTGAGCTTGGCCAACGCGATGACACCATCTACTGCGGTATCGACCTTGAAGCCAGCGATTTCCAGAATCGTCCTGACGCTCATCACCATGGTGGCTGAGTCATCGACGATAAGAATTGTTTTTGCCATGCTAGTTCTCCAAGATTGAGTTTTTCACTGTTCAGTCACTTCGGGCACTGCCCGACCAAAGCGGACTTCAACCAGTTTGCGAATTGGGTGTCCGCTGGCCAGGCACTGATGACCGGTCTGGCTGCCATCAGCACCTGTAGATTGGCGGGATGCAGATGGCTGCACTGCGCAAGATCGATACGGGCCGCCGCGTTCTTTTGCAACCACTCCAGCAACCCTTCAGCTTCGTCCACGCTGACGACATCGCTGAAAACCGCTTGTTTCTTCGTGTACGCGATGGCCATCACAGCATCTCCTTGACATTGAGCACCATCAGCACCGACCCGTCGCCCATCAGGGCCGAGCCGCAATAGGCCGAAAGCCCGGTCAGAACGCCGGTCATCGGTTTGAGGATGATGTCCACCGTTTCGCGGAAATCATCCACCAGCAGGCCCACCACTTCGTCCCCCAGGCGCACCACCAATACCGCCAACTCGTCCTCGGCGTTGGCTTGGGGTGGTGTATCCAGGCCCAGTAGCGTGTTGATGGACTTCAGCGGCACAATGCGACCGCGCAACACGGTAGCTTGGCTGTGCTTGATCCAATGATTTTCCGTTTTTGTTCCGGATCCGAAACGCCTGCCAATGCTTTGTAGAAACGTTCTTTTACGTTTAC
>JBBQZA010000183.1:0-7940 GCA_038208175.1 Burkholderiales bacterium
GCCCTGGGCCCGCGTCCGGCATCGACTTCGAGTACGTGATTCACAACGCCGACGGCGCACAGGTCGAGCAGTGCGGCAATGGTGCACGCTGTTTCGCGCGCTTTGTGCGTGATCGTGGGCTCTCTAGCAAGGATGCGATCAGGGTGCAGACGCTGGCCGGTGTCATCGAACCCCAGCTGCTGGCCGACGGGCGGGTCAGGGTCAACATGGGGGCGCCGTTTTTTGAGTTGGCCGATATTCCGTTTGACGGAACCGGACTGCAGCCGATCGTCAGTGGCTCGTGGCAGCAATGGCCTCTGATCCTGGTCGATGTCGTACCCCAAGCGACTGTTTTGGCCGCGCTGGTGTCAATGGGCAATCCGCATGCCGTGCTGTTGGTGGAGGATGTCGATGCCGCCCCGGTGTGGCTGCAGGGACCGCAAGTCCAGCGCCACCCGGCGTTTGTGCGCGGCGTCAATGTGGGTTTCATGCAGATCGTGGACGCCGGGCATATCCGGCTACGCGTCTTTGAGAGGGGCGTCGGCGAAACGCTGGCTTGTGGGTCGGGCGCCTGTGCCGCCGTGGTGGCTGGCATCCGGCTCGGTCTGCTGAAGAATGCCGTTGAAGTCCAGACGCGGGGCGGCCATCTGACCATTTCGTGGGCCGGCGCGGGTACAAGTGTCATGATGACGGGGCAGGCGACGACCGTTTTTCGTGGCGAAATCGATTTACCGGATAACTTATGAACAGCTCCAACACGCAACCCCTGACCGAAGACGACATTGCCAATTACCTGGCCAACACGCCCGATTTTTTTGAACGGCACGCTGAATTGCTGGCCACCGTGCAACTAAGCAGCCCGCACAGCACGCGGACCGTCAGCCTGCAGGAACGTCAGGCCGGCATGCTGCGCGAAAAAATCAAGGTGCTGGAGCATCGTGTCATGGACATGATTCGCAACGGCAATGACAACGTGATGCTGTCGGACAAGCTGATCACTTGGGCTGGTAGCCTGTTTCGGATCGGCGATGCAATGCGCTTGCCGGCGCAGATTGTGGATCAAATCGGGCGACAGTTCTCTGTGCCGCAGGTCGCGATCAAGGTCTGGGATGTGGCAACGCCCTACGCCGGGGCCGACTTTGCCAGCGACGTGAGTGAGGATGTCAAGTTGTTCACGTCTTCGCTGACAGAGCCCTTTTGTGGCGTGAATACCGGATTCGAGGCGGCGCACTGGTTGCCAGAGCCGATGGCAGCCAGTTCGCTGGCGTTGCTGCCACTGCGCAACGGATCGCCCAATGGCAGTCCGGCATTCGGTCTGCTGGTGCTGGCATCGCCTGATGCCCAGCGTTTCAACAGTACCATGGGGACCGACTTTCTGGCGCGAATCGCTGAACTGGCCAGCGCCGCCCTTTCCAGATTGGGGTAAGAAATGGCAAGCCCTGGAACGAGCGAAAGCGAGGAACGCGTGGGGGCTCATCTAACAGAGCGGTATTTGGAGCATGTTCGTGTAGAAAAGCGCCTGGCCGGACGCACCGTCGAGCTTTACAGCCTGGATCTGCAAAAGCTGATCGACTATGCCGGGCAAGCGGGTGTCGAACTGCTGGTAGTTCAAAACAGTCACATTCGGCGCTGGGTGGCACAAATGCATGGCGCAGGGCGCAGCGGCCGCGGCATTGCGCTGATCCTGTCAGGTTGGCGTGGTTTTTACGCGTGGCTGGGACGCGAGGGTCTGGTGCCCAGCAATCCGGTGCAGGACGTGCGCTCGCCCAAGGCTGCGAAACCCTTGCCGAAAGCCTTGAGCGTGGACCAGGCCGTCCAATTAGCCAGTTTTGAGGCAGAAGCAGCCGATCCCTGGCTGCAAGCGCGCGACGCTGCCATGGTTGAATTGCTTTACGGCAGCGGTTTGCGCGTAGGCGAGTTGACCGGCCTGGATGTGCAAGCAGGAGTCGGAGCCCGCGGCTGGGTTGATTTGCAGGCGCTTGAGGCGCATGTACTCGGCAAAGGGTCAAAGCAGCGTACCGTGCCGGTCGGGAGCAAGGCACTGGCGGCCTTGCAGCGCTGGTTGGCCTTGCGTGATCCTGAGGCCAGGTTCAGTGCGCAGACGGCCCTGTTCATGGGCCGCAACGGCACGCGTCTGAGCGCCCAATCGATCTGGCAGCGTCTGCGCTTGCGCAGCCTGCAAGCCGGGCTGGCGACGCCGGTGCACCCCCACATGCTGCGGCATTCTTTCGCCAGCCACCTGCTGCAGTCCAGCAGCGATTTGCGCGGCGTGCAGGAATTGCTCGGTCATGCCAGCATTACCACCACGCAGGTCTATACGCGGCTCGACTTTCAGCACCTTGCCAAGGCCTATGACGCGGCCCATCCGCGGGCCAAGATAAAGTCGTGAGGTAGCCGTTCTCTAATTTTCCGAGGCTGATTCAGCGAAACTAGAGCTTATTTAAAGAGAGGTGATGTATGCGCGCTCAAATTCTTGTATTTCTGGATAAAGGTGTGGAATTCCATTTCCATGTTGAGGACGCGCCACCGATGTCGCACGATGTTGCCCGCGCCTGGCTCGATGCCCAGTTCACCGCGCTCGAGTGCGAACCGCTGCGTGCCAGCGGCAAGGTCTTGACGGCCGACAAGGTGTTGCGGGTGACAGAGGCGGCTGGAGTATCCTGGTTTGAGAATCCCAAATGGGCGGCTGACTATGTCAAGGCGGTTCATGGTGCGTTGAAAAAACCCATGATCAGGGTTGATGTGCCGGCCATGGCCATTACCTACTAGGCATGGTTTGCGGCACCCGGCGGGTGCGTGAAAGCCCGACAATGGACCCATGAAAGCGATTCGATTGAGAGCGGGCAAGGAGCGTTCGCTACTGCGTCGCCATCCGTGGATATTTGAGTCTGCCATCGGCAAGGGGGCCGCGGACGCGGGCGAGACGGTAAGGGTCGAATCGCACGAGGGGCAGTTCATGGCCTGGGCGGCTTTCAGTCCGACATCCAAAATCCGGGCCCGAATCTGGAGTTTTGAGGAATCGCAGCGCATCGACGCGTCTTTTTTCATGGGTGCCTGTGTCAAAGCCGTAACTGCCCGTGCGAGATTTGACATTCAGAGCGATGCCATGCGTCTGGTTCACGCCGAGTCTGACGGCTTGCCAGGTCTGATCGTGGACCGTTACGGCGATACGCTGGTGGCGCAGTTTCTCTCGGCCGGCGCCGAGCGCTGGAAAGCTGTGCTGGCTGATGCCCTGCTGGCTGCAACCGGACTTTCAAAGCTGTACGAGCGATCCGACGCCAGCGGCCGTGAGCGCGAGGGCTTGCCTGAAGTCAGTGGCTGGCTGCGCGGCAACGGTGCAACCGATCTGCTGCTGCGTGAACACGACTGGCGACTGGGACTCAATATTGCCACTGGGCACAAGACCGGCTTTTATCTCGACCAGCGCGACAGTCGTAAGAGGTTTGCCGACACCGCGCGGCGCCTCAAGTTTGCACGGGTGCTTAACTGCTATTGCTACAGCGGCGGTTTTACGGTTGCGGCGCTGGCTGGCGGTGCATCGCAAGTGATTTCAGTTGACTCTTCGGGCCCGGCGCTGGAACAGGCCGCCGCCAACGTCGCGCTGAACGGATTCGAGTCGAGTAGAGCGATATTCATGGACGCAGACGTGAATGCCTCGCTGCGTCAGTTTGACGCAGCCAGGCAGATCTTTGACGCCATTGTTCTGGACCCACCAAAGTTTGCGCCCACTGTCGTTCACGCTGAACGTGCGGCGCGAGCCTACAAGGACATTAACCGACTGGCATGCAGGATACTGGCGCCGGGTGGCGTCTTGTTCACCTATTCCTGTTCGGGCGGCATCAGTCCCGATTTATTTCATAAAATTGTGGCTTCGGCTGCGATCGATGCCCATATGGACGGCTACATCGTCGAACGTCTGGGCGGCGCACCGGATCACCCGATGACGATCAATTTTCCGGAAGGCGAGTACCTGAAGGGACTGGTGGTGATGCGAAAATAATTATCTTGCGGGACAGATCTTTAGCTCTGTCCCCAACTGACTGGTAACTAGTACACTCCCCACCTTCTGAGAAGTTTCAATCCACTTAAAAAGCGATGAGTCTGATCCCCGCAACCATATTGACCGGCTTCCTTGGCTCGGGCAAAACAACGCTTCTGAAGCGTGTGCTGGATGAGGCGCACGGGCAGAAAATTGCCGTCATTGAAAATGAATTTGGCGAAGAAAACATCGACGCCGACATCCTGGTGTCTGATACCCAGGAGCAGATCATACAGATGAGCAACGGCTGCATTTGCTGCACCATCCGTGAGGACTTGCGGGCCACCTTGCGCGACCTGGCGGAAAAGAGACGCAAGGGCGAGCTTGCCTTTGATCGTGTGGTGATCGAGACTACCGGCCTGGCCGACCCCGGGCCGGTGGCGCAAACCTTTTTCATGGACGATGAAATAGCAGAGAGTTACCTGCTTGACTCCATTTTGACGCTGGTCGACGCCAAACACGCACCGACCCAACTTAACGAACGTCAGGAAGCGCGTCGGCAGGTCGGTTTTGCCGACCAGATCTTTCTCAGCAAGACCGATTTGGTGACCAGTGACGAGCTTGTTGCCTTGAAGCACCGCTTGCAGCACATGAACCCGCGTGCAGCGCAAAAGGCGGTGCACTTTGGTGACGTGGCGCTCAGTGAGGTGTTTGACCTGCGTGGTTTCAATCTGAACGCCAAGCTCGACATTGATCCGGATTTTCTGAAGGAAGATGAGCCCGAGCATGAGCATCACGATGCAGCTGATGAGCAGTGCGACCATCCGTCACACCAGCATGGCAGTGGCCACCATCACAGCCAGGAAGATGACGTCAAGAGTTTTGTCTTTAGATCGGAGCGTCCCTTTGATCCGGCCAAATTGGAGGATTTCCTGGGTGCGATTGTCAACATCTATGGACCGCGAATGCTGCGTTACAAGGGTGTTTTGTCGATGCAGGGCACTGAGCGAAAAGTGATCTTTCAAGGAGTCCACCAATTGATGGGCAGCGATCTGGGTCCAGTCTGGGGCAAAGATGAGCAACGAGCCAGCAAAATGGTGTTCATCGGCATCGACTTGCCGAAGGATATTTTTCTACAGGGCATGCTGCAGTGCCTGGTTTGATGCCCCGTTAAATCTTCAAGCCTGAATCAGATGTTTGCCTCGATTTTGCAACTAATGGGTTTTCCCCTCGGTAAACCTGTAAACTCGCGCGCCAGCTCAAATCAGCAAGGCAAGTATTTGGAAGTTCGTTCTAAAGGATCAAGCAACAAGGCTTCGAAACCGGTTATGAGCACCGGTGGCGGCGCCGAAGGCAATACGAAGGCGCAGACCTATTCTGCGAGGAGACAAGAGATGAAAGCAAAGACCGGGAAAGTCATAGCGGCCGCGCAAGCGGGTAAATCAGCGAAAGCAGGCAAAGTAAACATAGCGGCCACAGCAGGCAAAGCCGCAAAAGTAGTTGCCAAAGCCAAGCCCGCCGTGAAAGTGAATGTCAAATCCAAAGTCAAGCCGACTGAAAAAGCCCGCACTGCGGTCAAGCCGGTCGGCAAGCCAGTGGTCAAGAGCACTGGCAAGGTGACGGCCAAGAAAGCCGCTGCGGTTAAGGTACCGGTGAAGATGACTGTTCATGTCAAAGGTAGTGAACGCAGTGCCAAAGCAAAACCGGACCTTGCGGTCAAAGCTGTTAAGGCAGCCCCCAAAGGCAAGGTAAAGGATTCAGCGAAAGCAACAATCAGTAAAGCAGTCAAGCCGCCAACGCGGGCTCAAAAAGTGAAAGTCGCGCCTGTGCCGACACTGGTCAAGCCCGTGCCCAGCGCGCCCGCGCCGACAGTCCACGCTTCAGTACCTGTAAGAGCGGGCCGACCGTCGTCGCGCCTGGCCCAGTTGACAGTGCCCTCGATGGCACAATCGGTCGCTTCAACCGCTGCCAAGGCCAGTTTTACGCAAACCATGGTGTCCCCTCTTATTGTTCCTCCCCTCGCCTCGGCCATCAGGAAAGACCCGAAACTGGCCAACAACTGGAAATCCAAATCTGTTGAGCAACTGACGGACGCCGAGTTGATCGCGATGCCCGACAGTGAGTACATGAGCGAGTTTCAGATGGCGTTTTTTCGCCGCAGACTTATCCAGTTAAAGAAGGACATCCTGAGCAATGCCGGCGAAACAACAGAGCATCTGCGCGAGGATACGGTGGTGGTGCCCGATCCGGCCGACCGTGCGACCATCGAAGAAGAGCACGCGCTCGAATTGCGCACCCGGGACCGGGAGCGCAAGCTGTTGAAGAAGATCGAACAGTCGATCGCCCGAATCGACGCGGGTGATTATGGTTATTGCGATGAAACTGGCGAACCGATTGGGGTGGGTCGTTTGCTGGCGCGACCGACGGCAAACCTGTCGCTCGAGGCGCAGCAACGGCGCGAGCTCAAGCAGAAGATGTTTGGGGATTGATGACCCGGTTATAGTGGTCGATTGATTTGCATTGGCTGATTCATGGCGACTAAAGGTATCCCCACCGGTCTGCTGTCCAAGATGGTCAAGTTCGTCCGTCATCCGACGAAGGACTGGTCTGAGCTGGACGAGATGGGTGCCGAGCCGGAAGTGGAGCCCGAACAGGGCTATAGCAAACAGTCGCTCAAGGAAATGATCGAGCGCAAACGGCAGAACGATTTTGTGCGCCGACGGGAATTCGATGAACTGCGTAAATTGCGCAGCAAAGGCCCGGTGATAGATGCTGATGCAGCGAGTCGCCCTTCGTTTTTTCAAGGCACGACCACCACCTCCAAGCTGGAGGACCGGGCCATGACTATCAAGAAGATTGATGACATTGAAGCCCAGATGTCGAAACAATGGTGGAAGGGCAGGCAGGATGGCACGTCGACGCAGGGCTCCAATTTTCCAGTGTCAGGTAATGCGCCCCTGGCACCGGGCAATGGCGTTTCGAGATCCGGCGTCTTGGGAGAAAAATTGAATCGGTTGGGGACAGGACAGACCTCAGAGCCGGAGCCCAGTTCCAGTCAGGGGCCGAGGACGGATTTTGAGGCAACGCGACCCGGCGATTCCGGGCGCGGCGAAATAGATCCAGGCGCGACCCAGGGACCGCGCAAGCAGGCGCCAGGGAAAAGTTCGCCAGGTAGGTACCAGGAAGCAGGTATCAGCGGATTTTCCCCATCCAAATTGTTTTCAGTCGAGTTGGGTGACAGTCTGGCCGACACCGACATGGAGGAGGCAGCCATCCGGTTCGCTAATGGTGACGACGCCGGTGCTGAAGCCTGTCTTCTGGCGGCCCTGAAAATGGAGAATGTCCGAGTCGAAGCGGCGGTCGGTTGGGCCGCGGCTTTGTGCGACCTGTATCGCACGACCGGGCAGCAAGGCAGTTTTGAGCATGTCGCAACCGAGTATGCGAAACGGTTTGGCTACGAAGCGCCAGCCTGGTTCTCGACACCTGACTTGCTGGGGCGAAAAGCCGGTGCCTCTGCGATTGCGCCGGTTTCGATTTCCGAGCAAACCAATCCCGTAACCTGGGAATGTCCGGCCGAGCTCGACTTCCAGACTCTGCAGGTTTTGCGCGCCAACCTGGCGCACGCGCCCGAGCCCTGGCACTTGAACTGGAATCGATTCAGGGCCATCAACCCCGATGCGGTAGAGGATTTGGCTGATCTGTTTGCACAATGGTGCACCCAACCCGTCATATTGCGTTTTGAAGGTGCCGAAGTACTTGACAAGACCCTCAAGTCATTTACCCCATCAGGCGACCAATCGGTCGCTTCTGTCTGGTGGAGGCTCCGTCTTGATGCGTTGCGCATCATGCGATTGCAGGATGAATTTGAATTGGCGGCGCTGGATTTTTGTGTCACCTACGAAGTTTCTCCGCCGCCGTGGAAGAACGCCAAGTGCGAGTACCTGCTTGATCGGAGCAGCGCAAGCAAATCGCCCGACGAGTT
>JBBQZA010000184.1:0-7932 GCA_038208175.1 Burkholderiales bacterium
AGGCGATCGAGTGGATTGACAAGTACCAGCAGGCTGAGGGAGCCGACCCGGCCATGAAAATGGTGTTGGCGCAAAGCTACTACCTGAATGCCGACTATGCCAATGCGGTCAAGGTGCTGGATCTGGAAATCAAGCAGGCCAGCGTCGCCGGCAAGCCGCCAGCCGAAATGCAGCTCAAACTGCTGGCGGACTCAAACAACCGCGTGAAGGACGAGGCCGGCCAGACCCGTGCACTGGAAGCACTGGTCCAGTACTACGCCAGCCCGGCCTATTGGCGCTCGCTGATAGCGCGTCTGTGGGCCAAGCCAAAGCTGGCCAGCCGCCTTCAGCTCGACGTGTTTCGCCTGCAGGCCGCCGTTGCCGGCTTGGCCGATGAAAGCGATTACTCCGAAATGGCGGCGCTGGCCCTGCAGGAAGGCTCCGCCATTGAAGCCAACAAACTGCTGGAGCAGGGCTATGCGGCGGGTGTGCTGGTGGCCGGCAACAAGACCAGCGAATTGCAGCGCCTCACCGACAAGGCGGCGAAGTCGGCGGCAGAAGATCGCGCCACCCTGGAAAAGGATGTGGCGCGCGCCCGGACCTTGCCGGACGGGCTGGCGCTGTTCAACTACGGCTTCAACCTGTACCAGCTTGGAGAATCCGAGCGCGGCGTCACGCTGATGGAGCAGGCGCTGGCCAAGGGCATTTCGCGCAATAGCGATTTGGCCCACTTGCGGCTGGTGTCGGTGTACGCCAAGCTGAAACAGCCGGAGAAGGCGACGGCCTTGTTGACTGCGCTGGCCGGCAAGAACGAGATGGTCGGATTTGAAGACTGCGTTAAATACTGGAACCTGTTTCTGCGGCGGAGCTGACAACCGTTGCTGTGCGGGAGGGAGTGCTTGGGTTGTAACCCGGAACACTCCGGCTTTGGCCCGGAGCACTCTGGTGCGGCGCTCAGTGCAGCGAAATCAAGGGGGAGCCGAAGGCGGAGGACATTCGCGGAACTGAGTGCCGCACCAGAGTGCTCCTGCATTGGTGGTGAGCGTACTGCGCGTCAACGCCGCCGCTTGCCTGGGTGGTTGGGTGGGCGACGCAGCGAAATCAAGGAGGCGCGACGGGCGTAGCCCGGTGCGGGGGACATTCGCGGAGTCGCCCACCCAGGCTTCCTGGCTTGCCGCTGCCGTCACCCCAATTCTTGCCTTTCGAAGGCGACTTGGTATCAGGTCTAGGCGTCGGGGGGCGGCTCAAAGGTATCGCGGAAGGTGAAATAAAGCGAAGTAAAAAACATCGAGGCCAGCATCAGCAGGGCCGGAAACAGCAGGTCACCCGCCAGGCCGGGTTGGCCCAGCAGGGCTCCGAGGGTCGTCACGGCAGCCACCAGCAGCAGCAGGACCCCTAGCCACATCAGCGCAAAAACGGCATAGGCCCAGAAATTACGCAGACAGGCAAACAGGCTGAAGAACAGACTTTTGAGTGGCGGCAGACCTTGCCAGTGCACCAGTGCCGGTGCATGCCAGAACATCAGCGACAAAGGCAGATGCAGGCCGATGAAAACCCACATCGCGGACTGAAAGGCGGGCGAGAGCATCATGTCGCGAGTGGGGGCTTCACCGCCCAGATAGACACGTGCGAAGTCACCGCCATCGACCAGGTAAGACAGGCCGATGACAGCCAGAAAACCGAGCGCGTAAAGGGCACCCAACATCAGCATGGCACGCGCCTGCTGGCGTCCGGCCCTAAACGCTGCCAGCAACACCACGGGCATGGGGAAACGGCCATCGGCTGCTTCCCGTGTCGCCACCATCAGTCCGAGTGTGGCCGCAGGCAACAGCGTCATGGCCAGCGCAAATCCGATCACCGGTACTTGCGTGGCAACGGTCATCACGGCCATGAACATGAAGAACAGACCGGCCAGCGCCAGCGGCTGCCTGAAAAAGGTCCGCATACCCAACTTGACCCATGCCGCACCGGTACGCGCCGAAACAATGTTCAATTTCATGGTCAGGATCGCAATGCGCTGAATAGGATGGGGTGGTCGATACGCTGTTGCAAGACACGTTCGAAGCGGCTGGGGTCATGCGCTTTGAGCATGCTGGCCTGGCGCGGCAGGTGGTAATCCCAGAGTCGTGAAATCCAGAAGCGCAAGGCAGCGCCACGCAACATGGCCGGCAGCAGCCCATGCTCCGCGGGTTCAAGTGGTCGCACGGCACTGTAGGCGGCCATCAGGCTCGCAGCTCGCTGCGCCTCGTGCGCACCGGTCTGCAGGTTGACGCACCAGTCGTTCAGGCAGACCGCCACATCGAAAAGCCAGCTGTCGACACCAGCAAAATAGAAATCGAAAAAACCACTCAGATGCAAGCGGCCATCGACTTCGTCAAACATCACATTATCCCGAAACAGATCGGCATGGATCGGCCCTCGCGGCAAGGTGGAATAAGCGGCAGAGCTCGCGATCTGGTTCTGGTAGTTCAATTCGCCCTGGATCAGGGCCGTCTGTTGCCGGTCCAGATAAGGCAACACAACGGGTACCGTTTCATTCCACCACGCCAGGCCCCGCAAATTGGGCTGCGAAAGGGGAAAATCGGCGCCGGCCAGATGCATTCTGGCCAGCGTGGCTCCGACTGCTGCGCAATGGGCAGCGCTGGGTGCCAGCTCGCTCTTGCCGTGCAATTTGTTGACGACGGCCGCCGGTCTTCCCCTGAGCTCAAAGACCAGATCACCCTGCGCATTGGCGGTGGGGTCGGGCACCGGTATGCCGCGCTGCGCCAGGTGCTTCATCAAACGCAGGTAAAACGGCAATTGCTGAAAGGTCAGACGCTCAAAAAGCGTTAACACGTAATCACGGACATTGCCATCGGCTTCGGCGCTGACGAAGTAGTTGGTGTTCTCGATACCGCCTGCGCAGCCTTGCAGGCCTTTGAGTTCACCGAGCTTGAGTTGTCGCAACAGGGTGCGGACCTCTTCGGTCGAGATTTCTGTGTAAACCGCCATCAGTCAAAAACTCAGAATCTTCCAGCTGCGTTCGCCGCTGGAGGGCGCAATCTGATAGGCCGGAAAGTGCCCTTTGGGTTGCACCGTGATGCTCCTGGTCTCGCCGCCGACACGCAACTCGTCAATGCTGGAGCCGGCGTCTTCAACGTGAATTCTCTCGCTGCGTTGTTCAACCACCCCGGGACGGGCAGGCTCCGCTGCCTCTCTTGCAGCAAGCGGCGCAGCCAACGGCGCCGGCGATTCGGCCCGACAGACGCCGAGACCAAACAGGGACAGGGTAAAAAGCAGTGCAAATCGCATTCGACGATTGTAGAACTGCCGGCAGCAGGCAAAATGAGCCCATGAACGACACCCCCAGCGCAAATAAATGCCTTCTTCTGGTCGACGGATCCAGTTACCTGTACCGGGCCTTTCACGCCATGCCCGATTTGCGCGCGGTGCCGGGCGACCCTGGCAGTGCGCCGACCGGCGCCATTCGCGGCATGATCAATATGCTGCAAAGCCTGCGCAAAGAGGTGCCGGCGGATTTTGCTGCCTGTGTCTTTGACGCCAAGGGTCCGACCTTCCGGGATGCGCTCTATCCCCAGTACAAGGCACACCGTTCTCCGATGCCTGATGATTTGCGCTCCCAGATCGAGCCGATTCACGAGGTCGTGCGCCTGATGGGCTGGCAGGTACTGGACGTGCCGGGCGTCGAGGCCGACGACGTGATCGGCACCTTGGCGGTGATCGCCGCCCGGCAAGGTATCGAGGTCATCGTCAGCAGCGGCGACAAGGATCTGGCGCAGTTGGTGAATCGCCACATCACCATCATCGACACCATGAACGGGAAGCGTCGTGATGTGGCGGGTGTGGAGGCCGAATTTGGTGTGCCGCCAGCGCTGATGGTGGACTTTCAAACCCTGGTCGGTGACGCCATCGACAACGTGCCAGGCGTGCCCAAGGTCGGCCCCAAGACGGCTGCCAAATGGCTGCAGGAATACGGCTCGCTGGACGCTGTGGTGGCGAATGCCGACGCCATCAAGGGCGCAGTCGGTGACAGTTTAAGGAATTCGCTGGACTGGTTGCCGACCGGTCGCCAATTGCTGACCATCAAGACCGACTGCGATCTGAAGGGCTGGGTGCCGAACCTTCCAGCTATGAATTCAATAGCAACAGGTGTAATGAATACGCAGGCTTTGGCCATTTTTTATGAAAAATATGGCTTTAAAGGCCTGGCCAGGGCGCTAGGAAATAGGGTCGGATCCGCGAAGCAAAGCGTAGACGGCTCTGACCCTATTTCCGGATCCGACCCCAATTCCGCAGACCTGTTCGATACTCCCGAACCGCCAGCAGGTGGCGCCAAGTCAGAGGTCACCAGCGTCATATACGACACAGTACTCGACTGGCAATCCTTCGACCATTGGTTCGAAAAGATACAGGCGGCGGAGTTGGTAGCGCTGGACACCGAAACCACGTCGCTGGACGAGATGCGGGCCGAAATCGTTGGCATCAGCTTCAGCGTGACGCCGGGTGAAGCGGCTTACATTGCGCTGGCCCACAGTTATCCGGATGTACCGGCTCAGTTGCCGCGCGACGAGGTGCTGGCCAAACTCAAACCCTGGCTGGAAGACGTCGACAGGAAGAAACTGGGGCAGCACGTCAAGTACGACCGCCATGTCTTTGCCAACCACGGCATCGAGGTGCAGGGCTATGCCCACGACACCATGCTGCAGAGCTATGTGCTGGAGGTCCACAAGCCGCACGGACTGGCCAGCCTGGCCGAGCGTCATCTGGGGCGCAGCGGCATTGCATTTGAGGATCTGTGCGGCAAGGGTGCGAATCAGATCTGTTTTGACCAGGTCGATATCGCCAAGGCAGCCGAGTACTCGTGCGAAGACTCGGACATGACGCTGGACGTGCACCGGTTCTTGTGGCCACAGTTGCAGGCGAATCAAAAATTGCGATTTATCTACGAACTGGAGATCGCCAGCAGTGAGACGCTGTATCGCATCGAGCGCAACGGTGTGCTGATTGACGCCCCGACCTTGGCTGCGCAGAGCCATGAACTGGGCGGGCGCATCCTGCAACTGGAGAAAGAGGCCCACGAGCTCGCCGGGCAACCCTTCAACCTGAGCAGTCCGAAGCAGATCGGCGACATATTTTTCACCAAACTCGGTCTGCCGGTGGTCAAGAAGACGGCCACCGGCGCACCCAGCACCGACGAGGAGGTGCTGGAAAAACTGGCCGAAGACTTTCCCCTGCCCGCCAAAATTCTGGAGCATAGAGGCCTGGCCAAACTGAAGGGCACTTACACCGACAAGCTGGCCCAGCTGGCGCATCCGCGCACCGGCCGCGTCCACACCCATTACGCGCAGGCGGTGGCGGTGACCGGCAGACTTGCCAGCAACGACCCGAATCTGCAGAACATCCCGATCCGCACCGCCGAGGGTCGGCGCGTGCGCGAGGCTTTCGTGGCGCCCGCTGGTTCTGTGATTGCCAGCGCCGACTACAGCCAGATCGAGCTGCGCATCATGGCCCACATCAGCGGCGACGCGGCTTTGCTGCTGGCTTTTCATGACGGCATGGACGTGCATCGTGCCACGGCGGCCGAAGTCTTTGGCGTCAGCACCACGCAGGTCAGCAGCGAGCAGCGCCGCTATGCCAAAGTCATCAACTTCGGCCTGATTTACGGCATGAGTGCCTACGGCCTGGCACGTGCCCTGGGTATCGACAATACGGCAGCCAAAAACTACATCGAGCGCTATTTCGACCGCTATCCGGGCGTGAAACTCTACATGGACCATACGCGCCAGAACGCCAAAGCCAAAGGTTATGTGGAGACGGTGTTCGGTCGCCGACTCTATCTGCCCGAGATCAACTCCCCCAACGGGCCACGCCGTAGCGGCGCCGAGCGCGCCGCCATCAACGCGCCAATGCAAGGGACAGCGGCCGACCTGATCAAGCTCAGCATGGTGAAGGTGCAAGAGGTTCTTGACAGCGAAAAACGTGCCACCAAAATGATCATGCAGGTGCACGACGAACTGGTATTTGAAGTGCCCGAATCAGAAGTGGCTTGGCTCAGGCACGAAATTCCGCGCCTGATGGCCGGTGTGGCGCATCTCAAGGTACCGTTGCTGGCCGAGGTCGGCGTCGGACCCAACTGGGACCAGGCGCATTGACAGCACAACCGACTTTTGTTGCTGCTATACTTCGCGCCTTAGCGGCTGTAGCTCAGTTGGATAGAGTACTTGGCTACGAACCAAGGGGTCGTGGGTTCAATTCCTGCCAGCCGCACCAATAATGACAAGGGTTAGCGTGTAAGTACATGCTAACCCTTTTCTATTTTCGGATCGATAGTTCTACATCGCCGACTGGATCAGTGCGGTGCCGTACAGACCCGCAAGCCAAGTGCACGCACGATGCTGGCATTGAACCTTAGCGAGTCCTGATTCCCGGTTCGTGAGAAATCTATCAAGTCAGAACACTCCAAAGAAAGCAAGAAATGTTACTAAGCTATCAACCGGGGTCATTGTGGGACGAGAAGACATGGGGTACCGATACCGCCTTGAGAGGCTCACTTTATAAGATTGAGCCGAATTGGACATCGTATGGTTCATTTTCTTCGGGCGATTACAAAGATTATTATGAAATAGCTCCCGGCGTTGGAAGCTTCAAACTGGTTGTAACTTCAGATCCATCCAATGGATTTCTGAAAACTTCGCTCGCCAACGCGTTTGATTTAAAGATTACAGATGAATTTGGCGGTACAGTCTTCTCTGCCGATGCGGTTGGTCCTGATGTGTATACGGATAGCATCACGTTTAGATCGGGAATAGACACGTACTGGGTGGAAATCACCAATTCACAGTTGGGAGACTTTTCGTATGCGGCAGCTCTGATCCGACAAAACACGTCGTTGCCTGCTGTAACTCTGTCACCGACTACTCCATCAATCACCGAAGGTGACACAGGTAGCCAATTGCTGACATTCACAGCTACTTTGTCTGCCGCATCTTCTAGCGCGGTGTCTGTCAGTTACTCTACTGCAGACGGTACAGCGACTGCAAACAGTGACTACATGCCGTCGAGTGGAACGCTAACCTTTGCAGCCGGGCAGACCAGCAAGACCTTTAGTGTGTCAATTCTTGGTGACACGGTCTATGAACCCAACGAAACATTTATGGTTAGCCTGACGAACCCAAGCGGTGCAACGTTGGGGTCAGTGGCGAGTACCACCGCCACCATTCTCAACAACGATCCTGCTCCGACCGGTGACAAGGGCCTCGCAAACAAGGATCTGGTTTTCGTCTTCAAGAGTGAAAAAACGGGCGCTGACGTAAACCCAGCCTCCTACAGTTATTTCTACACCGCCAACTCCGATGAAGCCTCTTACGTGAGAGCCCAGGCAAACTGGCCATGGGTGGAGAAGACCGCCACATTCGAAGCCGCGCACAGCAACCCGCTTGATGCAGTGCCTGTTTTCAGGTTCTGGTCAGACAAATACCAGTCTCATTTTTTCACCATCAATACCGCTGAAAAGGCACAGATCATCGACTGGTCTTCGACCGGCACGAACGGATACGACTGGAAGTACGAGGGTGAGAACTTCAAGGTTTACACCAGTCCGACACCGACTGACGCTTCAGGCAAGGCAGCGATCCCTGTATACCGCATCTGGATGGATGACAAAGACTTCAATCCGGCCAATGGTCTGGTTGGCGGCCACTTTTTTACGGCTGACAAGACTGCTTACGACTCGATGGTGAAGCTGGTCGGTGTCGTGGACGAAGGAGTAGCCTTCTATGGCGAGGTTCCGGGTGCCTGATTGATCAGGGAGTCAACCCTGTACCTGCAAGAAAATGGTGGCGCCAGTCTGCGCCACGCTTCTCGAACACGAAGGTGACACGCCTGTTTGCGTTCAACGGCTTTGCATCAAGGCTGGAGCCCCGGCATTAATTGGAGCGACCATTTGAAAAACTG
>JBBQZA010000185.1:0-7844 GCA_038208175.1 Burkholderiales bacterium
CGTCTTTCCGAATGCGACGACATTGAACCAGTGTGTGACCTGCACTCGACCTTCCGCACTGTTTTTGAAAGAGTTGGAGGCGATTGGAAAGCTCGCGACCGCCCAATTTTCACCAGATTCCGGTCAACGCGCCCAAGTGCCCGTTCGCCAACCATCAGCGCGACGGGCACATGCAGATGGGGCAACCGGCGGGCCGTGTTGCGTACGAGCCCAACTCCTTGTCGGAGTACTCGCCACGCGAAACGCCCAAGGGCTTTCAAAGCGCTGCGGTAACTGAAATGGGCGAGAAAGGCCGCATCCGTGCCGAGAGCTTCGCCGACCACTACAGCCAGGCGCGGCAGTTCTATCTCAGCCAGACCCCGTATGAGCAGGCGCACATTGCCTCGGCGTTGGTGCTCGAACTTTCCAAGGTCGAACATCCGCACATACGTGTAGCCATGGTCGCCCACCTGCGCCATATCGAAAAAGGCCTCGCCCAGCGCGTTGCCGCAGGTCTGGGGTTCGACACAATGCCCGAGGCGCCCGTGGCCGCAGCGCCCGTTCAGAAATTGCCGCCTTCGCCCGCCTTGCAGATCATCGGCAAGATGAAAGCCACGCTCAAAGGACGCGCGGTCGCCATCCTGATCGCGGAAGGTTCAGACGGCGCTGGCATCAAGAAGATAAAAAAGGCCGCGACAGATGCGGGCGCCAGCGTGAAGATCGTCGCCCCCAAAGTGGGCGGCACCAAGCTTGCCGATGGCTCGATGCTGGCGGCTGACGGACAACTGGCGGGTACGCCTTCCGTGCTGTTCGACGCAGTCGCCGTGATCCTCTCCGACAAAGGCGCAAAGGCACTTTCGATGGAAGGCGCCGCGATCGACTTCGTGCGCGATGCTTTCGCTCATCTCAAGGCAATCGCCGTTGACAAAGGCGGCCAGGCGCTTCTGAAAGCAGCGAATGTCGGACCGGACGCAGGCGTTGTGGATGCCAACGACAGAGATGCATTTATTGCTGCGGCCAAAACACGCCAGTGGGAGCGGGAAAAGTCCGTTCGAACCCTGGCATAGCAAACGGACGCTCGACCGCCCCTGAATCCCGCTTTGTCAGAGGCCATGGTCTGTTCGCAGCCGCACAGACGGTCATGCCGGGTTAATGAAGAACGACAAGGTAAGTCAAGCGCAATTTCTGTGGACCGTGCACCGAGGAATCAGACTTTCGCAAGGGATTCCTTTCACGGCTCGTAACAAAGGAGAGGGCTATGTCCAGGGTTGGTTATCACGAACCTGTTGGGGACCTGACCGAGGCAACGTGCGACATGCACCGCACGATCGTGTCGTTACATGCATCCATGTTGCTGGAGTGGATCCGGCGCAAGGATGGTGCGTTTTCAAAGGAGTTGAAAGCTTACCTGTTCACGCAAAAGCCGATTACCGACAAGTGAACTGCGGGCTGCGCGCCAGTGGCAGCATCGTCTGTTCGCTGACGTACAGATGCAAGGAGCTGATCGTGCGACATTTGCGCTGTGTCCACTTTAACCAACGGGGAACAAGATGCTTTCTTCCATGCAATCGCTCAGCGTGTGCAATCCAGCTTTGGCGAAGGCCTTTGATGACGTATTTTCGCCGACCGACCTTGCCCTTTCCGCGCACCGTGCAAGCTGCCGCAGATTTCCACTCGGTGATTTGATCGACAGCGAGCTCGCTAACGATTGGGGAATCCTGGGCGATATGCCTGATGGTCAAAAGAACTGGACCGAAGGCTAGATTGCAGGAAGACAGCGCCAGCGCAAGGAGTTTCTGAAATGTTCGCCTGGCCTGATGCTCTCATGCTCGCACGGGTCCAATTTGCCTTCACGGTCAGCTTTCACTTTCTGTTTCCGGCGGTAACCATAGGGCTTGCAAGCTATCTGGCGGTTCTGGAGGCCTTGTGGCTGATTACCGGGCGCTCGCCCTACCTGGATCTGTTTCGGTACTGGGTCAAAATCTTCGCTCTGATTTTTGTCATGGGCGTGGTGTCGGGCATTGTCATGTCGTACCAGTTCGGCACCAACTGGGCGGTCTTCTCCGACAAGGCAAGCCCCATCATCGGGCCGCTCATGGCCTATGAGGTACTCACGGCCTTCTTCCTGGAGGCCGGATTCCTGGGCGTCATGCTTTTTGGCATGAACCGGGTTGGCAAGGGCCTGCATTTCACGGCCACCGTGATGGTGGCGCTGGGCACATTCATCTCCGCGTTCTGGATCCTGTCAGCCAATAGCTGGATGCAGACCCCGAGCGGCTATGCATTGAACCTCAATGGCCAATTCATCCCGGCAGGGAGCTGGTTGGCCATCGTCTTCAACCCAAGCTTCCCGTATCGCCTGATTCACACCATCTGCGCTGCCTATCTGACTACCGCCTTCGTCGTGGGTGGCGTAGGTGCCTGGCACCTGTTGCGCGATGCTGCCAATCCGCGTTCACGAATCATGTTTTCCATGGCAATGTGGATGGCGGCCATCGTCGCGCCACTGCAGATCGTGTTTGGAGACCTTCACGGCCTAAACACGCTGGAGTATCAGCCAGTGAAGGTCATGGCCATGGAAGGCCATTTCCAAAGCCACCCCCACGGGGCGCCGCTTATTCTGTTCGGGATCCCGAACAGCGCAGAGAACCGGATTGACTACGCCATCCAGATACCCAAAGCTTCGTCATTGATCCTCAAGCATGACCTGAACGCGCCACTCGATGGGCTCGACACCATCCCAAAGGAAGATCAACCCCCGGTCGGCATCGTCTTTTGGTCATTTCGAATCATGGTGGGGTTGGGCTTGCTGATGGCTGGCTTGGGCGCGTTCGGCCTCTTTGCCCGATACCGCGGCAAGCTTTACGAATCGCGTACGCTGCACCGGTTTGCCATCGCGATGGCGCCCTCGGGACTGTTGGCCGTGCTGGCAGGCTGGACCACCACCGAGGTCGGTCGACAACCGTGGACCGTGACCGGGCTGCTGCGCACCGCTGAGTCAAGTTCGCCACTGGCCGCGCCGGCGGTGGCGGCCTCTTTGCTGGCTTTCGCAGTGGTCTATTTCGCTGTCTTTGGCGCCGGCATCGTCTACCTGCTCAAACTCATGGCCAAAGCGCCGCAGCCGCTCGAGTCAACGTCATGAATTTCGATCTCTCTGCGCTTTGGGCGCTCATCATCGTCTTTGCGATCTTTGTCTATGTGGTCATGGACGGTTTCGACCTCGGCATAGGGATCCTTTTTCCAGGATTCGAGGTCGGTTCGGAGCGTGATGCGGCAATCAACAGCATTGCCCCGGTCTGGGACGGCAACCAGACCTGGCTTGTGCTGGGTGGCGGTGGTCTGCTGGCAGCTTTTCCGCTGGCCTATGGGGTCATCCTGACGGCACTCTATGCGCCCATCATTGCCATGCTGCTGGCGCTCATCTTTCGGGGTGTTGCGTTCGAGTTCCGCTGGCGGCATCCTGTGCACCGCCCTTTTTGGGACATGGCATTCAGTGCTGGATCCCTGGTTGCTGCACTGTCGCAGGGCATTGTGTTGGGGGCACTGCTGCAAGGCGTCAAGGTGAGCGGCAGGTCGTACGGCGGAGGGTGGTGGGACTGGCTGACACCCTTTTCGCTACTGACGGGCGTGAGCGTTGTCGTTGCCTATGCATTGCTGGGAGCCACCTGGCTTATTCTCAAGACTGAAGGCAAGCTGCAGCAGCAGGTCTTTCGCCTCGCCTGGTGGCTCGGCGCCGCTACACTGCTTGCGGTGCTCAGCGTCAGTCTGGCGACACCGTTCTTGCAGGGCGCCTATTTTGATCGCTGGCTGCGCTATCCCAACATCCTGTGGGTGACGCCGGTGCCGATTCTGCTGAGCATTGCCAGCATCGCATTTGTTCGCAGCCTGCGCTCGAGACGCGAACTGGCGCCCTTCCTGATTGCACTGGCCATATTCTTGCTCTGCTTCATCGGCTTGGGCGTCAGTGTCTATCCCTACATCGTTCCCGGTGCCATCACCATCCAGAATGCCGCCACCGATCGAAGCAGTCAGGTCTTCATGCTGATTGGAACGGGATTGGTCATGCCCTTGATCCTGGCCTACACCGGCTGGGCCTATTGGGTATTTCGGGGCAAGGTCAAAGCAGACGGCTACCACGCATGAACTCTTTTCGAATCGAGAAAGACAGCATGGGCGAGATCGCCGTTTCCTCGCAGCGGCTGTGGGGCGCGCAAACCCAGCGCGCGCTGGAGAATTTTGTCATCTCCAATGAGCGCATGCCGATCGCCCTGCTGCGTTCTCTGGCAATGGCCAAGCGCGCCGCCGCCGTTGTAAACGAGCAGTTAGGCTTGCTCGAAGCCAACAAGGCAAACGCCATCATGAAGGCTGCCGACGAAGTGTGCAGTGGCCTGCATGACGCGGAGTTTCCTCTGAGGGTGTGGCAGACCGGGTCGGGCACACAAACTCACATGAACATGAACGAGGTCCTGGCCAACCGGGCATCCCAATTGCTGGGCGGCACGGTTGGCATGGCGCGCCTGGTACACCCTAACGACGATGTCAATCTGGGTCAGTCAAGCAACGACATGTTCCCAACAGCCATGAACCTGGCCGCAGTTCAGACCCTCACGCATGAGCTGTTGCCTGCGCTGCGCCTGCTGGCCCAGACGCTGGAACTTAAGGCGCGGCAGTTCGCCGACATTGTGAAGATCGGGCGTACCCATTTGCAGGATGCGACGCCGCTGACCCTGGGACAAGAGGTTTCCGGGTGGGCGTCGCAGTTGCGCCATGGCGAGCAGCATGTTGTGGACGCCATGGCGCATCTTCGTGAAATGGCGGTAGGCGGTACTGCGGTCGGTACCGGTCTGAACACCCATCCCGAGTTTGCCGTGCGCGTGAGCGCGGAGTTGGCGCGCGCGACCGGACTGGGCCTGGTCTGCGCACCCAACAAGTTTGAAGCGCTGGCAGCGCACGACGCCATTGTTCACGCACACGGTGCGCTCAAGACGCTGGCCGCGTCCTTGATCAAGATCGCCAACGACGTGCGCTGGCTGGCCTCGGGTCCGCGCTGCGGTCTGGGTGAATTGGTACTGCCCGCCAATGAGCCCGGAAGTTCCATCATGCCCGGTAAAGTCAACCCCACCCAGTGCGAGGCAATGATCATGGTTTGCGGCCAGGTGTTTGGCAATGATGTAGCCATCAATTGGGCCGGCGCGTCAGGCAATCTGGAACTCAACGTCTGCAAGCCGCTGTTGGCACACAACTTCCTGCAAAGTGTGCGTCTGCTCAGCGCTGCCATGTGCAGCTTCGAGAAGCACTGTGCGCGGGGAATTGAGCCGGATCGAGTACGTATCGCAGATCTGCTGCAACGTTCGCTCATGCTTGTCACGGCGCTCAGTCCGCACGTCGGTTATGACAAGGCTGCCGAGATTGCCAAGACAGCACACCGCGACGGGCTCGGTTTGCGGCAAGCTGCCCTGGCCTCGGGTTATGTCACGGCCGAACAGTTCGATGCATGGGTGCGACCCGAAACCATGGTAAATGCAAGCTAGGCCCATGATGAAGACCCGCTGTTTTTCCACCGAAATACCCATTACCTGGACCGAAACATGACCGATACCGTGACTGCGTCGAGCAGCATGTTCATTCGCGGAGTCGGGACTGCTACTCCTGCCACGCGATACACCAAGGCCGAATGCCTGCTCGCATTCGAACAGTCGGAATGGTTCAGCCGTCTGGAAGCACGCTCACATCTGATCGCGCGCACCGTTCTCAAGCGTGACAACGGCATCGACGCGCGCAGGCTCGCGGTGGATTCATTGGACGAAGTGTTCCACATTGACCCCGATACCTTGGCCCAGCGTTTCCTCACCCATGCACCCAAGTTAGCCAATGACGCAGGC
This sequence comes from Burkholderiales bacterium, assembly GCA_038208175.1. Classification (GTDB taxonomy): domain Bacteria; phylum Pseudomonadota; class Gammaproteobacteria; order Burkholderiales; family Burkholderiaceae_C; genus Rhodoferax. The sequence continues at coordinate 5,862 of JBBQZA010000185.1, forward strand.
GCACCTGCCCTCGCAGCCGCAGGACTCCAAGCGCATGAGATCGACGCCGTGGTGGTAAGCACCTGCACTGGCTACCTTTGCCCGGGGCTGTCCGGCTACGTGGTTGAAGGACTTGGTCTGCGAGCCGACGTGCAGGCTTACGACCTGGTGGGCCAGGGCTGTGCAGCGGCATTGCCCAACATGCAACTTGGTCGCGCGCTATTGGCATCGGGTTCTTGTGGGCATGTCTTGTCGATATGCGTCGAGGTCAGCAGCGCTGCGATGTACCTGGACAATGACCCCGGAGTATTGATCAGCGCCTGCCTGTTCGGGGACGGCGCCGGCGCTGCCGTGCTCTCAAGCACACCCGGTGCGAGCAGCCGTCGAATCGAATGGATGGACAGCAGTTCGTTGCTGGATCCGTCTCATCGTGACGCCCTCAAGTTCGAAACACGCCACGGCATGCTGCGCAATGTGCTCACGCGCGCCGTGCCTGAGCTGGCCGCTGAGCATGCCTTGCGTGTGCTGCATACGGTGTTGCAGCGTGCCGGTCTGAAGCCAACTGACATGAACGCATGGATCATGCATGCGGGTGGACGCGACGTATTGAAGGCCGTCGAGCGCCATTTTGAGTTGCAGAGCCCGGATCTGCGCTACAGCGCAGCGATGCTGCGCGAGTACGGCAATCTCTCCAGCGCATTCGTCTACTTCGTTCTTCAGGCTGCGCTGGCCGACGGCGCGCCGCCTGGTTGGTGGTGGCTGTCTTCGTTTGGAGCCGGCTTTAGCTGCCACGGCGCATTGCTGCAGGTTCGGTGATGACGATGACCCGAACCGTTCTTCCTGAATTGCTTGATGGCCTGGACGCGCAAGACCCGAGGGCCCGGCGCTCACGCAGAGACCTGCAGCGCCTGCACCGCGTCATGGGCACGCAGACCATCTTGCTTGACGCGCTGCGCAAAATGCCGCTACCGCGCGCCAACACCCAAGCCGCACCGCCGCTGCAAGTACTGGAGATTGGCGCTGGCGACGGCAAGCTGATGTCAGGGGTCGCACGTGCGCTCCAGGGCGCGTGGCCCGCTGTCTCACTCACACTATTGGACCGGTATCACTTGCTGGAGTCATCCACTGAGAGCAACTATGCCTCAGCCGGCTGGGATGTCACGGCGCGGCTGGGCGATGCACTCGACTCGGCCAACCTCGACCCTGTGCTCGGTCCAACACCTTCCACGACACGCTGGGATCTGATTGTGGCCAACCTCTTTTTGCACCATTTCGAGGATCCGCAGTTAAGCCTGTTGCTCAGCGCAGTGGCTGCGCGTACCGACTACTTCCTTGCCTGCGAGCCACAGCGTGCCTGGTTGGCATGGGCAGGAAGCCACCTGGTGGGTGCCGTTGGAGCCGGTGCAGTAACGCGCGAAGACGCGGTGCTGAGTGTGCGTGCGGGCTTTCGCAACAAGGAACTGGGTTCGCTCTGGCCGGGTGCGCATAGAGACTGGACGCTTGCGGAATACCCGGCCGGCCTTTTTAGTCACTGCTTTTGCGCTGCACGAACAGATCGCATACATGCCGGTGCTGGCCCATGAAGACCCGTTTTGACGCTCTTATTGTTGGCGCAGGGCCCGCTGGCTCGAGTGCCGCCATCCTGTTGGCCAAGGCAGGATGGTCGGTAGGATTGCTTGAAAAGCAGATCTTCCCGCGCCGCAAGGTGTGCGGCGAGTGTGTGGCTGCGAGCAACCTGCCCCTTTTGGATGCCGTGGGTATCGGCTTTGAATTCATGGCCCAGGCCGGACCGGAACTTCGTCAAACGGCGGTGCTGCGCGGCGCGCGCAGTGTGGTGGCCGATCTACCCCCGGCCCCTCACACCCAGTACCCTTGGGTTCAAGCTGCGGGATCAGGAGACGTCGACCACATTCGAGCAGCTATACGGCGCGGACAAGGGTCTTGCTGGCGCGGCGAAGGAGACGTTCGACGCGATGAAGCTGCTGCGGAGCGTGAAGACGCAGG
>JBBQZA010000186.1:0-7831 GCA_038208175.1 Burkholderiales bacterium
ACTGGCGGCGCGAGCGGATCTTCGCGTACCTCAATCCCTGGGACGAGAAGTACACCCTCGGCAAGGCCTACCAGCTTTCGCACTCGCTGATCGCCTTCGGCCGCGGCGAGATCTTCGGCCAGGGCCTGGGCTCCAGCGTCGAGAAGCTGCACTACCTGCCCGAGGCGCACACCGACTTCCTGCTCGCCGTGATCGGCGAGGAACTCGGCTTCATCGGCGTCGCCTGCGTCATCCTCGCCTTCTTCTGGCTGGCGCGACGCCTCTTCCACATCGGCCGGCAGGCGATCGCGCTCGAGCGCGTGTTCGCCGGCCTGTTCGCCCAGGGCATCGGCATCTGGTTCGGGGGCCAGGCGTTCATCAACATGGGCGTCAACCTCGGCGTCCTCCCCACCAAGGGCCTGACGCTGCCGCTGATGAGCTACGGCGGCTCTGCCATCCTGATGAATCTGGTTGCGATCGCGGTGGTGCTGCGGATCGACTTTGAGAATCGCCTGATGATGCGCGGAGGCCGCGTATGAGAACCTCCAGCGTGAATGCCGCCGCGCCGGGCCGCCCCAAGCAAGGCACGGCCCCCTCGGGGGGCAGCGAAGCACACGCAGTGGCAAGCGTGGGGGTCGCGTTAGTCATGGCGGGTGGTACTGGGGGGCACATTTTCCCAGGGCTGGCGGTGGCGCAGGCTTTGCGTGAGCATGGCTGGCGCGTGCACTGGCTGGGTGGGGCGTCCAGCACGAGCCATTCGACGATGGAGAGTCGCCTGGTTCCGCCGCACGGGTTTGCCTTCGAGACGATTGATTTCAGCGCTGTTCGTGGCAAGGGTCGGTGGACACTGGCTGCTTTGCCATGGCGTCTGATAAAGGCCAGCTGGCAGAGCCTGCGGGTATTGCACCGCGTCAAGCCCAATGTAGTGCTGGGCCTGGGTGGCTACATCACCTTTCCCGCCGGGCTGATGAGCGTGCTGACCGGCAAGCCGCTGCTGCTGCACGAACAGAATTCAGTGGCCGGCATGGCCAATAAGCTGCTTTCCAAAGTGGCCAAAAAAGTTTTTACCGCGTTCCCTGATGTGCTGCCCAAAGGGCGCTGGATCGGCAATCCCCTGCGCGCCAATTTCATTGGTGCGCCCGAGCCGGCGGCGCGCTTTGCCAATCGCAGCGGGCCTTTGCGGCTACTGGTACTTGGCGGCAGTCTGGGCGCTCGCGCCTTGAACGATGTGGTACCGAAGGCATTGGCGCTGATCCCGGCGCAGCAGCGCCCGCAGGTGCTGCATCAAAGTGGTGAAGCGCAACTCGACGCCCTGCGCGCCAATTACCGGGAAGCCGGTGTGCAGGCGCAACTGACGCCCTTCATAGACGATACGGCACAGGCCTTGGCCGATGCCGACCTGGTGATCTGCCGTGCCGGCGCCAGCACCGTGACGGAAATTGCGGCGGTCGGTGCAGCGGCCCTGTTTGTCCCATTTCCGTTTGCGGTCGACGATCATCAAACCCGCAATGCCCGTTTCCTGGTGGACCAGGGCGCTGGCTGGTTGCTGCCACAAAGCGAGATCACTCCACAGCAGTTGGCCGACCGACTGCAAAAATTCGGGCGTCAGGAACTGCTTGCCTGCGCATTGGCGGCCAGGAAGCTGGAAATGACCAATGCCACGCTGCAGATTGTCGCGGCCTGCGAGGAATTGATCCGATGAAGCACGTCATTCGTCGCATTCATTTCGTCGGCATTGGCGGTGTCGGCATGTCGGGGATTGCCGAGGTTCTGTTCAGTCAGGGCTACCAGGTCAGCGGCTCGGACCGGGGCGATAGCGACGCCCTGAGACGACTGTCGGATCTGGGTATCCGGACCAGCGTCGGTCATGCTGCCAGCAATGTCACAGGCGCTGATGTGGTGGTCAGCTCGAGCGCCGTGCAGGCTGACAACCCGGAACTGATGGCGGCGCGTCAGCTCGGAATCACGGTCGTGCCGCGGGCGCTGATGCTGGCCGAGTTGATGCGCTACCGGCAAGGCATTGCGATTGCCGGCACCCATGGCAAGACCACCCCCACCGCTCTGGTGACGAGCATGCTGGTCGTGGCCGGACTCGACCCCACTTTTGTCATCGGTGGGCGCCTGAACAGTGCTGGCGTCAATGCGCGTCTCGGACACGGTGAGCACATTGTGGTCGAGGCTGATGAGTCGGATGCCTCATTTCTGCATCTGTTGCCGATGTTTGCCATAGTCACCAATATCGATGCCGACCACATGGAGACTTACGGCCATGATGTTGGTCGGTTACGGCAGGCTTTCCTGGACTTTCTGATGCATCTGCCTTTTTACGGCAGCGCCATTGTGTGCGTGGACGACGCTGGCGTGCAGGACATCCTGCCGCGGATCCAGCGCAAGGTCTTGCGCTACGGTTTCAGCGAAGAAGCGCAGCTCCGGGCGGTGGAACTGTGCACGCTGGACGGACAGATGCATTTCACCGTGCAGCGGCGTCATGGCCTGCAAGGTCCTGATCTGGCGCTGGTCTTGAACCTGCCGGGACGGCATAACGTGCTCAACGCGCTGGCGGTGATTGCGCTGGCGCTGGAACTCAGAGTGCCCGAGCAGGTCGTTATGCGCTCACTTGCCGGTTTTCAGGGTGTCGGTCGGCGCTTCCAGCGCTATGGTGAGGTCATGGCGCGTGACGGCGGTAGTTTTACGCTGGTCGATGACTACGGTCATCATCCGGTTGAAATGGCGGCCACGCTGCTGGCCGCGCGTGGCGCCTTTCCGGGTCGGCGTCTGCTGCTGGCGTTCCAGCCGCATCGCTACAGCCGTACCCGTGACTGTCTGGATGATTTCGTCAAGGTCATGGCGCAAGCCGATGCGGTCTTGCTGGCCGACGTTTACAGCGCCGGCGAGGCGCCGATCATGGGGGCCGATGGCCACAGCCTGGCACGCGCACTGCGTGCCGCCGGGCATATCGAGCCGCTTTTTGTCGATGACATCGAGGCCATGCCGCAAGCCATCCTGGACCAGGCGCGCGCGGCCGATGTGGTGTTGTGCATGGGCGCCGGGTCGATTGCTGCGGTAGCTGCACGGGTCGTCGCCATGGCACCGGATTCGAGACAGCTCAGACAGGAGGAGCGACAAGTATGAGCCGATTGATGACTGAATTTGGAAAAGTTGCCGTGCTCATGGGGGGTGCCTCCGCAGAACGCGAAATATCGCTGATGTCGGGTCAGGGCGTCCTGCAGGCGCTGCGTTCGCAGGGGATTGATGCCTATGCATTCGATCCGGCCGAGCGCGATCTGTCAGAGCTGAAGCGGGACCGCTGCCAGTGCTGCTTCATCACCTTGCACGGCCGCTTTGGAGAAGATGGCACGGTACAGGGAGCGCTCGAGATGCTGGGTATTGCCTACACCGGCTCCGGCGTCATGGCATCAGCGATCGCCGTTGACAAAGTCATGACCAAGCGCATCTGGCAGGCGGATGGATTGTCGACGCCGGGCTGGCGCCAGGTTGATAGCGTGGCCGCCACCGAACAGGCGTTTGCCGAGTTGGGCAGTCCAATGATTGTGAAGCCGACGCGCGAGGGCTCAACCATCGGCCTGACCAAGGTCGGTTCACTCGCGCAGTGTCAGGACGCTTTTGATTTGGCGGCGCGTCACGACACCGAGGTGCTGTGCGAGCAATTCATTGCCGGCGATGAAGTGACGATTACGGTGCTCGGCTCGGGGGCGTCAGCGCGCGCTCTGCCGCTGATTCGGATCGTCGCGCTGGACGGCAACTACGATTACCAGAACAAGTACTTCACTGACACCACCCAATATCTGGTTCCGGCCCATCTGCCCGCTGGCGAAGAAGAATCGATTCAGGCATTGACGCTGAAAGCCTACCGCAGCCTGGGCTGCCGCGGCTGGGCCCGCGCTGATGTGATGATCGATGCGCGCAGTCGGCAACCCTATTTGCTGGAGATCAATACCGCACCCGGCATGACCTCTCACTCGCTGGTACCGATGTCGGCCAAAGCCGCTGGCATCAGTTATTCGGCGCTCTGTCTGGAGGTGCTGAAACTTGCGGCACTCGACCATACGACGCTTCAGGCAAAGGTGTTGGCATGACCGAAAGCCGGGTCATACCAGTCGACGTGAAGCTCATGAACAGGGTGGCGGCCGCCCTGTTCCTGATCTTTGCCGGACTGTTTGTGGCCGGGGTGGCAGTCTGGGCCTCGCGCCGTCCGCTGTTTGCTGTACAAGCGATAGCGGTCAGTGGCGAGTTGACGCACAACAACGCGGTGACATTGCGCGCCAATGTGGCACCGCGCCTGAGTGGCACTTTCTTCAGCATCGATCTGGATCGCACCCGGCTGGCCTTTGAGGCCATACCCTGGGTGCGCAAGGCGGTGGTGCGGCGCGACTTTCCGAATCGTCTCAAGGTGGTCCTGCAGGAGCACCAGGCGCTAGCGTACTGGGGGCTGGAGAGAGAGTCCAGGCTGGTCAACAGTCTTGGTGAAGTATTTGAAGCCAATGTGGGCGAGGTGGAGCAGGAGTTTCTGCCGCGACTGAACGGGCCGGAAGGGCAGGCACCACAAGTGCTGAGCATGTACCAGAGGCTGCAGCCGCTATTCGAGGCCATGGATTTGGCGATTGAACAAGTTGAAATGACGGGTCATGGTGGCTGGCGTGTGCGACTGGAGGAGGGCGCGCTTGTGGAACTCGGCGCTGGCACCGTACCCGAGGTCGTGGCACGCACGCAAAGGTTTCTCGGCACGCTGACGCAGGTGAGCTCGCGTTATGGTCGCAAAGTGGATGCACTGGAAACCGCAGACTTGCGGCATGAAGACGGTTATGCGATTCGGCTACGCGGCGTGACCACGCTGGCAGCAATTGAGCACAAGAAGTAAGAGCAACAAGGGCAACAAGGGCAATACAGGCAACAGGTGGACACATGTCAAAAGAATACAAAGATCTGGTCGTAGGGCTGGACATTGGCACCGCCAAAGTGATGGTGGTGGTGGCCGAGGTGCTGCCTGGCGGCGAGCTCAAGCTTGCCGGCCTCGGTCTGGCACCCAGCAACGGACTCAAGCGCGGCGTGGTGGTGAACATCGACGCAACCGTGCAAAGCATTCAGCAGGCTCTTAAGGAAGCCGAGTTGATGGCCGACTGCAAGATCACGCGCGTTTACACCGGCATTACCGGAAGTCATATCCGGGGCATCAACTCCAGCGGCATGGTCGCCATCAAGGACCGGGAGGTGAGCGCCGCCGACGTGGCACGGGTGGTGGAGACGGCCAAAGCGATCAGCATTTCCGCCGACCAACGGCTGCTGCTGGTGGAGCCGCAGGAGTTCATCATCGATGGCCAGGTGGTTAAAGAGCCCATCGGCATGAGCGGTATCCGTCTCGAAGTCAAAGTGCACATCGTGACCGGCTCGCAAGCGGCGGCGGAAAACATCATCAAATGCGTTCGTCGTTGCGGTCTGGAAGTGGAACAACTGATGCTCAACCCGCTGGCCTCAAGTCTGTCGGTGCTGACCGAAGACGAGCGCGAACTGGGTGTGGCCCTGGTTGACATTGGCGCGGGAGCCACTGACGTCACGATCTTTACCAACGGCGCCATTCGCCACACGACGGTGATACCGATTGCCGGCGACCTGATTACCAGCGACATCGCGATGGCGCTGCGCACGCCGACCAAAGATGCCGAAGACATCAAGGTCGAGAGTGGCTGCGCCAAACAGTTGCTGGCCGACCCCGATTCGCAGGTCGAGGTTCCGGGGCTCGGTGACCGGGGGCCACGCATGCTTGGCCGCCAGGCATTGGCCGGTGTGATTGAACCACGGGTCGAGGAGATTTTCTCGCTCGTGCACCAGGTATTGCGGGAGTCCGGATTCGAGGAGATGCTCTCCAGCGGCATTGTGCTGACCGGTGGCAGTTGCGTCATGCCCGGTATGGTGGAACTCGGTGAAGACATCTTCCTCAAGCCGGTGCGGCGCGGTATCCCCAAATATTCGGGTGCCCTGGCCGACATTGTGGCCCAGCCGCGCGTTGCTACCGTCATGGGTTTGCTCGAAGAAGCGCGCCTGGCCCGTCTGCGCGGCTTCAAGGTGGCTCAAAAAAGCGGCTCCATGAAAGCGGTCCTGGGTCAGATCAAAGACTGGTTTGTGGGGAATTTCTGATGTTTCAAGACAAGCTCTGGCTGGCGCGCGGCAGTCCCCATTGGCGATGGCGATGCACCGATCCGCCTTCCTGATTGTGTGAAAAAAAGAGATTTGAACCATTTTCGGCAACTGTGAATTATTTGAAACTTTAGGAGAAATAAATGCCCATCGAAATGATTGAAGAGGTCACGTTCAACCAAGGCACCCAGATCAAGGTCATCGGCGTCGGTGGCGGTGGTGGCAATGCTGTGGCCCACATGATTGGCTGCGCCGTGCAGGGCGTGGAATTCATTTGTGCCAATACCGATGCGCAGGCCCTGGGTCGCAGCGATGCGCACAAAAGCATTCAGCTTGGCAGCAGCGGTCTGGGCGCTGGCAGCATGCCGGACAAGGGTCGCGAAGCGGCCGAACTGGCGCTCGACGACATCCGCGCCGCCATTGAAGGCGCGCACATGCTGTTCATTACGGCCGGCATGGGCGGTGGCACCGGCACCGGCGCCGCACCGGTGATTGCCCGGGTCGCGCGCGAAATGGGCATTCTGACGGTCGGCGTCGTGACCAAGCCGTTTGATTTTGAAGGCGGCCGCCGCATGAGCAATGCCGACAGTGGTTTGGTCGAACTTGAAGCCAACGTGGATTCGCTGATTGTGGTGCTGAACGAAAAACTGCTTGAGGTTCTGGGCGACGACATTACCCAGGACGAGGCGTTTGCGCATGCCAACGATGTACTTAAAAATGCGGTCGGCGGCATTGCCGAAATCATCAATGTGCCCGGTCACGTCAACGTTGACTTTGAAGACGTGCGCACGGTGATGGGTGAGCCTGGCAAAGCCATGATGGGTACGGCCATCGCAGCCGGTCCGGATCGTGCCCGCATTGCGGCGGAACAGGCGGTGGCCTGCCCCTTGCTGGAAGGCATCGATCTTTCTGGCGCCAAAGGCGTACTGGTGCTGATCACGGCGGGCAAAGGTTCGCTCAAACTCAGCGAATCCAGGTTGGCAATGAACACCATCCGTGCCTACGCCTCAGCCGATGCGCACGTGATCTACGGCACCGCTTACGACGATGATCTGGGCGACAAAATACGCGTGACTGTGGTTGCCACCGGCCTGAGTCGCCAGGGGCGTGCCAAACCCAGCATCAGCGTTGTGCCGACTGTCGGGCTGCGCACCGGCACCGACAACGTTGCGTTTGAGGTGCCAGCTTTCCATGCGGCGTCGAATGGCGTGTCCTCGCCTGCGGCGGCGACGCCACCGGCCGGCGCAACACAACCGGATTACCAGTCGATGGCGACGCCCAGCGTCTGGCGACGCGACCGCAGTCAGGCGGCGGCCCGAGTCGATGCGCTGGCCTCGGGTGGCATGGATGACTTCGAGATTCCGGCCTTCCTGCGCAAGCAAGCCGACTGATATTGCCCCCACGCTTGCCACTTCGTGTGCTGCGCTGCCCCCCCGAGGGGGCTGCCCGCCTTGGGGCGGCCCGGCGGCGGGCGGGTGCTGCCGCTTTTACAATACCGTCTGTGCTAAAACAAAGAACGCTTAAATCCCTGACGCAGGCCGTTGGCGTTGGCTTGCACAGTGGCCAGCGGGTAGAGATCACGCTGCGGCCGGCGCAGCCTGACACCGGCATTGTGTTCCGGCGCGTCGACCTGCCGGACCCTGTCGATATAAGGGTCTCGGCAACGGCGGTATCTGACACCCGGCTGGCTTCGACGCTG
>JBBQZA010000187.1:0-7828 GCA_038208175.1 Burkholderiales bacterium
GGTGGTCACGTTGGAGTCGAGAATGGTGGCCCAGGCCCGGTCATAACCGGCATTGATGGCGGCCTGTGCCGACGCTCCGCCGCGCAACTCCTCACGCACCCGCTCGTTGATCAGCACATTGGAGTCGATCGCCATACCCAGCACCAGCGCCATCGCCGCCATGCCGGGCAGTGTCAGCGTGGCCTGCAGCATGGACAGCACGGCCACCAGCAACAACAGGTTGACCGCCAGCGAGATACTGGAAAACATGCCGAACAGGACGTAGTAAACGCACATGAAGGCCGCGACTGCGGCAAAGCCGTAAGTCACGCTGTTGAAGCCCTTGGCAATATTCTCGGCGCCCAGGCTCGGGCCGATGGTGGTTTCTTCGATGATCTCCATCGGCGCCGCCAGCGAGCCGGCGCGCAGCAGCAAGGCTGTGTCATTGGCTTCCATGGTGGTCATGCGGCCAGAGATTTGCACGCGCCCACCGCCAATCTCGGTGCGGATCACGGGCGCCGTGACGACTTCGCCCTTGCCTTTTTCAAACAGCAGGATGGCCATGCGCTTGCCTACGTTTTCGCGCGTCACGTCCCTGAAGATGCGCGAGCCCTTGGCATCGAGTGTCAGGTTCACCACCGCTTCTTGCGTCTGGCTGTCAAAACCGGGTTGTGCATCGGTCAGGTTTTCACCGGTCAGGATCACCTGCTTCTTGACGATGACGGGCTGGCTGTTGCGCTCCAGATAGCGTTCGGAACCAAAAGGCACGGCCGCCGCGCCGCTCTCGGCGGCCCGGGCTTCGGTGCTTTCATCGACCAGACGCACTTCCAGCGTGGCGGTGCGCCCCAGGATGTCTTTGGCTTTGGCGGTGTCCTGCACACCCGGTAGCTGGACCACGATCCGGTCCAGCCCCTGTTGCTGAATGACCGGTTCGGCTACACCCAATTCATTGATCCGGTTGTGCAAGGTGGTGATGTTCTGCTTGAGCGACTGGTCTTGCACGCGCCGCGCCGCCTCCGGCTTGATCGACGCCGTCAGCTTGTAGTCGGCGCCGTCCAGCAGATCGACCGATTGCAGGTCCGTGAACTGATCCAGCAGGACTGCCTTAGCCGCGGCCAGCGCTTGCGGCTCACGAAAACGCACTTCAATGGTCTGACCGTTGCGGTTGATGCCACTGTGGCGCACATTCTTTTCGCGCAAACTGGTCCGGATGTCGCCCGCCAGGGATTCCGCCTTCTTGGCCAGAGCCGCCTGCATGTCGACCTGCAGCATGAAATGCACGCCACCGCGCAAATCCAGCCCCAGGTACATCGGGAACGCATGCAGTGAAGTGAGCCAGGTCGGTGAGCGCGACAGCAAATTGAGCGCCACCACATAACCGGCGTTGGCCGGGTCGGGAATCAGGGCTTTTTGAATCGCGTCCTTGGCCTTGAGTTGCGTCTCGGTGTTGCCAAAGCGCGCTTTCACCGAGGTGTTGTCCAGGGCAACGAAATCAGCCTCGATAGCGGCCGTCTTCAGGATCTCTTCAACACGCGCCTTGGTGCTGGAGTCGATCTTGAAGGTGACCTTGGCCGATGACACCTGGACTGCAGGTGCTTCACCAAAGAAATTCGGCAGGGTGTACAAAAACCCCACTACCAGTGCGATCAAAATGATCGTGTACTTCCATATCGGGTAACGATTCATGATCGCGGCTCTGCCTCAGTCTGCTTTGAATTCTTGAATTACTTGATGCTGCCCTTGGGCAACACCTGCACCACCGCGCTGCGCTGGACTTGCAGTTCGACGCCATTGGCCACTTCCAGGCTCATGTAGCTGTCTCCCAGTTTGGCAACTTTGCCCAGCACCCCCCCGACGGTGGCCACCTCGTCGCCCTTGGCCAGCGAAACAATCATGGACATGTGCTCTTTTTGTTTCTACATCTGCGGACGAATCATCACAAAATAAAGCACCACAAACATCAACACCAGTGGCAACATGCTCATCAGTGAGGACTGCATATCACCGCCGGCGGGCGCGGCTTGCGCAAAAGCAGAAGAAATAAACACGTAAAACTCCAGGATTAAGAAAACAGGGCCAGGCGCCATTTCTCGCGAACGAAACGAAAAAATGACAGCCGGTTATTGTATGCGGTGCGGCCAACCACCTTGTGGCGGTTGACTACTGCGGCTTTGGCCAAAGCACCCACAGCCGCAAGGGCTGTTTCAATCGCCCTGCCAATTGCGCAGCGGCTGGGCCCCAGCCGACGAAATAATCGGCCCGCACAGCGCCGACGATAGCATGGCCGGTGTCTTGCGCCAGCACCAGCTTTTGTAGTCGCAGCGCCGGACCGTTGGAGTCGAGCCAGACCGGAGTGCCATAGGGAATACTGGCCGGATCTACAGCAATGGAACGCCCGGGTGTCAAAGGCACGCCTTGCGCGCCCCTCGGGCCCCAGGCGGCATCCTGCTCGGACAAAAGCTCTTCCCGGAAAAATATGGCGCGCGGATTGCTCCACAGCAATTCATTGACGCGACGCGGATTTTGCTGGGCCCAGGTCTTGATGGCCGGCCATGAAGCATCGCGCACGGCACCCTGATCAAGCAACCAGCGCCCGACACTTTTATACGGCTGTTCGTTCGAACCCGCAAAGACCAGTCGCACCAGCAGCTGACTGCCGTCACTCTGATTGATACGCAGCCGTCCGCTACCCTGAATCTGCAATATCAGTGCATCCACCGGATCGGCCAGAAAGGCAATTTCACGACCTTTGAGCGCCGCTTGCGCCTGCGCCAGGGTGTCCATCTCCTGACGCGTGTACCAAGGTTTGCGCGGCACCAGACCGGCTGGCGGCCGGTACACCGGGATGGAATATTGGGCGTTGGCCAGTCGCGACGCTTCCAGCAGCGGCTCGAAATAGGCCGTCAGCAAGCCCTCGCTGCCGCCCGCCAGGGCCTCGACCTGGTAAGGCTGCAAGTGCGCCATCATCCAGGCACGCTGCTCGGCGGCGTCAGCGATGCTCAGGCGCCGCACCTGTGCGCACAGAGGCGCAAACACCGGTCCGGGCCGCTCGCAACTTTTCAACCAGGCATTCCAGGCCTCATGCAGTGGATCATTTTCGAAACCTGGCAGGTCTGCCCAACGCGCCGCCGTCCAGCGGCTTTTGGCGTGCGCGCTGAGCGCTGGCGGCAAGGCGGCCGCCGCCGGCTTTCCGACCGGGGGCGCTAGCGCCTCGACACTCGGGGCATGGCCTACGCTTTGCTGCGGTGGCCGACTGCCACAAGCCGTCAGCAGCGCGAGTGTCATGACGCTAGAGAAACATCGAAGCGCCGTTTTTGACAGCCGCATCTCAACGCTCCGGCGGCTTGGGCGCGCCGACCGCGGCCTCAGGCGCGTTCTCGCCAGTCACTGACCTGTGCTCGACTTTGGTGATTTTGGGATCGGCCCAGCTGCCATCAATGTGAAATTCCTGGGTTGCGGCCTCAATCAAGGGGCGACGCAAAAACAGTTGCGCCAAAAAGGAACCGATGCCGATCGCCGGATTGATGACAGAGGCAATCAGTGAGGCCGTCCCGGCATTGATTTCAGGAACCACCACGACCTTGATGTCCTGCGTTTCCTTGGCAATGTCGGCCCGTCCCTCCATCAGAACCGCCGCATTGACGCCCTTCATCTGAAGATTGTTGGTTTTGGCGATGCCTTGTTCAATCGCAACGTCGCCACGCACAAAATCAAAGGCAAAGCCTTCGCTGAAAACGTCCCGAAAATCGAGCGTCAAGCGCCGCGGCAAGGCTTGCAGACTCAGGACACCAAACAGTTTGGCAATGCCCGGGTCGGCTTTGAGGAACTGCCCGCTCTCGACATTGACCGCAAACGCACCGGTCATGGAGGGGTAATCGAGGCTGAAGGGTGAGCCGAGCCAGGCCACTTGCCCTTCCATCTTGCCGCGCCCTCTTCGAATCACGTCCTTCATGCCAAAGCGCGCCAACAAGGCGCCACCATCGCCAATGTCAAGCTTGAAGTTCATGACAGTGCGCCGTGACTCCGGGCTTTTAGCGGCGCTCGACGCCCCCTGCGCAGCCACACTGGCCCATGATCCGTTGGCCGTCAGCACCGCTTCCGGCGTGACGATATTGAACTTGCTCAGTCGCCATTCACGCGCACGCCCTTGGCCTGTCGGCCCAGTGGCGCTGCGGTTGATGGCCTCGACCTCCAGGCGTCCGAGCGGTTTGCCACGCAACTCAAAATTCTCCGCCACGATATCGAGCGCCGGTATGCTGGCCGGCTGCTCGTTGAGCAGGGCCTCGACTTCACTGACGACGCTCGGTGCAACGATCAATTTGGCGAGTCTGGCATAGACGCGCCCGGCACCGCTGTCGGCCGACTGGCGATATTCCAGGTAACCGTTGAGTTCACTGGCGTCCAGATTGGCGCGCCAAAGCAAACCCTCGCGCGACCCGCCCACCACCACGTTGTGGAATGTGCGAGCGCCAAAAGTCAACTCCCGTGCCCGCACCGCCAGGCTGGTGGGCAAATAACCCAGCTGAGTGTTGTTCTGACTGCTGTCGGTCAACGAAGTTGAAGCTGCGTCCGACAAGACAGCGCCCCAGGCATCTGCATTGAAAGTGTTCAAGTTGATGTTGGCGGCCACCCCGTCGTCGGGTAGCGGCACAGACTCCTGCGCTAACAGACCAACAGCCACGCTGCCGCGCACCACGCGAGGCTCAGGTCCCGACAGATCGCGGACATACAGCAGGGACGCAATGCGCCCAAAATCAAGCGTCAACTGGTCACGCAAACGTGGCTGCCCCGGCGGGCCCGCTTGCAGTGATTCGCGCAGCAACGCAGTCTCCAGTCGAAACGGTAAGGCGGTCTCGGCAGTCTTGATGAAGGGCGCCGGCAAATTTAGCGCCAAACCCTGCAAATTGCTGGAGACCATCAACTCCGGTTCGCCGCGGCGAATCCCGAGCGTGGCGGCGTAGGCGGCCGAGCCACTGGCATGCTGTGCCAGACGCGCCACAAAACCCATTTCCCGGGCCTGGCGCAATCCTTCGGCAGAGGCCCTGCCCGTGGCACGGATCAAAATCGACGCTGCTGTGCGTCCGGCAACGGCATTCGAAGCCGACACGGAACCCCCCTCAAGCCGCACATCGCCTCCGAGCATCTGCGCCTGGCCGCCGACGATGGCAAACTCGCTTTCCGAAAAACTCACGACACCGCGGGCGCGGGTCAATTTGGGCGTATCGGGCGTGATCTGGACATCGTTTCCGGTCAAAGTGACAGTGCCTTGTAGCGTCGATTTTTCAAGATTGGCGATCGGCAGCGTCAGCTTCAGTTTGTAATCCGCACTGGCGCTGGCCACCGCCCGACTCAGAGCATGGTTGGTCATTGCCGCCAGCGGTGAGCCATTGACAATGGCCAGACCGTCGGCCAGGGCACCCCGGACCTCACCGCTAACGCTCACGACCGTGTGCGCCAAATCGGGAATCGATGCCTCCAGCTTGCTGGCCTGAAGATTGGCGCCCGGACCGATCCTGGCGCGCGCGCCCTTGACCTGCATCTGGGCGCGCTCAAACACCAGCTCGCCGCTGAGTTGCGTCAGCGCCGGCCAGGGCAAGGCGTCCCTGGGCTGCAGGCTGCGCGGAACATAGGCATAGGTGGCATTGTTGACGTCCGCCGATATTCTGAATTCACCCAGTTTCGGGTCGACAAACGGCATGTCATGCAGATCTCCCCTGACCTTGAAGCGCACAGCGTTGGCGCTTCCGGCCTGCACCGCGTCATGCACGTAGTCGCGGGCCGAGCGTGCAATGATGGATGGCAAATAGCGATAGACCCGTGTGCCGTCGGCACGGCTGAGCGTGCCCTGCAAATCCAGTAGGCCCGGAAAGCGGGACCGTCCGGCAGATTTTCCGGGGTCGCTGGTTTCCCATTTGATCTGCGCCTCACCCTGCGCATCGACATTGCTGAACTTCAAATTGGGCAACTGAACCGCAATCCGTTGGCCATTGATCTGCCAGCGGGCGTCGGTTGACAACTGCGCCACGGGAATCACTGCTTCATCAAATATGTTCGGCAAGGCCAAGGCGCCATGGGCCAAACTGATGCTGGCACGTCCACCGGCCTGGTTGAAATCAAACTCGACATTGACTCCCTTGACGCCGGGCGAGTCAGCTACCGAAGCCAGTTCGAGCTGACTCAGCGAGCCCTTGACGTCAAATTTGCTCAAATTATCCAGCGGGCCCTCCCAACTGGTCTGCAGCCGGTCCACCAGGCCCTTGGGCGCACGCGTCAGCCATGTGGAGCGGAGCGCCGGGTCGAGCGGCAAGCGATTGGCAATTTGCGACAGGGCATTCAAATCCAGTTTGTCAGCCTTCACTTCGCCACGCGCAGCAATTTTGCCCTCGGCGCCCAGGTAACTGACGCTGACGTTGCCGCCCGGCCAGTGCAGGCCGTCACGGGTGTCGAACTGAAGTGCCTGGGTCGAAAACTCAAACCCGGCCGCCAGCAGTTTGCCGCCAAGTCGTCCGCGCACCGACTGCAATTCCAGCGCTTGCAAGCCCTTGCCCAGCGTCACACTGACCTGGCCCAAAGCCATGTCGGCAGCGGCACCCATGACCTCGCCCCGGGTGATGTCGACCCAGGCGGCCAAGGCACCATTGCCCTGGCGCAGGTCGATGCCAAGATCGGCATAGCGCCTGAGCTCGGACAGATCGACCCGCGTAAATGCCGCGTAGAGCTGTCCTTCCCAATCCTGCCAGCGCCCCTTGCTACGCGTCAGCAGGGGCTGCTGGAACATGCCGCGCAGACTGAATCTTTCACCCCATTGCGGCGGTGGCGTGGCGTCAAAACGCATATTGTGGCGATGCGAGCGGTTGCGTACCACCAGGTCAACCTGTTTCAGTTCGAGGGTTGGCGCAGCGCGCAGTTCATCGGTCCAGCGAATCGTGCCGTCGTGAATGGCAAACTCGATCTGTGAAAAGAACCATTCTGTGACGCCATTGTCCGAACTTCCAGTTTTCGAAAAATCGAGCCCGGCAATGGATATTTTTCCGTCGCTGCCGCGACGAATATTGAGCTCCGGTCGATCCACATACAACTGCTCGAAACCCAGATACCAGAGCGAACGCGGTGAGACTGCAGCCAGCACCCGCGGCAATCGCAGGGCTTCGCGGCCCTGGGCGTCAAACAACTGCAGATTGGAGATTTCAAACGACGGAATGATGCCGGTTGAATGCGCCACAACGTCGCCGATGCGTACCTTGACACCCAGGATCTGGCTGGCCTGGGTTTCAAGCAACGGGCGGAAATCGCCAATTCGCGGCACAATGAACCAATGCAACGCGCCCCAGGTCAGCCCGCAAAGCAACCAGACTATCAAAACCAGGCCTAATGACCAACGGGCCAGGGCAGTCGATATTTTCAGCAGGGATGAGGGTGCAAGCGTCGCGTCAATCATTTGGAACCGGTAACTATGACAGGAATTATGACCCGAGCGCCTTTGTCTGCGCACTCGCGACTCTGCCAGCGCCTGCAGCGCCGCTTTGCCGGTCAGTTGCATTTGTTACCCGCTGGAGTGCCTGATCAGGCATCGATGCAGTTGGCACTGCAGTCTCTGGCGCGCGACGGCAGCGACATCGGCAGCGCCTTGCGAATCATCCGTCAACTGGTTCTTGAGCGCCTGCTGCGCTTGGACTGCGATGAACAGGCGCCATTGCAGCAGGTCACCCAGGTGATGACCGATCTGGCGGAATTTTCTCTGAATGCGGCCTGCAGCGAAGTTCAGCAGACGCTGGATCTGATTCACGGTGTTCCGCTCACCTCATCGGGCCAGCGGGCCCAGCTCTGGATCGTCGGCATGGGCAAGCTC
>JBBQZA010000188.1:0-7816 GCA_038208175.1 Burkholderiales bacterium
CAGTTGGAGTCGGAACTCTCTGACAACAGCTGGTTGACGGTGGCCGCCAGCACCCGCATCATTTTCGACACGCCGGTGGACCAGCGCTATGACAGCGCCTTGCGCTTGCTCGGTTTTGATTCGTGGATGCTGGCCCCGGACGCGGGGCATGCATGAGCGCTCGGCCTGTGCCTGTGCCTGTGCCTGTAGCTCCCGCTCTGCAGACCTTTCTGGCACTGGATTTTGGCATCAAGCGTACCGGCCTGGCGGTCGGCAACCGCTTGCTGGGTACCGCCCAACCGCAGGGCACGATCAACGCCGAAGGTGACGTGCGCTTTGCCAAAATTGCACAGCAGATCAAGGAGTGGCAGCCGGATGCGCTGGTGATTGGCGTTCCGTTTCATCCGGACGGCACCGAGCACGAAAACACGCAGCGCTCGCGCCGTTTTGCGCGCCAGTTGCAGGGGCGCTTCAAGCTACCGGTATTCGAAGTGGATGAGCGTTACAGCACCACTGAAGCGCTTGAGTCGGGTGCCAAAGACGCTGATGCGGCGGCTGCCTGCATCATTCTGGAACAGTTTTTAAGGAGTATTGCATGAGCACACTGGTGCTGGACGCAGAGGCCTTGTACCTTGAGTTGTTGACGGGCGTGCGCGCCCTGTTTCGCCCCGGCATGCGCCTGATCGGCATTACTTCCGGCGGCGCCTGGCTGGTCGAGCGATTGCAGCAGGACATGAATCTGGCGGAGCCGCCGGGCGTGATTTCATCGTCGCTGCACCGTGATGATTACTCGCGCCGCGGCATGACGGCAGCGGCACAAACCCGGATTGCTTTCGATGTGAATGACGCGCACATCATGCTGCTCGACGACGTGCTGTACACCGGGCGCACCATTCGCGCGGTCATTAACGAACTGTTTGACTTTGGTCGACCGGCCAGCGTCAAGCTGGCGCTGCTGGTGGACCGCGGCGGGCGTGAGCTGCCGATTCAGGCCGACTTCTGTGCCGCCCGCGTGACCTTGCCCGCCAGTCAGTCCTTAGCCCTGGCGCGCAGTGAAGCCGGGGTTTTCAGTTTCAACGTAAAGGGCAGCTAAGCCATGTTGTACAAACGCAATCTTCAACTCAACAAGAATGGTGAATTGATTCACCTGCTCTCGACCGAGGGTTTGCCGAAGGACGTTTTGACCCAGGTGCTGGACACGGCGGCAAACTTTGTCAGTGTCAACGACCGCGAGGTCAAGAAAGTTCCGCTGTTGCGCGGCAAAAGCGTATTCAACCTGTTTTTTGAAAACTCGACCCGCACCCGTACCACCTTCGAGATCGCGGCCACCCGGCTCAGTGCCGACGTCATCAACCTGGATATTGCGCGCTCCTCTGCGGCAAAGGGGGAGACCTTGCTGGACACCGTGGCCAACCTGAGCGCCATGGCAGCCGACCTGTTTGTGGTGCGGCACAGTGAATCGGGTGCGCCGTACCTGATTGCGCAGCACGTGGCGCCGCATGTGCATGTGATCAATGCCGGTGACGGCCGTCATGCGCACCCGACGCAGGGCCTGCTCGACATGTACACGATCCGCCACTACAAGAAGGATTTTTCGAACCTGGTGGTGGCCATCGTCGGCGATGTGCTGCATTCGCGCGTGGCACGCTCCGACATTCATGCGCTGACCACGCTCGGCTGCGCCGAAGTGCGGGTGGTCGGGCCCAAGACACTGGTGCCTGCCGACATGGCGCCGATGGGCGTGCGCGTCTGCCACACGCTGGAAGAGGGCATTCGCGGCTGCGACGTCATCATCATGCTGCGTCTGCAGAACGAGCGCATGAGTGGCGCCCTGTTGCCGTCGACGCAGGAGTTTTTCAAGAGCTATGGCCTGACGCCACAGAAGCTGCAACTGGCAAAGGCCGATGCCATCGTCATGCATCCGGGGCCGATCAACCGCGGTGTCGAGATTGACTCGGCGGTGGTCGATGGCGGCCAGAGCGTGATCCTGCCGCAAGTCACATTTGGCATTGCGGTGCGCATGGCGGCGATGAGCATCGTGGCAGGGAACGAGGCCTGATATGAAGACACAGACGAACAACATACTGATCAAGGGCGGCCGTGTCATCGATCCGGCCAGCGGCTTCGATGAAATTGCCGATGTGGCGCTTACCAATGGCGCGCTGCTGGCGATCAAGAACGTGCCAGCGGATTTTGTGCCGGCACGGACTCTCGATGCGAGCGGCTGCATCGTGGCGCCTGGCCTGGTCGATCTGGCCGTGCGCCTGCGCGAGCCGGGTCATGAGCATGAGCACATGTTGGAGTCCGAGATGGCCGCCGCAGTGGCCGGTGGCGTCACCAGCCTGGTCTGCCCGCCAGACACCGAGCCGGTGCTCGACGAGCCGGGCCTGGTCGAAATGCTGCGCTACCGCGCGGAAAAGCTGCAACAGGCGCGGGTTTACCCGCTGGGTGCGCTGACCCGCAATCTGGTCGGCGAAACACTGTCCGAGATGCTGCAACTGACCGAAGCCGGTTGCGTTGCTTTCAGCCAGGCCGAAGTGCCTTTGGCCAACACCCAGGTGCTGCAGCGCGCGTTTCAGTACGCCAGCACTTTTGGCTATGCGCTCTGGCTGCGGCCCCAAGACTTTTATCTTGGCCAGGGGGTAGCGGCCAGCGGACCGCTGGCAACCCGCATGGGACTGAGTGGCGTGCCGGTAGCCGCTGAAACCATTGCGCTGCACACGATCTTTGAACTGATGAGAGCCACCAGCGGTGTCAGGGTGCATCTTTGTCGGCTTTCCAGTGCGGCAGGCGTCGCTCTGGTGCGCCAGGCGAAGCAGGATGGCTTGAATGTCACATGCGACGTCAGCATCAACTCGCTGCATCTGACCGATGCCGATATCGGCTACTTTGACAGTCGCTCACGCCTCAACCCACCACTGCGCCAGCAACGTGACCGAGATGCGCTGCGAGCCGCTCTGGCGGAAGGCACCATCGATGCGCTGGTGTCCGACCACACGCCGGTTGACGAGGATGCCAAAGCCTTGCCGTTTGCCGAAAGCGAAGCAGGCGCCACCGGCGTTGAATTGCTGCTTAGCCTGGCGCTGAAATGGAGTGTCGACAGCGCAGTACCCCTGGCGCGTGCGCTGCAGGTCATCACGCAGGGCCCTGCCCATGTGCTGGGGGCGTCCCTGGGCAAGCGCCAGGGCCGCATCGGTTGCCTGGTTCCCGGAGGTGCTGCCGATGTCTGTGTGTTTGACCCGCAAGCAACCTGGACGGTGGCGCCGGATGCGCTGCGCAGTCAGGGCAAACACACGCCGTTTTCGACTTATGAATTGCCTGGCCGCGTGCGCTACACAGTTGTCGAAGGGCGAGTCGCCTTCGAGGCTTGAGTTGCTGGCGCCCCCGACGGGAATCGAACCCATATCTAGCGCTTAGGAGGCGCTCGTTCTATCCATTGAACTACGGCGGCGATGGTGGGATTCTATTTGGTCGGCCAGCTCAGTCGTAACGCAACGTGAAAATCAGATCGACGGCGCTTTGTTCGCCGGTTTGAGCGCGCAGCGTGAAGCGGCGTGACAGGTCGTAGAAGATGTAGAACGTGCCCATGGTGCCGGCCAGGCTGCGCTCGTAGGCTACATAAAAATTGCGCGAGACGCGCTTGCCCAGCGTGACGGTGGGTGCCGTCGTGCTGCCGTCGGCGTTGGTGCTGGCTATGCCGCGCACCGACAACTCGTCCAGACCAATCGCCTGCGCCAGGCCGCCTGACAAACCCCGGCCCTTGCCGCCGAGCAGGGCCAGCGCGGCCTGCTGCAGCATGGCGGATTCGGCGCCACCGTTGGCGGCGGAGCGCCCCAGCACCAGCCAGGCCAGTTTTTCAGCCTCCGGCAGATCCGGTTCGGAATACAGCCGCAGCACTGGCGACAGGGCAGTACCGCTGATCTGCACGCCAACGCGTTGCTGCAGATTCGGGCGTAGCGCCAGGATGTCGAGCGCCGGGTTGTCATACGGCCCCACAAAGCGCAATACGCCCTCTTCAATGTCGAGTTGCTGGCCATACGCCAGGTAGGTGCCACCGACTGTGCGCAGTTGACCGCTCAGGCGCGGCGTCAACACTTGCTGCGGCGTGTTGCGCAGCTCCAGCGTGCCGGCCAGACGGGTCGCCAGACCGCGTCCACGGACTTCGAAGTTCGACCCCAGATCCAGTGTGACGGCAACGTCCGGCGTCACGCGCCGCTGCGCGCCGGCGCTGGTTGGCATCGGTTTGGCAACACTTTCGGTGCGCGCCTGCTGCTGCGTTGAGCTTCGAACCACCACGTCGTCGCCCAGTTGAGGCACCGAGTCTTCCGGCAGGATGAACAGCGCTTCGTCGGCCTTGAGCGCGCCACCGATCACCAGCTGCGCGTCATCCAGCTTGGCCGTCAGCTTGCCCGACAGCACCAGCCGCCGGTCGGCACGCTGGCTAAGGCGCAGAGACTGGGCCTCGGCCTGCAGTGCCATGCGCAGGTGCGAGGCGGGCGTGGTCAGCGCTGGCGTGGCGGGCAACCACAGCACCGAGCCGGTGATCAACAGCAAACCACCACTGCTGCCGCCCGCCCCGTGCAGCGTGAACTGGTCGATGCTGAGTCGTTGACCGGCCAGACTGGCGCGCAGTGTGCCCTGACTGAAATCGATGCCGTCGGCGACCGAGCGCAGCGCCATATCCTGTGCCTGCAGTGTGCCAAGCCATTGCGGCGCACCGCGTTTGCCAGACAGCGTGGCGTTGGCAGCCAGCGTGCCGCGCAGTCGCCAGCCAGGTGGCACCAACAGGGACCAGACATCGTTGCTGGGCAGTTGTGCCTTCAGCGTGCCGCTCAGTGGCGCGTCAACGGGCCAGGCCCAACCGCCGTCCTGGCGCTGCAGCACCGAGCTGATATCCGCCTGCACTTGGCCGGCACGTTCGCTGTCCCAATTCAAACTGGCGGCCAACTGCTGGCCATCGACGCTGAGCAGCAGCCGCGCCGCGCGCACGCCGGCATTCAGCACCACCGGCTTGATGCCCACGCCAGAGTCGGTCGCATCAAGCTGCAACTGCAGGTCGCCGCTGCTTCGCTCCAGCGTGGCGCGCAGACGCAACTGCTCGTCACTGGCCCCTTGCGTCACGTCCCACTGGCCGCCAAACAACAGGTCGCCACTCAAACCGAGTTTGGCCATCGTGGTCTGACCCAGCAAATCAATCCAGGCCAGCGGCAGACCTTGCAGGCTGCCCTGGGATTGCCATTGCGTTAGCAGTTGATTGTTTTTACGCTGCTGCGACCACTGCACCGCTTGCCAACGCACGGCAGCCGTGCCGGCGAGAGGTCCGCTCAAGTTGACCGAGCCACCATTGATATTGAGCGCCTGCAAGCTGCCACTGCGCTTCCAGTCCAGCGCCACGCGCTCATTCAACTGCAAAGTCCACAGGCCAGGGCGCAGGCTGTCCTGCAGCGTGACTTGAGCGCTGTCGAGTTGGCCCTGCCAGACGCCCTCAATGGAGCGTCCGCCCTGGGCCTGGGCCTTCAGCGCGAAGTGGCGTGTGGCGTTATCAGCCTGACCGCTGGCGCTTAAAGTGAATGCTCCCAGCGTACCCGTTACATCAGCCTGCCCATCGCGCAAACGCCAGGCTTGTTCGGCAGTTTGATCGACGCCTCGCAGCACCAGGTTGGGCGCGCGCACACTGGCCTGAATTTGCATTTCCTGCCCCTGCTTTTGCCAGCCCCCTTGCCAGTGGCCACTGACTTCTGCACTGCCCTGCACGACGGTTTGGCTCAACGCCGCCGGCATGCCCGGCCACTGGGCCAGCCAGCGCGAAGCCAGCCCGGCATCACTCACCAGCAGACTCAGCTCGCCTTGACCTGATGCGCTGGCAAGGTGCCCCTTGAATGCCGCGCTGGCACCAGGAAAGCTCAGCGCCAGTTGCCCCTGCAGCGCCTGGGCGGCACTGTATTTTCCTTGCGCCGCTATGCGTCCGCCAGCACCGGTGGCGTTCAATGACTCGAAGGTCCAGCCGCCGTCCAGGTACACCAGCCTGGCGTCCAGCGCTTCAATCGGCAGGCGCTGCCGGCTCCACGGGCCACTCAACGAATTGTTGAGTTGGATGTTGGCGTGCCAGCCCTGGCCGGCTGGCGTCACCGTGGCTTCCCCGTGCATCAGTGTTTGCGGCGCTTGCGGCCACAGTGCAGCCAGGTCGAGCGAGCGCCACTTCGCGGTGGCCTGCAGCACCGGTTGCGGCTGCCATGGCTGCAGGCGTGTTGTGACGTTGGCTTGCATCGCCTGCGCCGCTTTCAGTTCGGGGACCACCTGCGCCTGCAACTGCAGGGTAGCGTCAGACCCAGCCAGGTTTCCCTGCAACTGGCCATCCACATTCAGCGTCACGGATTGGCTGCTGGACGGTGGCGTCGTTTGCACGCTACCCAGCACTTGAAGCGCCAGTGCCATCGGGGGAAGCGCAGATAAGCGACCACTGCCGCGATAGCTTCCAGCGGCCATGCGCAACGTGCCAATGTCCAGGCTATGTTCTTTGCCGTCAAAGCGGTAGTGCCCGGTCAGTTCACTGAGTTGCAATGCGGCGGGACCGACCCATTGCAACTCATCGACGACGAACGGCGCATCTACGCGTAAGGGCAAACGCAAATCCGTCGGCGCCGTCGGGATGGATGCCGGGCGATGGTCTTCGATGCGTACCTGCCGGATACTGAGTTGGCCCAGGCGCAGTTCGCCCTCGCGCAACGCTGGCAGCGCCCACGCCACCTTGACATCGCGCAGCTCGACGCTGAGTTCACCGCTGCGCCAGCGCAGCCAGCCGATGCTGCCGCCACCGCGCAGCGAGCCCAGCACCTCTTTCACTTCTATTGTTTGGCCAGGGGGTAGATAGCGCTGCGCCTGATCCAGCGCAGTCGCCAGCGAGCTGCCGCTGCCGCTCCACAGCCACAGCATGCCCAGCAGTGCCAGCACGACCAGCAGCGAGGTGGCAAGCAGACCCAATGCAACATGCAGTGCTTTCATCAGAAGGAAAAACCCACGTTCAGATGCAGCCGCAAGCGGTGCACCGCGACGCCGTAAGCCAAATCGATTTGCAATGGGCCGACCGGGCTTTTCCAGCGTGCACCTGCGCCGACCCCAACCTTGGCCCGCAGATCGGCCGCATTGTCGGCGACGGCACCGGCGTCGATGAAGACCGTGCTTTCCCAGTCCGTCAGGCGCTCATTGACGACGATGGGGCGCTGCCACTCGACGCTGGCCAGACTCATATAGCGGCCAGCGCCGATTTGCCCGTCGCTCTGCGTGACGCCGAGCTCGTGGTAAGCGTAACCGCGTACGCTTTTGTCGCCACCGGTCAGAAACAATTGGGTGCTGGGCAGGGCAACATCCGATTTGGCCACCACAGCGCCGAATTCGGCGCGCAGTGCCAGTCGACCGCTGCGCTGCCGGGCCAACGCGCTGTCGCTGTTGTGCCCCAACGGTTCAAAGTCCAGCCAGCGCGCCAGCACGCGGCCGTAAGGATCTTTCTGGCTACCCAGCGTGGCGCCACCGCCGACTTCCAGACCCAAGCCCCAGCCACTACCGGGAAAGGGCAGACTGTCAAAGTTGCGCAGCGTGAAGGCATAGTTGGCGCTCACCGATTGCGCCAGCACGGGCAGGCTGCCAGTTGTCTCGGCCCGGTCGTATTGAAGATAGTAATTGCGATCGATGCGCTGGCCAAGCTGGCTGCGCCCGGCGCGCAAACGCTGGCTAGTGACGTCCACACTGCCGGTTTGCTGGTTTTGCAGCAGCGCCGAAGTGACCCAGCGCCAGCTGTCGGCATCGGGGGGTGCCGTCTGTTCGCTGCCAATGGAGCGCG
>JBBQZA010000189.1:0-7814 GCA_038208175.1 Burkholderiales bacterium
CACCGCGAGACTGTCAACCTTGTAAACCACGCCGTCTATGTCAAAACCCAAATGTTCACGCTGACTGGCGATGAACTCGTAATACGCAGTCAGCTCGGCCACTCCCTGTGCAGTTCTGACCAGATCCGACACTGGAAAACCCCAGACCTTGAAGGCTTGCAGCATCTCGGAATGGGTCTCGAATGGCGCGCCGGACAAGCTGGTCGATTTCCACTCCCCCAGGCCATAGGCAAAGAAACTCAGGGGCCGTTGGGCTGCAATCGCCGAGTCCAGTTGACGCACCGCGCCGGCTGCAGCATTGCGTGGGTTGACGAAAGTCTTGAGGCCGTTCTGACGCTGCCTTTCATTCAAAGCAGCGAAGGAATCATGTCGCATATAGACCTCGCCGCGAACTTCCACCACCTCCGGCACTGACCGCGGACCGCTCTTGGGGGCACCTATTCTTAATGGAATTTGTCCTATCGTGCGAATATTCTGTGTCACATCTTCACCCACTTCGCCATCGCCCCGCGTTGCAGCCTGCACCAAAACGCCCTGCTCGTAGTGCAAACTGATTGCCAGGCCATCAAACTTGGGCTCAGCCACATACGCCACCGGCGCCGCCGAAGCGTCAAGACCGAGTTCACGGCGCACTCGGGCATCGAAATTCTGCGCACCGCTGGCCTCGGTGTCGGTTTCAGTGCGAATGCTCAACATCGGTACCGCGTGACGAACCGGTGCAAACGAGTCAAGCGCATGCCCACCAACACGCTGAGTAGGTGAATCCGGTGTCACCAGGTCCGGTCGTTCGGCCTCGATCGCCTGGAGTTCCCGAAACAGATGATCGTACTCGGCATCCGGAACCGCTGGGTCATCGAGCACGTAATAGCGATGGCCATAATCGAGCAGCAAAGCCCTGAGTTGCCCAGCACGCTCAGAATCCGATCGCTTGCCGGCCATGAACAAATCAGGGGTCTTCATGCGGTCGGAAGCAGGAAATCAGAGTCAGGAAAACAGGCGTCGCGCTGCGGCCGATCCGGCTGACAGATCACGCTGATCCAGCCTGTCATACAACGACTCCAGCTCGCTACCAATCTGTTCCATTGCCTGCGCCGACAGCAAGATCCCCTGGTCATCGGTGACCAGGCCATCCATACTCTCGGCCAGCAGCGCGGCAGCCTCGCGCATGCGCTGGAAGGGATGCTCACTGCGATCGACCTGGGCCACGTCCAGGCTGATGACCAGCTCCCGAATGGCCGATTGCGCCGGGTCGTCGGCCATCGCGGCCTGCGTGTTAAAACTCAATCCAAGGACTGCCGGCAGTCCCGGCACACTGGCTGGCAACACCATGCGTCCCGGTATGACACCTGCAACAAAGCCCAGGCGTGCCGAGTTTTGCTGAACATAACCGGGGCTCCAGGCAGCATTGCAGGCACGCAGAACAAAGCCGAGCTGGGCATCGTGTTCACTGGCAAACTGATCGAGCTCACGGGCCCGGGCCACTGCGTCGCGCATTTCCGGAAAGTCCGGCGTACCGTTGACCACATCGCAAAAAGCTTGCGTCTTCATCACAAATTCCGAATACTCGATGTCATTGAGCGCTCCGGAGCGGTTAGCCAATTGCACCCCGGCTTGAAAGGCGCCGTAGCGCTGCCCAGCCAGCGGCATTTCCCATCGCTCCGTGAGCTCACTGAAGCCCTCAATGAAAAATGGTTTTCCACCGGCACGGCGCGTTGACGGCATCGCCGCCAGCGCTGCATCACCGGATACCGCACCCTCGAGCGCAATCGGCGCAATGACATCAATCAAGGCGTCGAGGTAGGGCTTGCTTTCGGGTGCCGCCAACGGAAAATGGGCCAGTTCAAACGCGGCTGCATCGAGCTCGGGTTCGATGCCGGCACCGACACGCTGTTCAGAATCCTTGGTGTCGCCCGACTCCGGCATAACTGCCTGACGCGGACGATTTTTGCGCGAAGACCAGGCACTCTGTCCAACCATCGCGGCCAACGCCAACCCTCCCAGCACTGCCAACCCAATCTGAAGATTACTCATGGCCATTGTTTCAGGCAATCAGCTGACTTCGGCCAGCGAGATCGCCGCATCCATGTCAACCGCCACGATACGCGATACGCCCTGCTCCTGCATCGTCACACCAATCAGCTGCTCTGCCATTTCCATGGCGATCTTATTGTGACTGATGAACAGGAACTGGGTTTCGCGACTCATGCTGGCGACCAGTTTGCAATAACGTTCGGTGTTGGCGTCGTCAAGGGGTGCATCAACCTCATCGAGCAGACAGAAGGGAGCCGGGTTGAGTTGAAAGATCGCAAATACCAGGGCAATCGCAGTCAGGGCCTTTTCTCCACCCGACAATAAATGGATGGTCTGATTCTTCTTTCCTGGCGGTTGCGCTATCACCTGCACGCCAGAGTCAAGAATCTCTTCTCCGGTGATCACCAGCCGCGCATTGCCACCTCCGAACAATTCGGGGAACATCCTGCCGAAATGCTGGTTGACAGCTTCGAAAGTGGCGGCCAGCAAGTCCCTGGTTTCGCCGTCAATCTGCCGAATCGCTTCCACCAGTGTCGTCATCGCTTCGTTCAGGTCAGCGGATTGCGCATCCAGAAACTGCTTTCTTTCGCTGGCCGCAGCCAACTCATCCAGTGCCGCCAGATTGACAGCCCCAAAAGCGGCGATGTCGCGCTGCAGGCTATCGATCTCGCCTTGCAGGCGACTGGTGCGCACAGAGCCATTAGCAATTGACTTGGCGAGTGCCTCAAAATCAGCCTTGGCATCGACCAGCAGTTGGCTGTATTGCTCAAAACCCAGGCGCGCAGCCTGCTCATTGAGCTGAAATTCAGTGATACGTTGCCGTAACGGGTCCAACTCACGCTCGATCTTCAGGCGTTGTTCGTCACTGGAGCGCAATTTGGCGGTCAAATCGTCGTACTCGCTGCGCTTGGAGGCCAGCATCTGTTCACGTTCAAGCTTGACCGCCAGAGCCCTTTGCAGGCCCCCCTGAGCCGCGGCATCATTGAGTTGCATCAATTCTTCACTCGCTCGTTGCATCTCGGCAACCACGGCATCAGCTTGACCGGTTGCGGTTTCGATGGCACGCGACAACTCCGAGCGCCGAGCTTCCAGACTGCGCAATGAAAAACCGGCTTCTTGCATCTGGCGTTCGATTTGCCGTTGTTGCTCTCTGGCCTGACCCAACAGGCGCTCGGCTGCAATCACCTTGTCTTCCAGTTCAGTATGCCGCTCCTGGCTGTCGGCGAGTTGCATGTCAAGCTCTTCAAAATGACCTTCAGCACTGACCTGCTGCTCGTGCAAATCATCCAGCTGGCCGTCCACCTCGGCGAGATCGTGGGCCAATTGGGCACCACGCAGACGTGTCTGCTCGGCTGCTTGAGTCAGACGCAAAGTTTCTACTTGCAACTCATGGGTACGTCCTTGACTGGTGGCTGCCTCGCGACGGCTGACCACCAAGCGCTGCGACGCATCCGCGTACGCCGCTTCACTGCGCACCAGCACCGAGCGGGTTTCATCATTAATCAAGGTCTGGGCCCGCAGCTGTTTCTCCAGATTTTCAATTTCCTGCGCCCGCGCCAACAGTCCCGCCTGCTCCGAGTCCGGCGCGTAAAAGCAGACGCTGAAGGCACCGACAGCGTGGCCGGCTTTTACAAAGATCAGTTCGCCCGGCTGCAGTTTGTCGCGGCTGGCCAGGGCCTCTTCAAAACTGATAGCGCTGTAACAGCCATGCAGCCAATCCGCCAGCACCGCTTTCTGACCGGCATCGGTAATTCGCAGCAAATCGGACAAGAGCGGCAACGACGTCGCTGAAGCGTGGGGCAGAGATGCGACCGGCGGGCTGTAAAAGGCCAGTTTGGCCGGTGGCGCGTCGTTGGCAAAGGCACGCACCAGGTCCAGGCGCGAAACCTCCAGCGCACCCAGGCGTTCGCGCAGAGCCCCCTCCAGCGCGTTTTCCCAACCAGGTTCGACATGGATACGACTCCACAAACCGTGCAGGGAGTCCAGCCCATGCCGACTCAGCCAGGGCTGCAACTTGCCATCGGTCTTGACCTTGGCCTGCAAGGCCTTGAGCGCCTCCATCCGCGCCGACAACTCAGCCAATCGCGCCGACTCGGTGTTGACGGCCTGCTGATGCTGCTGTCGGGCCTGGTCGAGTTGCGGCACGGCCTGCTGCAACTCTTGCAGTTGTTCTTCCGCCACCTTGGCGGCGCTCTGCGCTTCCCTGAGCTGAGCCTGCAGTTGCCGCAGGCTGGCCTCATCGGGTGCATTCAGTGCCTTGCTCTCGACGCTCAGACGCTCGCGCCGACCGCCCAACTGGCGGGACTGCTCCTCGATGCTGCGCTGCTGCGCCGCCAGCACCTGGATTCTTTGTTGCACCTGGGTGACGCTGCCACGTTGCTCATTGGAAACCTGCTGCGCCATACGCAGACTTTCCTCAAGGGCGGGAAGTTGCTCAGCCTGCTCCTGCACTTGGGCTTGCAGCAATTCGGTCTTTTCTGCTCCCGCCACGACCTCTTCGGAGAGCTTATCAATCTCGGTCAAGGCCTCCGCCTTGCGTCTGCCCCATTCGGCGTTTTGCTCTTTCAATGTGACCAGGCGCTGCTCCACCCGTTGCCGACTCTCCACCACAAAACGAATTTCAGCCTCCAGTCGACCGACCTCGGCGCTGGCCTCATAGAGTCGGCCCTGGGCCTGATTCACCTGGTCACCGGCTGAATAGTGAGCCTGTCGCACGGTCTCCAGGTCGGCTTCAATGCGACGCAGATCGGCAACGCGGCCTTCCAGCGCATTGACTGCTTCTTGAGAGTCGGTCTTGACGCGGGTCTGCTCCAGCTCGGATTCACTGCGTTTGAGAAACCACAATTGTTGCCGCTTGAGGGTCACATCAGACGACAGGGCGTTGTATTTCTGCGCGATCTCTGCCTGAGCCTTCAGCTTTTCAAGGTTGCCGTCAAGTTCCCGCAGGATGTCTTCGACCCGGGTCAGATTGACCCGGGTATCCTGCAATCGACTCTCGGTTTCGCGTCGGCGTTCCTTGTATTTGGAGACACCGGCTGCCTCTTCCAGAAACAGCCGCAGTTCCTCCGGCTTGCTCTCAATGATGCGGCTGATGGTGCCTTGGCCAATGATGGCGTAGGCGCGTGGTCCCAGGCCGGTGCCCAGAAATACATCCTGCACATCGCGCCGCCGCACCGGCTGGTTGTTGATGTAATAGCTGCTGGTGCCGTCCCGTGTCAGCACGCGCTTGACTGCGATCTCGGCAAATTGGCTCCATTGACCACCGGCCCGGTGGTCGGCGTTGTCGAACACCAATTCGACGCTGGCGCGGCTGGCCGCCTTGCGTGTGGCCGTGCCGTTGAAGATCACATCCTGCATGGATTCGCCACGCAACTCGGATGCTTTTGACTCACCCAGCACCCAGCGCACGGCGTCCATGATGTTGGACTTGCCACAGCCGTTGGGACCTACCACGCCAACCAGTTGTCCGGGCAGCACGAAATTGGTCGGATCAACGAAGGACTTGAATCCTGATAACTTGATTGAATTAAGACGCACGGATCACTGACAAATAAAGCAATTGAAATGACGGAATCAGGGACTCGCCCGTCCGTCCACGAAGCAGACCGTCATGATACCGTGCCTGACCCGTCTTGCCCCGCCGCCCGAGCCCTTGCATGGGCCAGCGCCATCACCTCGCGCGGTGACAGATGCTTGAGCCTGTGGTCACTCCAGACGCGCCGCCAGTGGCGCGCCCCCGGTAAACCGTGGCGCAAACCCAGCATGTGACGGGCCACCGGGAACCAGGGGGTACCGGAGCGCTTGGTCTGCTGCTCCATGTATAGCACCATCGACTCCTCGATCTGTTCGCGCGTCGCAGCCTCGGCCGTGGCTGAGACTGTCTGCCGGTCATCGAAGAACAGACGGTCCCAGCCGCTTAAGGACCAGGGATTGTGGTACGCCTCGCGACCCAGCATGACACCATCGACGAGTTGCAATTGCTCCTGTATCTGGTCAGCACGGGCAATGCCTCCGTTGACCACGATCACCAGATGCGGGAAATCGCGTTTCAGCCGATGCACCATTTCATAGCGCAAGGGAGGGACTTCCCGGTTTTCTTTCGGCGAGAGCCCCTTCAGCCACGCATTGCGGGCATGCACGATGAAAGTCTGACACCCCGCCAAGCTCACCGTTCCCACAAAATCCCGCACGAATTCATAACTCTCCGTCTTGTCAATGCCAACGCGGTGCTTGACCGTCACAGGCAAGGAAGCCGCATCCGCCATCGCCTTGACACAATCTGCCACCAGTTGTGGTTCGGCCATCAGGCAAGCGCCAAACGAGCCGCGTTGCACGCGTTCACTCGGACAACCGCAGTTCAGATTGACCTCGTCATAGCCCCACTGCTCGGCCAGCCTGGCACAGTGCGCCAAATCCGCCGTCTCGCTACCGCCGAGTTGCAGGGCGACCGCGTGCTCTTCGGGGTTGTAGCGCAGATGCCGTGCCACATCGCCATGCAGTAGCGCTCCGGTTGTCACCATTTCGGTGTAGAGCAGCGCCCGCTTGGTAAGCAGGCGATGAAAATAGCGGCAATGGCGGTCAGTCCAGTCCATCATCGGGGCAACAGACAGTTTCCAGCGCTCGGAGGGGATCAACTTCTGACTCGACATGGGAAGGATTATCCCAGCGGCAGCCGCGTCAATCTGCGTCGGCGGTCAATGGGCGACACACCAGGGTGCGGTATCGTGAGCGAAAGCCATCCACAAAGCCCATGCAGAACTGCCAGCCAGGGCCAGACCAGCCAGGCGGACACCCCAGTCACCATTGCCTTTGCTGCCCAACTGCAGCAAAAGCCATGGTCCTGCCATCAAAGAGACGCTGGTACCGAGGGCAAACAAGGCCATGACCATGACGCCGGAAAGGGTGCTGCCGGTCATGGCCGCCACCAGCAAGGCAGAGTAAAGCAGACCACAAGGCAGAAAGGTCCAAAGCCCTCCCATCATCAGAGCTGCACCCCCGCCCTGCCCCGAGGCCAGCGAGCGGACCCGATACCAAAGTCTTTTTCCTGCTTGATCGAGCCAGACTGGCTGCTGCGCTTTAAAAAGCAGCAGCATGCCAAGCACGAACGTTGCCGCATGAAATAGCGTCCATACCGGACGCAGCGCCGCTGACTGTACAGTCAACCAACCCAATCCCTGCATCGATGCCGCAGCCAGTCCGCCCAGCGCGGAGTAACCCATTACCCTACCCGCCTGAAAACTCCACAGCGCGACGTTCTTTCGCGGCCCCGCAGCGTGTCCGATGCCAGCGCAAGCTGCACCACACATGGCGATGCAGTGGGGCCCACCCGCCAATCCCATTAAGAGCGCTGTCAGTGCCAGAGAGGATTGCATCCGCTGGCGCTAAAGAATCTTGGAAAAGCGCGCACGTGAGCGATCGGTCTGCAGGTAACGATCAAACACCATGGCAACGGCCCGAACAAAGAACCAGCCCATGCTGGTAACCTGGATGCCCGATTCATTCAGCGTCACCAGACCCTGATCCGCCAGCTTCTGCAAGGCTTCCATCTCGGAAGCGAAATAACTGGCAAATTCAATCGAGTGTGCAGCTTCGATCGCCTTGAACAGCACTTTGCCCTGACACATGAGCGCCATGATCACGGCGCGCCTGAGCAGGTCGTCGTTATTCAGTTTCAAGCCGCGTACTACTGGAAAACGTCCTTTGTCCAGCAAATCGCAATACTCTTCCATGGTCTTGGCATTCTGACTGTAAGTGGCGCCTATGCGTCCGATTGACGAGACCCC
>JBBQZA010000190.1:0-7807 GCA_038208175.1 Burkholderiales bacterium
CCATTGCCGGCCTGGAGCGCAAAGCCATCGCGCTGCTGCTGCTGGTGTTGACCCTGATTGTGGGCTTCCTGCTGTATGTGATGTATGCCCGCGGCGTCTTCGAAAGCACGCAGCGACTGGTGCTGATCGCGGACGACTCGGAGGGTGTGATCGTCGGCATGGATCTGACGTTCTCGGGCTTTCCGATCGGGCGCGTGCGGCGCATCGAACTGGCGCAAGACGGCAAGGCGCGCCTGCTGATCGACGTTGCGCAGAGCGACGCGCGCTGGCTGCGCACTTCCAGTGTCTTCACGCTGGAACGCGGCCTGGTGGGCGACACGCGCATCCGGGCCTTCAGCGGCATCCTGAGCGATCCGCCGCTGTCGGCCAACTCCGAGCGCACGCTGCTGCGGGGCGACACTGCGGCCGAGATTCCGCGCCTGGTGGCAGGCACCCGCGCGCTGCTGGAAAACCTGGAAACCATGACCGGGCCGGAGTCGAGCATCAACACCAGCCTGGCGCACTTGAAAACGGTGACCGAGCGCCTGACCAGCCGCTATGGCCTGCTGACCGGCGTGCTGGGCAGCGAAGACAACGCGCAAAAGATCATCGCCATGCTGGACCGCAGCAACGCGTTGCTGGCCAAGGCCGACCAGCGCGTCTTTGGCAGCAACGGCCTGATGGACGGCGCGCAAAGCACGCTGGGCAGCACGCAGGCCGCCGTGGCCCAGCTCACGGCCGTGCTGCTTGAGGCCCGCGCCACGCTGCAAAAGGTCGATGGAGTGCTGGCCGAGGCACAGGCCGTCGGCGCCAACGCGCGCGTTGCCACCGCCGATCTGGGCGTCCTGCGCGCCGAGGTCGAGAGTAGCTTGCGCAAGGTCAGCCAATTGGCGGACGAGATCAACCGCAAGTGGCCCTTTGCACGCGACACGGAGATCAAGCTGCCATGAAAATTTTGCCAACACTGTTGAGTATGGTGTTGCTGCTGGGCGCCTGCGCCAGCACACCGCCACCACCCGACTGGCAGTCCAACGCTTTTGCCGCACTGGGCAGCTACAGCGCAGCGTTCCTGAGCGGTAACGAGCGCGTGGCAGACCTTGAGCTGGCCCGCGCCAGAAGCGAAATCGCCCGCACCGGCCGCGCCGACCTGATGGCCAGAGCCGAGCTGCTGCGCTGCGCCACGCAAGTGGCGAGCCTGGAACTGGGGCCCTGCACCGGCTACCAGGCACTCGCCACCGATGCACGACCTGAAGAGCAGGCCTACGCTGCCTTCATCGCCGGCCGCTGGAGCGGCCTCAATACCGCGCTGCTGCCGGTGCAGTACCAGGGTCTGATTACGGCGGCACCTTCCCAGACCGGCAGCAGCTTGAGCCAGATGAAGGACCCGCTGTCGCGCCTGATCGCCGCCGGTGCGCTGTTGCAAAACCAGCGCCTGACACCGCCCGACATAGGAGTGGCGATTGACGCCGCCTCCGGTCAGGGTTGGCGCCGCCCCCTGCTGGCCTGGCTCGGGTTGCAGCACAAAAGAGCGCAGGACGCCGGTGACAGCGTGGCCGCCGCCAGCATCCAGCGCCGCATTGATCTGGTTTTGCAAGTGGCGCCGAAAAGCCAGTGAACTGAATCGAAACCTCACACCGGAGTCCCGCCATGCAATGTTTTACCCTGAGCACCGAAAACCGTATCGCGCACCTGATCCTGAACCAGCCACAGGCCTTCAACACCATGCACCCGACCTTCTGGCGCGAGCTCGATGAGGTGCTGACTGAACTCAACAAGAACGCCCAGGCGCGGGTGCTGGTCATCAGCAGCACGGGCAAGCACTTCAGCGCCGGTATGGCGCTTGAAACCTTCGCCGGCGCCATCACCATGGACGACCAGAGCCCGGAGGGCCGTGCTGCCGTGTTTGACCTGCTGACCGATATGCAGGCCACCTTCACCAAGCTGGAGACGCTGCGCATGCCCGTGCTGGTCGCGATCCAGGGTGGCTGCATCGGCGGCGCCGTCGACATGGTCAGCGCCTGTTGCATGCGCTACGCGACGGCAGACGCCTTTTTCTGCATTCAGGAGATCAACATCGGCATGGTGGCTGACGTCGGCACGCTGCAACGCCTGCCCAAGCTGATACCACTGGCCGTGGTGAAAGAATTGGCCTACACCGGACGGCGCCTGAGTGCCGAAAAAGCACTGTCTTACGGCCTCGTCAACGAGGTTTTCGACACACCCGAAGCGATGCTGGCAGCCGCCATGCAATGCGCCGCCGAAATAGCCGCCAAGCCACCGGTGGCGATCTGGGGCACCAAGCAGGCGCTGCACTATGCGCGTGACCACTCGGTGGAGGATTCGCTCAGGCAAATGGGCTGGCTGCAAGGTGCCATCTGGAGCAATAAGCATGTCATGGAAGCTGTCATGGCTCAGAAAGGCAAACGATCAGCTAACTTTCCACCCTTGCAGGCTTTGCGTGGTTTTCGCGATCTGAGCTGATCAGTTTGTTGATCCGCATCAAAATTGTTGCTCTGCAGCAAAAAATTTTGCTGCAGAGCCCAGGACTGAGGGTTTTCCCGTAGATACTTGAGGCACTATGAATTTGCCTCTCAACCCCGACCTGATTGAAAACGTCACTTTTGATGAAATCAAGCTGGGCCAAAGCGCCCGCCTGCTGAGAACCTTGACGCTGGCTGACATCCAGGCTTTTGCCGCCGTCTCGGGTGACACCAACCCGGCGCATCTGGATGCCAAATACGCCAACGACACCCTGTTTCACGGTGTCATCGCCCACGGCATGTGGGGCGGTGCGCTAATTTCAGCGCTGCTGGGCACCCAGTTTCCGGGTCCCGGCACCATTTACCTGGATCAGGCGCTGCACTTCACTAAGCCGGTCCGTATCGGCGATACGCTCACCGTGACCGCCACCGTAGTCAGCAAGGACGAGGCAAAGAAGAGCGTCGAGCTTGATTGCCAGGTGCTCAATCAGAAGGGCGAACGCGTGCTGCATGGCACGGCACGGGTGCTGGCGCCGACCGAAAAGGTGCACCTGGCGCGGGTCCATGCACCGCAAATCCAGTTGTTTGACCCGCAAGCCCGCTTCCGGGAATTGCTGGCGCTGGGTGCCGGTCTGGCGCCAGTGCGCTGTGCCGTCGTTCACCCCTGTGATGCCGGTTCACTCAGCGGCGCCATGGACTCCGCCCGCTACGGCCTGATCGTGCCGGTGCTGATTGGCCCTGAAACCCGGATTCGGCATCTGGCAGATCAGGCTGGCATTGACCTGACCGGCATCGATATCATCTCTGTGCCACACAGCCACGCCGCAGCAGAAAGAGCCACCGAACTGGCGGTCAAGGGCGATGTCGCTGTGCTGATGAAAGGCAGTTTGCACACCGATGAGCTGGTGCGTGCCGTGCTGAGGCAGCGCTCCTTGCGCACCGGCCGACGCATGTCGCACGTGTTTCGTTTTGACATCCCGCTTTACAGCAAACCGCTGCTGATCACCGATGCCGCCCTGAACATTCGTCCGACCCTGCCGGAGAAGGTCGACATCATCCAGAACGCCATCGAATTTGCCCGCATCATGGGTGTCAAGACGCCCAAGGTTGCCATTTTGTCGGCGGTTGAAACCGTCAACCCCAGCATCCCATCGACGCTGGACGCCGCAGCGCTGTGCAAGATGGCCGAGCGGGGCCAGATCAAGGGCGGCATCCTCGACGGTCCGCTGGCTTTCGACAATGCCATTTCAGCCGCCGCGGCGCAGGTCAAGAATATCAAGTCATCGGTCGCCGGAGATGCAGACATTCTGGCCGTGCCGGATCTGGAATCGGGCAATATGCTGGCCAAGCAGCTGGAATATCTGGCCGGCGCCAGCGGCGCCGGTCTGGTGCTGGGTGCGCGGGTACCGATTGCGTTGACCAGCCGCGCCGACGGTCCGATGAACCGGGTCGCGTCATCCCTGCTGGCACTGATGGCGGCGCACCACGCCCGCCGCGACCAACCGCGCGAGTCTTGGTAAGAAGTTCCCATGGCCATACTTGCCGTCAATGCGGGCTCGTCCACGCTGAAGTTTTCCGTTTACCCGCTGCAACTCGGTGAGGTGCAGGCCAGTGTGCTCAGTGGCATCATCCAAGGTCTGGAGCCAGGCGGCGCGCCGGTGCTGGACTGGACCTTCGAGGCACGTCGGCAAAGCCGCACATTGCCGGCCACCGGAGACGATCCTTTTGAACAAGCCCTGCGCTGCCTGGGTGAGCTGCTGGCCGACAACCCAAACCTTGCCACGCTTGACGCCATTGCGCACCGCGTCGTGCATGGCGGCGAGCGCTTCTGCGCCAGCGTGCTTGTCACCGACGAGGTGCTGGCGCAACTGAGCCAACTCAGTTCACTGGCGCCGCTGCATCAACCGCAGAATCTGCAGGGCATCCGGGCCTTTCAGAAGTCGTTTCCGTCAATTCCTCAGGTCGCCTGTTTCGATACCGCTTTCCACGCCACGCTGCCCGCGCTGGAATACAGCTTTGCCTTGCCGCAGTGGTTGAGCGCGCAGGGTGTGCGACGTTACGGCTTTCATGGCCTGTCTTACCAGTACGTGATGGGCATGCTGCAACAACGCAGTGCGCATTCTGGCGGCCGGGTCGTAATGGCGCATCTGGGCAATGGCGCCAGCCTGTGCGCAGCGCGCAACGGAAAAAGCTGTGCTACCACCATGGGTTTTTCGGCACTGGACGGTCTCATGATGGGCACCCGCTGCGGCTCGCTCGACGCCGGTGTTGTGCTGTACCTGCTGCAACAGGGGTGGGACTTCGAGCGGCTGCAAACCCTGCTCTACAAGCAAAGCGGTCTGCTCGGCGTATCCGGCATTTCAGCCGATATGCGCGGTCTGCGCGCAGACGGCAGTGCAGCGGCGCTGCGGGCAATCGACCTGTTTACGCATCGCATCGTGCGCGAATCGGGCGCCCTGGTGGCTTGTCTGGGCGGACTGGATGTGCTGAGCTTCAGCGGTGGCATTGGTGAACACGACAGCGTGCTGCGGAAAGAGGTCTGCGAGCAGTTGTCCTGGCTCGGCGTCGTGCTTGATCCGGAACTCAACCGTCAGGCCAAGGGCGATCAGATAGCCGCCCTTCACAGCCCGCAGAGCCGGGTTGAAGTGTGGTTGATTCCGACCGACGAAGGCCTGGTCGCCGCACGCGAGGCCGCGCGCCTGCTCTGAAGCTCCCTCACTGCCTGGCGGTACGGATATTGGGTGGCAGTGCCTGCGCGTAGCTGGTGCGAAACGGATTGATGTCCAGACCACCGCGGCGTGTGTAGCGGGCATAGACCGCCAGTTTGATCGGCTTGCAACGCCTCCAGATGTCCATGAAGATGCGCTCCACGCATTGCTCATGAAATTCGTTGTGGTTGCGATAACTCACCAGGTACTGGAGCAGCCCCTCCTGCTCTATCTGCGCTCCGCTGTAGCTGATCTGCACGCTGCCCCAATCGGGCTGACCGGTCACCGGGCAATTGCTTTTGAACAGCTTGCTGACAAGCACTTCCGTCACGGGCGCTTGGCCCTGAATTGCCCTGAGCAGCTCAGGCGCCGGCTGACTGTGCTTGCACTCTATATCGAGCCGATCCAGATTCAGTCCGTCCAGTTCATGAATCGGCTCCCGGTCAAAGAGATCCGGTAGCAGCATCCTGAGTCCAATCAACGCCGGATTGGCACCACGCCAGACCGCTTCGCTCAGGTCCGTGCGCAAGCGCGTCCTGACCGCCTCGGCGTCGACAAACCGACTGTTGGAGAAACTGTTGAGATAGAGTTTGAAAGACTTACTCTCGACGATGTTGGGCGTTTCGCACGGCACCGTGAAATGCATCAACGCCACCTGGGGTTTGCCGCGCAAATTGAGCCAACTCAGCTCGAACGCAGTCCACATGTCAGCCCCCAGAAAAGGCAGCTCACCGCTGATGCCCAGCTCGGCGCGCTTCCCGGCACGCGCAATCGGGAACAGAAGCGAAGCATCGTACTGGTCGAGGTACGCGAACACTTTGCCGAGCGGTGAATTTTCAGGGTCATTCATGCAGTCGGGGCCTCGATGTCACTGCCGTTGGCTCGGACCTTCATTGCTGGCGTCGCCGAAAAACCAGCCGTTCTGGTCTTGAGGCTGCAGCATCAAATGCGTAACCTTCCAGCTTGAAACCTTCAAGTTGCCTTGGCGTCAGCGCCCGTTGCTGCGCCGCATAGCGCGCCATCAAGCCACGCGCCCGCTTGGCGTGCAGCGCGACTACCTTGTACTGACCGGCGCGGTACTCTTCAAAGACGCAGTCGATGACGCGCACCTTCAGCGCCTTCAAATCGACTGCCTTGAAATATTCCTTGGATGCCAGATTGATGAGCAGCGGCGAAACTTCGCGCCGCAGCCGCTGATTCAGGTACTGTGAAATCTGCGTGCCCCAAAACTGATACAGGTTATGGCCCCGCGCATTTTCAAGCGAAGTACCCATTTCGAGCCGGTAGGGTTGCATCCAGTCCAGCGGTCGTAAAACACCGTACAAGCCGCTCAAAATGCAGACATGGGCCTGCAACCATTCCGTCTCATCGGGCTGCAAACTGCTGGCATCCAGACCGCCATAGACATTGCCGTTGAATGCCAGTACCGCCTGCTTTGAATTCTTCGCGCTGAATCTGGGACGCCAGGCCTGGTAACGCGCCACGTTCAGCGTTGCCAGCGCATCGCTGAGCCCCATCAGCGATGCAATCTGTTGCGGTGACTCTTCCCGCAACAGGGCTATCAGTTCAGTTGCCTGTTTGACGAACAGCGGCTTGGTGTGCGCAACATGCCCCGCCGGAGTTTCGAAATCCAGCGATTTGGCTGGGGACAGCAACAGCAGCATGAGCGGCTAGCGCAGATCGCCAGCCAGCGACGTCAGGGTCTCGGGCGCAATCACGGTATGCGCCGGGTAATGGGTGTGGTCGCAGCCGATCTTGACCCCGGCACCGGCCTTGACTGCAGCACACATCGCCGGTGTCAGCTCAAAACGTACAAAGTGCACCGCCGATGTCTTCTCCTCGTTCTCGCGGTCCATGTCTTCATCAGCAATCGCATAGACCCGGCTCTGCCCTTCGACCTCGACAAACAAGCGGTCTTCGATGCCTATCAAACGCGCCAACTCGCGCTGGCGTTCGTTGACATCGGGGTATTCGATCATCATCGTCGCTTTCCAGTTGGCGCCATCCGGCATCAGCGGTACATAGACTGCTATCTCCTGCGCAATGCCCTCTTCTTCAAATATCTTCTCGATGCGCAGCATCTCCTGAATCTGGTAGCGAACGGTGGTTTCGCTCTCAAACTGCAGGTTGATGTGCTCACCCAAACGCACGCTGCGCAGTTTGCGCTGCGCCATGACGGCAGCTTTGTTGACTTTGCGCCACTTGCTGTAGGCTTCCAGCGTCATGAGGCTCTGGGGGCTGATATGTCCGGTTAATTGCATGTCGTTTCTCAAATCGATAAATCATTTCAAACCATAGGCGCGTGCCACCAGACTGAGCGGGTGCCGCAACTCGGGCGCACCCAAGCCATTGACCTCAAAACCCTGCGCAATGTGGTGACCGCCCAGCGGGCAGTCGGAGCTGATGAAATCCGGCTTCGCTCCATTCTTCATGCTGGCCATCGCCTTGAACACCGGCTTGCCGATTTTCATGGCCTGCTGGTGCGTGGCTTTCTTCACGCCAAAAGTGCCGGCATGTCCCGAACAGCGCTCGATCGTGTTGATCGTCGTGCCGGGAATCATCTTCAGCATCTCTTCGGTCTTCTTGCCAATGTTCTGCACCCGGCCGTGGCACGGAATCTGGTAACTCACGTTGCCCAGG
>JBBQZA010000191.1:0-7695 GCA_038208175.1 Burkholderiales bacterium
CGGCCACCACACCCAGCAAGATATCCATCACGATGGTGGTGACGTAGTAGCCAATGCCCGGCCCCTCGTTCTGATTGCGCAACACGACCTTGTCCACGAAGTAGCCGATCACGCGCGACAAGAAGACTACGAAGGTGTTCATCACGCCCTGGATCAGCGCCATGGTGACCATATCGCCATTGGCCACGTGGGCCACCTCATGGCCGATGACGGCTTCGACCTCGTCTTGCGTCATGGACTCCAGCAGTCCCGTGGACACGGCCACCAGGGCCGAGTTCTTGAATGCGCCGGTGGCGAATGCGTTGGGCGGCCCTTCGTAGATGCCGACCTCGGGCGTCTTCACGCCCGCCTCTTTCGCAAAGCGGTCGACGGTGCTCACCAGCCAGGCATGCGTCGGGTCGGGCGAGCCGTTGATCACCTGCAGCCTGGTGGTCCATTTGGCCATCGGCTTGCTGATCAACAGCGAGATGAATGCGCCGCCGAAACCCATCATCAGCGCAAAGCCCAGCAAGCCCGTCAGGCTGAGGCCGTTGGCAGTGAGGAACTGGTTGAGGCCGAGCACGTTCACAGCCAGGCCCAGCACGAGCATCACGCCCAGGTTGGTCAGCAAGAACAAGGCAATGCGTTTCATCAGAGAGTTCCTCTATCAGTGTCT
This sequence comes from Burkholderiales bacterium, assembly GCA_038208175.1. Lineage (GTDB taxonomy): Bacteria > Pseudomonadota > Gammaproteobacteria > Burkholderiales > Burkholderiaceae_C > Rhodoferax. The sequence goes on from JBBQZA010000191.1 coordinate 656, forward strand.
ATCGCGGCCCCCTTCAAGGGACTTGGCGCTGGGTTTGAACCCGTAACGAAGACCCGGTTTGGCGGATGCCCTTCGCCCCGAACGAGCGGGCCAGCTCAGGCCATTGCCGGCGAGGGCCCGCGGCGCTTGATCACGAGGATCAACGCACTCAAGCCACCTCCCAGCGCCAGCAGCAGCACGCCGCCCAGGGCCCAGACCACCCAGATCGCAGGTGCCAACCAGGCGACCAAGCTCGGAGCGTGGGTCAAGGCGTACTCGACCCATGGCGTGAAAGTGGAAACCATGGCACCCCACTGCTCCTGTGCGCCCGGAGGCAGCCATGCGGCCAGCCATTCGGGCGGGCGGAGTGCGCCCACTTGGTGGGCCACACCCGCCAGTCCCCCGGCCGCGCCGGCTGCGTTCGTGCCGGCAAACCCTGCTCCCCATTGCGCCACCGCATGCAGCGCCCAGGCGCCCAAGGACCAAAGGGCCAACAAACAGCCCGTCACCAGCCAAGCTACTCCGTGCCACATGTTCTTTCCTCCGCTTCTGCTCAATCCAACGATCATCTGCCGATTCCGCAATCGAACAAAGCAGGCCTTTCGTGGTCCACGGTTCGGTTCTTGCGAACGAGTCCTGGTCCGCCCGGCGCTGCAACCCGGGGTGAGAGCGTCGCTTCGTCAGACGAACGGCGTCTGCGCACGGCACGGGCCGAGCACCGCCGCGAGCACGATCCCATCGCGCATTCCCGGCAGACTGCCCACCGGTGAGCGCCTCGCCGGTCGCGCCACGGCGGGCGCCATGGGCGCTGTGGTTCTGGTCGGCGCGTTACGCCGTGTCCCGAACTCCGGCGCCGGCACCGCTGTCGGTGCCTCCCGAAGTTCTTCGGGCTCGGCGTTGCCAGACTGCCCACCGTCCTGACGCTTCCTGACCCACGGAAGGATGACATTGAAGACAGCCGCGAGAACCACGGCAAGGACCATCAGGAGTGTTTCCAGGCTCATCGCACGCCTCCGTTCTACGCCGCGCGCCGGCGTGCCGGCGGTGCATCGTCAATGGCCGCAATGGCGTCGCGCATGGCGGTGTCGGCCTCCACGTTCTTCATGCGGTAGTAGTCCATCACGCCAAGGGTGCCCTGGCGGAAGGCCTCGGCTATGGCGCGCGGAACCTCGGCTTCAGCCTCGACGACGCGGGCGCGCATCTCCTGCTCCAGTGCCACGGCCATCGCACGGCGCTCTTCAGCCTTGGCCTGGGCGATCTGCTTGTCGGCATTGGCCTGGTCGATCTGCAGCTTGGCGCCGATGTTCTCGCCGACGTCGACATCGGCAATGTCGATGGACAGGATCTCGTAGGCCGTGCCCGCGTCCAGGCCCTTGGACAGGATGTGCTTGGAAATGTGATCGGGGTTCTCGAGCACACTCTTGTGCGAAGTCGCCGAACCGATGGTGCTCACCATGCCCTCGCCGACACGCGCGATGATCGTTTCCTCGCCCGCGCCGCCGACCAAGCGGTCGATGTTGGTGCGCACCGTGACGCGCGAGACGACGATGAGCTGAATGCCGTCTTTTGCCACGGCGGCGATCTTGGGCGTCTCGATCACCTTGGGCAGCACCGACATCTGCACCGCCTCGAGCACATTGCGCCCGGCAAGGTCGATGGCGGCGGCACGCTTGAACGGCAGCGGGATGTTGGCCTTGTCGGCCGAGATCATCGCGTTGACCACCCGCACCACATTGCCGCCCGCCAGATAGTGGGCTTCCAGGTCGTTGATGGAGATGTCGATGCCCGCTTTGACCGAGCTGATCCGTGCCGTCACGATCACGCCGGGCGGAACGCGGCGTAGCCGCATCGCGATCAGTGTCATCAATCCCACGTACGCACCCGAGGCCCAGGCCGCAATCCACAGCGGGATGGGCGCAAGGTAGAGGACGATGGCAACGACCGCCAGCAGCCCGACAAGCACGCCGAAGCTGCCGAAAAGACCCACGATTTCCGAGATACCCATGACATTCTCCTTGATTGAAATGCTTGATTCGGCTTGCGGTCGTCGCTTCAAATCCGATGGCTGTCGACGCGACTCGCCCGCTACGTTGTTGTCCTTGCCAGCAGGTCCCGGTCCGGCGACCGAAGCATCTCGTGGTGCAAGCCCCAGTGCTCGACGGCAGCGGTCAACACGATCGATTCGCCCTCGGCAACCTGCGCGTCGGCCTCGGCGATCTCGATGCACAGGCGCAGCAGCCTCCGCCGCAGCGGTGGATCTTCGATCTCGCCTATCAACTCGGCCAGCGTGCGGTCATCCACCGGGCACGCGTCAGCCCATTGCAGTTGCTCGCTCGACAAGAGGTCTTCGCAGAGGCTGTCGAGGACGGCATGGAACTCCAGCCGGTCAAGACCTAGTTGCTCGTGAATGGCCAGGCGGTCGAGCAGGTCGAGCTCGGTCTTGCCGATGTCCCGGTCTGCCAGGACGGTCAGCGCGACGATGCGGGCGGCGGCCTGCGGGCTGTTGCACGGATAGGTGCGCATGTTGTCTTCTCCGAGGGTGAGGTGGTCGGAATCAATCGAAGATGTCGTTCAACCACGACTTCCTTCGGCCCGTGCTGCGGCCTCGGTTGTGCTGGTGGTCCGAATCGACGAACTCGGGCTGACGCTCGTTGTTCGTTGCGTCGGATCTGACGGGCGCCGCTGAGCCCGAACGTTCGATCAGCTTGTCGAGTTCGCCGCGATCAAGCCAGACGCCTCGGCGGGCCACGGAAGCGACCACCACGGTACCGGCGACATCGCTCTTGATCTCAACCCGGCAGCGCTTGTCGATGCCGCCGCGCGGGCCATTCACATCGGACAGCTGCACAGTGGCTCTCGGTACCAGCCAGTCGATGCGTCGAAACACGAAGCGCATGCGGCGTTGCGCGACGTCCCGCAGCTCGTCGGCTTGTGGATCACGGGACTTGCACAGAACCTGCATCACAGCTCTCCATCGGTTGAGGGACAGTCGGAAGGTAGGGCGCATCGGCGTTTCGAAAAAGAAGCAAATCAGTGACTCCAACCTCGGGAAACCCGATGGATGCGGTCAGCGCATCGGGCCCGGGCGCTGGCCCCGGGCCCGGGCCTGGGCGCGACTGCCCGCCGTCATCCACATTCAGAGCCATGTCGCCGTTCCGGTTCGGCGCGCGCAGCACGTGGGCCTCACGAGGTCAGAACGGCGGCTGGCGATTGGACTCGCATGGTTTGCACCTGTTGCCAAAGGCTGCGGCCCGGTCCGATCAGGTTGGCTTTTCCCGCACCTGGGACCTCGGACACCCTGCTTCTTCCTGGTGCCGATCCAGCCGATATTCGTGTCTGTTTCAACACTCTCGAGGTTCGCCAATGAAGACTCAACTCAGTACCAACCACCCGCAGGACGCTGCCTGGCAACAGCGCGTCATGGATCGACTGCGCAAGGCCCTTCGGCCTCTGCAGTGGCTGCTTGCCCGGGTCAACACTCCGCTTGATGGTATCGACGGTGCAAAGGCCGGCGCCCATCAGCGTCGCAGCGTCGTGATCGCAGTGCGCAGTTCGGACCCGCTCGGCGCCTCTGCGTCGCACAGCTTGTGGTCAGCGCGCCAACCGCGGGCGCTGGCCCTGATCCCGGTTCGAATTGCGACTGCGCAGCCCGATCCAAAGGGGCAGCGTCGTCACCGGAACGAGTAGCCGAGCCGTTTCGGTTCAGAGGTCGTCCATCGGGCGACCTCTTCTCGATCAGCCTCCCCCATTCCTTGCGCGCTACATGGAAGACAAAGCCGCCATGCGTACCTACCCCTGCAACAGTCCCGAACCCGCTGCGCGCCTCATTGCGATCGTTCTCATTGCCGACGGGCATGTGTACCGATCCGAACTCGATGTGCTCGACTACTTGGAAGGCTGCGCCCGAGCTTGGCCTGCAACCTGACGCCATGCCGTGAATTGTCCAGCCGCTTTGTGAAGACCTGCTGCTCGGTGCATATGCCACTGGCTCGTTTCTGGCGACCGCAGGTGGCCGTCTGAGCGCCCTGGCGGGCGCCCAGACGGCCCCCTGCGGGAGCGTGAAACCACGAAGAGAAACAGGAAAAGGCTTGGGAAATCCAAGCCTCGACCGATCCGGGGAACGGGGTAAGTCCACACCGCGCTGGGCATCCTGGCGCCTGACCTGCGCCATGCGCGCAAACCGCCTGCTCAGGCCCGCGCGAGCGCGCCGATCTTGGCCGTGTCGCGTGCCAGCTCTTCGCGCTGCGTGATGCGGCGGAACCAAACCGTCACCATGCTCGAGGTTATGACGATGAACAACGAGTACAGCACCGGGATCAGCAGCACTTCTTGCTGCTGCACACCCTGGAAGGTCAGCAACACGATCAGCACGCCCAGCGGGCCGTTCTGGATGCCGGTTTCAAGAGCGATGGTGCGTGCGCGGCGCGTGTCCTGGCGGACTAGCCGCGCAAAACCGTAGCCGACCAAAAAGCCCACCAGCCCCAGGCCGATTGCGCCGACGTACACCGGCCAAGGCGTGGACGCCAGCAGCTGGTAGTTGCGCGGCACCCAGGAGACGATCAGGAACAGGATGACGACGATGCCCAGCAGCCCGCCGAGCATCTCGATCAACGCGCCCACGTTGGCGTTCCAGAGGCGCAGCAGCATGCCAATGACGGTTGGCACCAGCAGCACAAACAGCACTTGGGCCACGTTTTCTGGCGGGATGCGCCATTCGCCGGAGATGCCGGATGTGGCCAGGTGCAGCACCGCCGGCACCATCACCACGGCGAACAGCGTCGAGACGATGGTCATCAGGATCGACAGGCTCAGCACCCCCTTGCTGAAGTAGTTGAAGATGTTGCTCGTGGTGCCGCCGGGCAGGCAGGCCATGAGAATCAAGCCCACGGCATAGGGCGGAGGCAGTTTCAGGGCGTAGGCCAGAGCCACGCCGATGATGGGCGTGAGCACATAGGTCGTGACCAGTCCGATGATCACGCCCTGTGGCTTGCGCAGCGCGATCGCAAAGTCCTTGAAGGTCAGGCTCGCGCCCATGCCCAGCATGATGATCATCATCATCACGCCCAGCAGTTTGGTTTCGGTATCTGAGAGCATGGCTTAGGCCCCGGTTCTGGATTTGGCCGCAGCCAGGACTTCGCTGCGCAGGTCGCGGCGCAGGATCTTGCCCACAGCGGTCTTGGGCAGTTCTTCGCGGAAGTCGATGCGCGCCGGTATTTTGTAGCCGGTGAGCAGCGTACGGCAATGGGCCATCAGTTCTTCGGCGCTGACCGTGTCGTCGCGCTTGACGACAAAGGCGCGCACGGCCTCGCCGGTCTTGGCGTCGGGCACGCCAATCACCGCCGCTTCCAAGACCTTGTGATGCCGGGCCAGCGCGTCTTCGATCTCGTTAGGGTAGACGTTGAAACCGCTGACCAGGATCATGTCTTTCTTGCGGTCGACGATACGGAAGGTGCCCTGGTCGTCCATCACCGCCACGTCACCGGTGAACAGCCAGCCGTCCTTGAGCACTTCGGCCGTGGCCTCCGGCCGCTGCCAGTAGCCATGCATCACCTGTGGCCCGCGCAGCACCAGTTCGCCGGGTTGGCCCAGCGGCACGTCGTGGCCGGCGTCGTCGAGCAGGCGGACTTCGGTCATGGGTGCGGGGATGCCGATGCTGTCCTTGACGCGCGGCAGGTTCAGCGGCTGAAAGCACACCACCGGGCTGGACTCGGTCAGGCCGTAGCCTTCGACCAGCGGCGCGCCCACGACCTGTTCAAAGCGCTGCACCACCGCGTGGTGCATGGCCGCGCCACCACCGCCGGCGGCCTTGATGTGCTTGGGCGGGAAAGCGCTGAACCACTCTTCGTTGAGCAGCGCGTTGTACAGGGTGTTGACGCCCGTGATCCAGGTGATCTTGTAGTTTTCAATCGCCCGCTGCAGGTTCTGCACGGGGCGCGGGCTGGGCACCAGGATGTTGCGCGCGCCGGCGTCGAACATGCACAGGAAGTTCACCGTGAAAGCAAAGATGTGATAAAGCGGCAGCGCCGTCAGCACCACCTCTTTGCCGTCTTCGACATGGCTGGCGCACATGGCGCGCATTTGCGCCAGGTTCCACAGCAGATTGCCGTGTGTGAGCATGGCCCCCTTGGCCACCCCCGTGGTGCCGCCGGTGTACTGCAGCAGCGCCAGGCTGTCGTGGCCCAGGTCCTGCGCCCAGCCGGCGGTGTCGCCGCCGGCGCTGCGACCTTGCTGCAAGGCCTCAGGCAGCCGCGTCACACTCAAGGCGTGGGCTGGGATGGCGCGGTTCCAGTGCTTCATCACCGCCTGCACGATGCCGCCCACCAGCGGGGGGAAGAACTCGGGGATGCGCGTCAGAATGACGTGTTGGATGTCGGTCTTGGGCAACGCCTCCTGCAGCTTGTCGGCGAACAGGTCAATGATGACCACGGCTTTGGCGCCGCTGCCCTTGAACTGGTGCGCCATCTCGGTGGCGGTGTACAGCGGGTTGGTGTTGACGGCCAAACAGCCGGCCTTGAGCACACCCAGCAGGGCCACCGGGTAGCTCAGGCAATTGGGCATCTGCAGCGCCACGCGGTCACCGGCCTGCAGGCGCAGCACGCTGCGCAGGTAGCGGGCGAAGGCGTCGCTCATCTCGTCCACCTGGGCATAGCTCAACGAACCGTACATGCCATTCGGCATGACGGTGGTGAACGCGGTTTGGGTGGCGAAACGCTGCGCCGCGGCGCGGGCCATGGCCGGCAGACTGGCGTGCGCTGGCGCCTGCAGGGCAGCAGGGATGGCACTGCCGTACTGGGCCAGCCAGGGCTTCAGGGCGTAGGGGGATACGGCGTCCATGCAGTCTCCGGCGCAGATATTGTTGGTGGGTGGCCGCGCCGCAGCGATGCGGGTGCACAGATCAACTTTGGACCATAGTTGTCACCTCTCACCTTGCGTTGGCCATGCGATCCTGGTCCGCCGGCATGGGTATGGGCATGGTGCGGCGCTGGCTCAGATCGAGCAGCTCGGCTGCTTGCGGATCATGCGACTTGAAGAAGACTTGCATCAGGGCTCTCCTTGGGTTG
>JBBQZA010000192.1:0-7675 GCA_038208175.1 Burkholderiales bacterium
CATCTTGTCGGCACCTTCCATCAATTGACCGACCGGGCGGGTAATGCTGCGGGTAATCAACCAGCCTATCAGGACGCTTATCAGCGTGGCGACGGCAGCCAGGATCAACAAAATACGCTCGGCTGAATCGGCCATCGCGTCGGCTTCTTTGCCGGCCTTTTGAACCAATTCGGTTTGGAAATCGACCATGGCGTTAATTGCGCTCATGTAATCATTCTGCGTTTTGCGCAGGTCATTTTGCAGCAAGTGCACCGCTTCTTCGCGTTTGTTCGCCTTCAGGGCTTCAATGTACTTGTCCATCTGGGGGATATAGGCTGCTCGGGCATCCTGGACCTTTTTCAGGTGAGCCTTTCCGGCGTCGCTGGTGACGCTCTTTTGCAGCGTCTCCAGGCGTTCGGCAATGATCTTGCGCTGCTCTGTAACGGCATCAAGTTCTTTTGCCGCGTCCGCTGCAGCAGGAAAGATGTAGGCATTGCGCAGCCGACGGGCAATGACATTGATGGCATCGATCATGTCGTTAGCCTGCACCGTCTTCGGGAACTTGTCATTTACCAAGCCCATCACTTCGGTGTTCAAGGCGTTGATGCGCGTGTAGCCCATCAATGCGACGACGACCAACAATATCAATGTCACGGCAAACCCGATGGTTAGTCGTATGCCGATTTTTAAATTTCCAAACATTTAAATCTCCTCAAAAACAAAAGAAAGTCAAAACTTGTATCACCCAAAAGAAGTCTCATGACACGGGCTCAGGCAGCCACTGCTGCTTCGCCGTTATTCACCTGCGCAGCGCCCGACACCGCCTGCTGCACCAGTGCCGGCACATCCAGAATCAGCGCCACATCACCACTACCCAAAATGGTCGAACCACTGATGCATTTGGACTGATAAAACATCTTGCCCAGCGGTTTGATGACGGTCTGAAACTCGCCCAGCAGGTTGTCCACCACCAGGCCGGCTCTTAGACCGTTGTGCTTGAGCACCACAATGTTTTCGCCGCGGCTGGACGTGCCCGGCACCGAAAACAGGCGGCGCAAGCGGATAAACGGGAGCACCTGACCGCGCAGATTGGTGTAGTCCTGGCCGGGCTCGGCAGAAAACGCAATGCATTCTTCAATCATGTCCAGCGGAATCGCGTAGACCGACTTGTCGATCCCCACCAGGAAACCGTCGATGATGGCCAGCGTCAGCGGCAGGCGCACGGTAACGGTGGTGCCAACGCCTTCCGCGCTGGTCAAGCCGACGGTGCCGCGCAGTGCGGTGATATTGCGTTTGACCACATCCAGGCCGACACCGCGCCCCGACAGGTTGGTGACCTTCTCCGCGGTTGAAAAACCGGGCTCGAAAATCAGCGCATAAACATCGGCATCGCTCATTTGATGACCGGCTTCGACCAGGCCGCGCTCGATCGCCTTGGCCAGAATGCGCTCGCGCTTGAGACCACCGCCATCGTCTTCCACGGTGATGACGATGGCGCCTGAATCGTGATACGCGTTGAGCTTGAGCGTGCCTTGTATCGGCTTGCCGCGCTTGGCACGCACATCGGCTGATTCAATACCATGGTCCATCGAATTGCGCACCAGGTGCATCAGCGGGTCGCCAATTTTTTCGACCACGGTCTTGTCGAGTTCGGTGTCTTCACCGTCGATGACCAGCGTAATGTCCTTGCCAAGGTCGCGCGACACGTCGTGCACAACACGCTGAAAGCGGCTGAAGGTGGCGCCGATCTTGACCATGCGCAGTTGCAGCGCGCTGTCGCGCACTTCTTCTACCAGCGTCGACAGTTTGGAGGTGGCCTCCTGCAGTTCGATGACTTTGGCGCGGTGCGCGATCATGTTGACGCTGGCGCCGGCAATGATCAGCTCGCCTACCAGGTTGATGAGTTGATCGAGCTTGTCGGCATCGACGCGGATGGAGCGGCTCTCCGCAGCGCCGATTTCCTTCACCTGCTTTTGCCGCGTCAGCGCCGCTTCAACCACCTCGGGCTGCACCGAACCCTGCTCCACCAAAATAGTGCCGATGGGCGTGTCCGGGCTGTCGGCCTGGGAATTGAGCGCCGCATCGAGTTCCTGCTGGGTCAGGGTGCCGCAGGCCACCAGCATCTCGCCGAGTCGCGTAAACTCGCCCTGCTGTTGGCCAATCAGACTGACGTATTCTGAAATCAGGCTGTGTGGCGGCAGAATCAAAAGGCGGCTGTCATCACGGACAAATTCAAACACCTTCTCGATCGCAGCCTTGTCTGAGCGACTTTGGAAAGCAATCTCGAACCCCAGGTAGCAGGTCTCGGGATCCATGGCAGCGGCGCCGGGCAAGGCTTCCGTCAATGTGGCAATGCCAATGATCTTGCCCATGGTTCCCAGGTAGCGGATAAACGACAGCGGATCCATGCCGTTGCGCAATACGTCGGGCCCAAAGCGCACCGAGATATGCCAGTGATCGGCATTGACGCTGTCACCCCCGATGCGCCTGACGTGCTCGGATTCCTGAGCGCTCAATGGACTGGGCGACACGGCGGTTGACTTCTGGGCTTGCGCCGGGGCTGCCTTGACACCGTCCAGATAGGAGCGCAACTGGGTCAGCAGTGGCTCACCCTGCTGCAGAAGTTCGGTCGAGCCTGCGCGCTCGCCAGCCGCTACGCCTTCAACCAGCGCGCCCATGTGGTCACAACAGGCCAGCAACAGCACCACCAGTTTGTCGGACAGCTCAAGTTTGCCGCCGCGCACGCGGTCCAGCACGCTCTCCACCACGTGGGTAAAGGCCACGATGTGATCCAGGCTGAACAAGCCCGACGAGCCCTTGATGGTGTGTGCAGCGCGAAAGATGGCATTGATCATCTCGACTGTTTCTTCAGCGCCTTCGACTGCCAGCAAGGCGGCCTCCATGTCTTGGAGCAGTTCACGGCTTTCGACAATGAATATCTCCAGTGCGTCATCAAGATCCATGAGAACTCCTTGAGGCGCCAGCCTTGGTGCGGGAATCCATCACCAGGTGATCGCCAAAATACGCTGCCACATTGAGCAACTCAAACACCTCCAGCACGGCAGCGCTGTGACCTGTCAGTCGCAACTCACGGTCTTCAGCCCTGGCGGCTTTTTTGGCCAGCATCAGCAATTGCAGGCCGGCCGTGTCGATCTCGGTCACGCCTGAGAGGTCTATGTCGGTCAAGGGCGGGATCGCTAGCAGGGCTGGCTTGAGATCAGCGGCCCGAAATATGGTGAGCTCGCCTTCGATACGCAATACGTTGGGGGTACTCATGGCAAACACAGCCGTGCGACTGCTCCAATCAATTGTTCGGGTTGAAATGGCTTGACGACCCAGGCGCGCGCGCCGGCCGCCTGGCCCTCCCGCTTCTTGGATTCCTCGCTCTCGGTGGTCAGCATGATGATTGGCGTGAACTTGTAGGCCGCCATCTGCTTGACCTCTTTCAGGAACGTAATGCCATCCATGACCGGCATGTTGACGTCGCTGATGATCATGTGCACCTTCTGGCCGGTGAGCTTGGACAGGGCGTCTTTGCCGTCACAACCTTCGAGCACGTCGTACCCGGCGCCCCTGAGCGCAATTCCGACGACCCGGCGCATGGAGGCGGAGTCGTCAACAATCATGATGGTTTTGGCCATGGCATCCTCTAGAAAAAACGGATATCGGTGGTGTTGCTGTGCGCAACCTTGCCGCCGTCATGGACCATGTGCTGATCGACCATGACATAGGACTTCTTCAACTCGGCAAGCAAATCTTGTGAGTCCAGCGGCAGCAAGTTCCTGGTTTGCATGTACTGCTGCTGGTTTTCTTGCAACACTGCGGGCAGACGCTCAAGGTTCTTGATGACCTGGCACATGATCTGGCTGACCCGGTCCTGAAACTGCAACTGAACCAGTGCCTGATTGACTTCGGACTGAATGCTGACGCTCTCATCCTTGAGCAAGGTGCTGGAGCGCTGAAATGCGTCGGTGATGCCCTTGAAGTCGGTCAGCACGCGGCCGATGGTGGCGCGTGCCGCTTCCATGGAGCCGTCTTCCGTCTGTACCGATTCGCGCACCACGGTGCAGGTATCGACGATCGCGGCACTGATGATGTTGACCTTCTCGGCAATGCGCTTGCCGGTTTCGCCGGACTGGCTGGACAACATCCGGAACTCCTTGGCAACCACGCCAAAGCCGCGGCCTATCTCGCCAACGCGGGCGGCCTCGATGGCGGCATTGAGCGCGAGCAGATTGGTTTGTTGCGCGATGCGCGCGACATCGGAGGCCATGTCGTGCAACTCTGCAATGAATCGGTCCAGGCCCTGCACCTTGGTGAGCATGTTTTCCATGCTGTTCATGGACGCCTGCTGCGTCGAAATCAGCGCGCCAAGATCGCGCCCACTGCGGCTAAACACGGTTACCAGATCATGGCCTTCGATACCGTCCGTCTCCTGCGTGGCAGTGCGCAGCGTGGCATCGAGCTTGTCCACGATGCCGCCAAATCTCTCCGACAAGGCATTGACGGCCGACTCCATCTGCTCCCGGGAGGTCTCGATATGCCCGGTCCAGACCGGCACCACCTCGACGCCAAATTCCGCCTGGCCCAGCAGATAGTGGTCAATTGATTGCTGCAAGTCGCTGTGCCGGTTTGACCATTGCAAACCCAGCACAAGGCCGCCGAGCGCCAGCAACAGCGCCAAACCCATGGCCAGCCAGGTGACACCGCCGACGCCGATCAACGCTATGGCGGCAATCAGCCCCAAGCCCAAGGGATAATATTTGGGATCGGGTGAGCGCCGCAAACGCTGGGCCTGCCCTGTCTGGCGCGCCCCTTCCGGACGCCAGGGCGACCCAGGTTGACGTTTTCCGAGATCAAGTGCTTGCACGATCACCGTTCCCTTAAGTCAGACTCTTTGCTTCTTTTACGTCTGATTGGGAAGATTATTCGGGCAAGTGCCGCTCACTGATCGGCCCAACAGGCCAAGGAAAGGCCCGTTCCTTGGGCAATTGGGGGGTTGCTGCTAGCGCAGAACCCCAAACATGCTGCTGGACCGAGCCATGTCTTCACGTTCCAGCTTGGTGACGTAGAACTGGATCTTGGCCTCGTCACGGCCCGACATGCCGATGAATTCGCATCCGGCACGCAACTGCTTGACGCCGTTCTTCAGCGTCAGCTCAGTGACGGTTCTGACATGCATATCCGTCACCACTTCACTGCTGCCGGGCAACAGAATGCGACAGCCGCGAAAATACATTCCGGGTTCGATATCACTCGGATAGTTCGCGTCGATGACAGCCACGCCACCGCAACTGATGTCGACAATGCTCACTTCACTTGGGGTATGTTCCGCCCCCAGAATGCATTTCAGTCGCCGCGCCATGGGTATCGATACCCGATACGACTCGCGTCGCTGCAGGCGCAACAATGTTTTCGGCACCGAAAAGCTGAAGGCATCGTGCCCCTCGAAACTGGTCTTGCGCAAGATATCAACCATGAAACGAATCTGGATGCGATAAAGCTCGGCGGTGAAATTCAGCCTGCCGTTTTGCAGTGCACGCTGGTTGGTATCGGCATCGGCACCGAAATCGGCGATCACCTCGTCCTGATCCGAGCGCACCGCCAGGATAGCCGTTAGTATGAAATCGTTACCACCGTCCAGATAGGCAGTGATCATGCTGGCGTTCTTGCACAGGGAAGCCAGAATGCCGACGATCCCGTGGCGGGAGTGCACCAAGTATTTGCTGTGATCCGCAGCAGCGGGTTCACTCTCTTCAGACTTGGTGGGCGGGTTCGACATGGTGATGGAATCTGCTTTGGCGAATTTATTCTATTCTATCGAGCGACCTTTCCAGCTGCCATCCATTTCAGTCAAGCATGGCGTCCAGGCCTTCGGTCAATTCAGTCAGGGCCGGCATGAGTGTGCTTGTTTCTTCCAGACCGAGGCCCAGTTTCTTGCAGACGTCGAGCGGACGACTCGCCAGCATTTCCTCTTCAGCCAGCTTGAGAACTTCAGAACGCGCGCGCCACGCACCGAGGTTCACAAAGGCCGCGGCGGCGGAAAACTCCTGTGCCGCCAGGGGCTCCGGAACGTGGCGCAGCGCCGAAACGATAGGCAGCGGAAAATTCCAGATTTTGGCCAGCTCGGACGCGACCTCTCCATGGTGAAAGCCAAAGGCGTTTCTTTCCAGTTCGGCGCGCCCAGAATCCAGTACGTGCATCTTCTTGTCCAGGGGGACCATCATCTGGGGTATGCAAACGTGCATGTGAAGTTGTCCGACACCATGCATCAGGGCCACCGTGAAGACCAGATCGGCATTGACATCCGAGCGTTCAGCCAGCCATCTGGAGGCGCAGGCAGTGTAGAGGTTGTAGCGCCAGAACTGTTTCAAATCGATGCCGGGCGTATTGCGAAAGGCATGCGCCATACCGTTGCCCAGCACCAGATTGCGTGCCATGACAAAGCCGAGCATACGCAGCGCGTCATCGACGCTGCCAATGGTGCGCGAGAGATTGAAGTAGGCCGAGTTTGCCAGGCGCAACAGCTTGGCGCTCAAGGCGGGATCGGCAGCAAGCTGATTTGCAATGTCATTTGAGGCCACGTTTTCGTCACTGAAGCTGCGGATCAACTGATGCGTGATTTTGGGGATGGTCGGCAGTTTGCTGGGCTGATCCAGCAGGCTCTTGATTTCCATGCACCGTTTTCCTTCTACTGCTGTCGATATACTGTAAAGAATCTGCCGATTGTGGCAGAGTGCTTCAATGAATAACACCATGACAACGCGCAGCATGCCGAGCCGCAAGGCAAAAGCCAAAGCCACTTCAGACCCACAGACGGACGCACTCCACACTGAACCGGGCTCTTATTTCGAGGACAGCGCGCAGCGGGCCAGCCTGTTTTTTGACACCTTGCTGAACCGTGGCAACGCCTACCTTGAACACCTGGAAAAAGGCACGCCACCGCTGCTCAGGTTCGACTACGAACTGGTACTCGATGGCCGCGACCTGGCGGCCCCTTGCAACTACGCCCTGCTCCACTTGCTGGCGCCCGAGGGCATGCCGGTCAATCCGCAATTGCGCCCGGTGGTGGTGGTGGACCCGCGTGCCGGGCATGGCCCCGGCATTGGCGGTTTCAAGTTCGACTCTGAAGTGGGCGTGGCGATGCATGCGGGTCATGCAGTTTATTTCGTTACTTTCCGTCCGCAGCCGGAAGATGGACAAACCCTGTTCACAGTCATGCACGCCGAAGCGCGCTTCATCGAAACTGTCATTGCGCGCCATCCGCAATGTAAGGCAAAACCTGTTGTCATAGGCAACTGTCAGGCCGGTTGGGCCATGATGGCGCTCAACGCCACCCGGCCCGAGTTGTTCGGCCCGTTGATCGTGGTGGGTGCGCCCCTGTCCTACTGGGCCGGCAGTTCCAAACTCAATCCGATGCGTTACTCCGGCGCAGCACTCGGTGGCTCATGGCTGGCTTCCATGACGGCAGACCTTGGAGTCGACCGCTTTGATGGCGCGCATCTGGTCGAGAACTTTGAGAAGCTCAACCCCGCCAACTCACTATGGGGCCGCTATTACAAGCTTTGGGCCAATGTGGACACCGAGGCCGGTGGGTTTGTGGGGGTTGGGGGGGGGGGGGGGGGGGGAGTGAGCAAGTACGGCGGCGGGTATTGCAACAAGATAGAAAGAAGGGGTGGCGGGAAGGGGGGTGGGA
>JBBQZA010000193.1:0-7625 GCA_038208175.1 Burkholderiales bacterium
TGGTGAACCTCGAAGCCGTGGATGCGCCCGCGGGCGTGATGCCGGTCGTGCTGGGAGCGGGCTGGCCCGGCGTGCTCCTGCACGAGGCGGTCGGCCACGGCCTGGAAGGCGACTTCAACCGCAAGGGTTCGAGTGCGTTCAGCGGTCGCATCGGGCAGCGCGTGGCGGCCAAGGGTGTCACCGTGCTGGACGACGGCACGCTGGCCGATCGTCGTGGCTCGCTCAACGTCGACGATGAAGGAAATACCAGCCAGCGCAATATTCTGATCGAGGACGGTATTCTCAAAGGCTATATGCAGGACGCCATGAATGCGCGCCTGATGGGTGTTGTCGCGACCGGCAACGGCCGACGCGAAAGCTATGCGTCGGTACCGATGCCGCGCATGACCAATACCTATATGCTCGGTGGCGACAACGACCCTAAGGAGATCATCGCCAGCATCAAGAAAGGTCTTTATGCCAGCAACTTTGGCGGTGGACAGGTGGACATTACCTCTGGCAAATTTGTGTTCTCGGCGAGTGAAGCCTATTGGGTCGAGAACGGCAAGATCCGCTACCCGGTGAAGGGAGCGACCCTGGTCGGCAACGGTCCGGACGCACTGACCCGCATCAGCATGATCGGCAACGATATGGAGCTCGACAGCGGCGTTGGCACCTGTGGCAAGGAGGGCCAGAGTGTTCCGGTCGGCGTCGGGCAACCAACACTGCGCATCGATGGGCTGACCGTGGGTGGAACCGGCTGACCCCAACTATGCTACAGTCAGAACCATGAATTCGGCTCGTTTTTACTTTAGCTATTTTTGGTTCTCAAATGCCTGCGGCGGTCGAGATTTCTGAGCGTATCTAAAAAAAGCGTCCTGAAATTCCAATAACCGCCGGCACCCCCGGCGGTTTTTTTTTGTCTTTCTGACTTTACTTCCGAACCACCTTGGGAATCTGAACATGAATGCCAAAGCAACTGCTGCCGGGACCGCTGCCTGGCATGCAAACCCGGTGACCCCCTTCAATGACCGCACGGGTCAGACCGACGATGAACGCATCAAGAACATCACCGTGTTGCCTCCGCCAGAGCATCTGATCCGTTTTTTCCCAATTCTGGGGACACCGGTCGAATCACTGATCAGCGCCACACGCCAACGCATTCATGACATCATGGCCGGCAGAGACGACCGACTGTTGGTCGTGATAGGGCCCTGTTCGATCCACGACCCAGCTGCTGCGCTCGACTACGCGCGACGACTCAAGGCGCAACGCGAGCGCTATGCCGACACTTTGGAAATCGTCATGCGTGTCTATTTTGAGAAGCCCCGTACCACCGTGGGCTGGAAGGGGCTCATCAATGACCCGTACCTGGACGAAACGTTCCGCATCGACGAAGGTCTGCGCATGGCGCGTCAATTGCTGATAGAAATCAACCGGCTGGGCTTGCCGGCCGGCAGTGAATTTCTGGACGTCATTTCTCCCCAGTACCTTGGCGACTTGATCTCCTGGGGTGCCATCGGTGCCCGCACCACAGAAAGTCAGGTGCACCGTGAACTGGCATCCGGTCTCTCAGCGCCGATTGGCTTCAAGAATGGGACTGACGGCAACATCAGAATAGCCACCGACGCGATTCAGGCCGCTGCCGGCGGTCACCATTTTTTATCGGTGCACAAGAACGGGCAGGTGGCGATCGTACAAACCGCCGGTAACCGCGATTGCCACCTCATTCTGCGCGGCGGCAAGTCACCCAACTACGATGCGGCCAGCGTAGCGGCGGCATGCAAAGACCTTCTCTCTGCCAAGCTACCGGCTACGCTGATGGTTGACTGCAGTCATGCCAACAGCAGCAAACGGCATGAAAAACAAATCGATGTTGTTCGCGCTATTGCAGCCCAGCTGGCGACCGGCTCGACCAGCATATTCGGTGTCATGGTGGAAAGCCATCTGCATGCGGGTGCGCAGAAGTTCAGTCCCGGCAAGGACGATGCGCAGAAACTGGAATACGGCAAGAGCATCACCGATGCCTGCCTCGGCTGGGAAGACTCCTGTACTGCGCTGGAACTGTTGGCGCAGGCGGTCAAGGCGCGTCGCTCGCGTTAGGCAGCCTGCAGAGTCTGCAACAGTTTCTGGTGGATTCCACCAAAACCGCCATTGCTCATGCACAGGATATGGTCGCCGGCTCGCGCCTGTGCCACCACTTGAGCTACCAAGGCATCAATGCTGTCCGCCACCTGTGCTTTGGCACCCATGCTGGCGAGGACCTCACCAGCATCCCAATCCAGGGCGCCAGCGTAGCAAAACGCCAGATCCGCGTGTTCCAGACTCCAGGGAAGTTGCGCTTTCATGGTACCGAGCTTCATGGTGTTGGAACGTGGCTCGAAGACCGCCAGAATGCGCTCGCCCGACGCGAGTTTGCGGTGTAACCCATCGATGGTGGTCCGAATGGCCGTCGGGTGATGGGCAAAATCATCGTAGACGGTGATGCTGCCAGACGGGCGTGCGACAGTGCCCCGCACTTCCATGCGGCGTTTCACATTTTCAAATCGGGCCAGGACAGCGGCGGCGACAGCCGGCGCTATACCGACGTGCTCGGCAGCCGCAATGGCCGCCAGCGCGTTTAGCTGATTGTGTACGCCGCTAAGTGCCCACTTTACGTGACCCACCTTGCGTCCGAAATGCAGCACTTCAAACGAATCCGGATCGCCATCCGCAGTAAAGTCACTCACCACAGCACCAAAGCTGCGAATCTCACTCCAGCACCCCATGTGCATGACGCGCGCCAAACTTTCTTCCAGGCCATTGATCAACAGGCGACCCGTTGCCGGTACCGTGCGCACCAGATAATGAAACTGACGCTCGATCGCCGCCAGATTGTCGAAGATATCGGCGTGGTCAAATTCAAGGTTGTTGAGTACTGCCGTGCGCGGACGGTAATGAACAAATTTGCTGCGCTTGTCGAAAAAGGCGGTGTCGTATTCGTCAGCTTCAATTACAAAGCACTTTCCCGATCCCAACCTCGCAGAAACGCCAAAATTCAGCGGCACGCCACCGATCAGAAAGCCGGGTTGCAAGCCGGCACTTTCCAGTATCCAGGCAACCATCGCCGTCGTCGTCGTCTTGCCATGGGTGCCCGCAACCGCGATCACATGCCGACCCTGCAGCACGTGTTCGGCCAACCATTGCGGGCCGCTGGTATACGGAAGTCCGGCATCCAGAATAGCTTCCATCAAGGGAAACTTCGGTTTGCCGTCGGGCAAGTGTGTCCGACTCAGCACATTGCCCACCACGAACATGTCCGGTTTCAAAGCCAGTTGATCGGCAGCATAGCCTTCGATCAATTCGATACCCAAAGCGCGCAACTGGTCGCTCATGGGTGGGTAAACACCCGCATCGCAACCTGTCACCCGATGGCCAGCTTCGCGCGCCAGCGCCGCTAGACCCCCCATGAAAGTGCCGCAAATGCCAAGAATGTGAATGTGCATAACCGGATTCTAGGCTTGGGCCTGCTCCGACAGGGGCAGAATGAGGGCCTATGGAATCCTTGAAATCGGAAATTTCGGCGGTGGCTGCGCGCTTGGTGGTCGAGGAAGGACTCGACTATGGTCAAGCCAAGCGTCGGGCCGTCAAGCAACTGGGCTTGCCGGTTCGCAGTGCCTTACCTGCCAACGAAGAAATTGAGGATGCCGTACTGGAACATATTGCTCTTTTTTGTGCCGAGACACAGCCCTTTGAATTGCTGGCATTGCGACGCCTTGCGCTGGTTTGGATGGAACGCATGGCGGCCTTTGACCCGCACTTGGGTGGAGCTGTCTGGCATGGCAGCGCGACGCGCCTGTCTGACATCTACATTCAGCTTTTTTGTGACGACAGCAAATCGGCTGAGCTGTTCCTGCTTGATCATCAGGCCAATTACCTGACACACACGGTCCGCGGTTTGCACCGGGAATGGGTCGAGGCCCTCAGCGTTCATGCTTTCTGTCGGGACTTGAACGAAGAAGTTGGCGTTCATCTGCTGATTTATGATCGAGACGACCTGCGGGGTGCCTTGCGATTCGACGCCAAAGGGCGCTCACCACGCGGCAATCTGGCTACGATTCGCCGTTTGTTGCATGATCCGTGTAAATGAATAATTCAGTTTCAAACCCGGTCGATGTGCCAGCCAAAGCCAAACTGAGACGAAACTGGCTGATCCGCAGCGTCGCCGGCGTAGCCGCATTGGCGGGTTTCGGTCTGGCTTTGCATACTTATCGATCCACCGACAAGGCCGAAGCTCTGGACCCCGCCTTCTGGCAACTTCAATTTGCCGCGCCTGATGGTCAAGTTCTTAATATGGCGTCTTTCCGCGGCAAACCACTGATACTGAATTTTTGGGCCAGCTGGTGCCCCCCCTGCATAGAGGAACTTCCGTTATTAAGCAGTTTTTATAATTCAAAT
Organism: Burkholderiales bacterium; assembly: GCA_038208175.1. Lineage (GTDB taxonomy): Bacteria > Pseudomonadota > Gammaproteobacteria > Burkholderiales > Burkholderiaceae_C > Rhodoferax. The sequence goes on from JBBQZA010000193.1 coordinate 4,417, forward strand.
TTAGCCAACGGCTGGCAAGTTCTTGGTTTAGCGGTCGATGAGCCATTACCTGTCAGGCGTTTTCTGGAGCGTTTTCCAATCAGCTTTCCGGTGGCAATGGCAGGACTATCAGGAGTTGAAATCAGTCGATCGCTTGGCAATTCAATCGGTGGTCTGCCCTTTACGGTACTGATCGATTCAGCTGGACAGATCGCACGTCGTAAAATGGGGCGACTGAACTCCCAAGACTTGCGCTCCTGGGCGGCGTCCAAATAGTCTTCAGCGCTCTTTTTGAGTCATTTTTTTATCGACGAAAAGCATCTGAATGAATCCTCCACACATGCTGAAGTTTTCGATTTTTTTTATAACATAGCAAAAATAACACTCTTTTGAAGAAATTTAAGGTAAATTAGAACCTTGTTACGAAACGCGTTGAAACCCTCATGGATCTAAGAAAACTAAAGACACTGATTGACCTGGTATCGGAGTCCAATGTTTCGGAACTGGAAATTACCGAGGCTGAAGGCAAGGTTCGCATCGTCAAGGCTAGCGCCCCTACGGCACAGCAGCACGCGCCAGTGTCACCCAGCATTGGCACAATGCAGAACCCGGTAGCCGGTGAGCCAGTTGCTGCCACCCTGCCCTTGGTGGTCAGTCACCATGTCAAATCGCCCATGGTGGGAACCTTTTACCGGTCTGCTTCCCCAGGAGACAAGTCCTTTGTAGAAATTGGTGACTCAATCAAGGCAGGACAGACGGTGTGCATCATCGAGGCAATGAAAATTCTAAATGAAATCGAGTCTGACAAATCGGGGGTCGTGACCCAGATTCACTGCGAAAACGGACAAGCGGTCGAGTACGGTCAGTCTTTGTTCAGCATCGAGTGAGTCTAAGCGTCCCTGTCTATGTTCAAGAAGATCCTGGTTGCCAACCGGGGCGAAATCGCCCTCAGAATTCAACGCGCATGCCGCGAACTCGGCATCCGTGCTGTCATGGTTTACTCCGAAGCAGACCGTGAAGCCAAATATGTCAAACTGGCCGAGGAAGCGGTGTGCATCGGACCGGCCCAGTCAACGCTGAGTTATCTGAATATGCCGGCTATCATTTCTGCGGCCGAGGTGACTGATGCAGAAGCTATTCATCCCGGCTATGGTTTTTTGAGCGAAAACGCCGATTTCGCCGAACGGGTAGAAAAAAGCGGCTTTCAGTTCATCGGTCCGACACCGGAATCGATCCGCCTGATGGGCGACAAGGTATCGGCAAAGCAAGCCATGATCAAAGCAGGGGTTCCCTGCGTACCGGGATCTGAAGGCGAGTTGCCTGATGATCCAGCACAGATTCGCCGCATTGCCAAAGCGGTGGGTTACCCGGTCATCATCAAAGCGGCGGGTGGCGGTGGTGGCCGCGGCATGCGCGTGGTGCACACGGAAGCAGCGCTGATCAATGCCGTGACCATGACCAAGGCCGAGGCCGGTTCCGCATTCGGCAATCCAGCGGTATATCTGGAAAAGTTTCTACAAAACCCGAGGCACATCGAAATTCAGGTGTTGGCCGACAAGTTCAAGAACGCAGTCTACCTTGGTGAGCGTGATTGCTCCATGCAGCGCAGGCATCAGAAGATCATTGAAGAAGCACCCGCGTCGGGCATTGCGCGCAAGCTGATCGAACGCCTGGGTGAACGCTGCGTTGCGGCCTGCAAGAAAATTGGCTACCTGGGCGCCGGAACATTCGAGTTTCTCTATGAAGATGGAGATTTCTACTTCATAGAAATGAACACTCGAGTGCAGGTGGAACATCCCGTCACCGAAATGACAACCGGCATCGATATTGTGAAAACCCAGATCATGGTAGCCGCGGGCGAAAAGCTGCCGTTCACGCAGCGTCAGATCCAGATCCGTGGGCACGCGATTGAATGTCGCCTGAATGCCGAAGACCCCTACAAGTTCACTCCTTCACCCGGTCGTATCACTGTCTGGCACGCCCCGGGTGGACCGGGCGTACGGGTTGATTCTCATATCTATACCAACTATTTTGTGCCGCCCAACTATGACTCAATGATTGGCAAGATCATCGTGCATGGCGATACACGGGAACAGGCTGTGGCCCGCATGATCACTGCTTTGGGTGAAACCGTGGTGGAAGGCATCAAGACCAACATTGCGCTGCATCGAGAATTGATGCTGGACGCCAAATTCGTGGCAGGTGGCACTAATATTCATTACCTTGAAGAGTGGCTTAGCCACCATCCGCGCTGAACAGAGCTTGCATGTTTGAGTTAAGGTTGCTGTGCGCGCATGACCAGGTTGATCCGGTGAGTGATGGGTTCGATGCATTGGACGCACTCAGTGTCAGCGTCGAAGATGCGGATGCCCAGACCGATAGCGAACAAGCCCTGTTTGGCGAGCCTGGCTTAGCCGCGCCAGCAAGCGGCTGGCAGCGCTCACGAATCTCGGTACTCTATGCAACCGAGACCCTGGCCCGAGAAGCCCTGATGGTGTTGCAGGCGCAGGATTTTTTTTCAAACTGCACGATTTTGAGCGTGACGCAGGTGCCCGAACAGGATTGGGTGCGCCTGACTCAGTCCCAGTTTTCCCCAGTAGACATTACGCCGGAGTTTTGGATCGTACCGACCTGGCACGAGCCCCCGGCACTGGCCCGGATCATCATCCGGCTCGATCCGGGGCTGGCCTTCGGCACTGGCACACACCCGACAACCCGCATGTGTTTACGCTGGATCTCCCAGCACAAGCGTCTGGGTCGAGTGCTGGATTACGGTTGCGGTTCCGGGATACTGGCCATTGCTGCTGCCAAATTTGGCGCCACTGAGATCGACGCTATCGACATCGACGACACAGCGGTGCAATCAACCCTTCTGAATGCGAAGGCAAATCAGGTCAATCTCCGCGCTGGTTCGCCCGATATCGTCAACGGAGCCTATGAAACTGTGTTGGCCAACATTCTGGCAACGCCTCTGAAATTGCTCGCGCCTGTGCTATGGTCCAATGTGGCTCCCGGTGGTTCCCTGGTACTGGCAGGCATTCTTGAACGCCAGGCCGATGAACTGAAGCAGGCTTACGCTCCCTACTGCCAACTTGGCGTGTCGGACCTGGAAGATGGCTGGATACGCATGACTGCAAGACGCTGATGCTGTGGGGGGTGGCCCTACAATTCACCCTCCATGAGCATGATTACACGTTGCCCGGCATGCCAGACCCTTTTCAAGGTGGTAC
>JBBQZA010000194.1:0-7561 GCA_038208175.1 Burkholderiales bacterium
ATCAGCACAATGCCGTCTTCTTCACGCTTGTAGATGGAGCCCGACGGGCAACTCGCGACGCAGGCCGGATTCAGGCAGTGTTCGCACAAGCGCGGCAGGTACATCATGAAGGTGTTTTCGAACTGGCCGTACATCTCCTTCTGGATGTCGTCGAAGTTTTTGTCCTTGCTGCGTTTGGCAAATTCGCCACCCAGAATTTCTTCCCAGTTCGGACCCCAGACGATCTTCTCCATGCGCTGACCGGTAATCAGGCTGCGCGGACGTGCCGTCGGCACGAACTTGGATTCGGGCGCCGACTGCAGGTGGTCGTAGTCGTAGGTAAAAGGCTCGTAGTAGTCGTCGATCTGCGGCAGGTTCGGGTTGGCGAAGATGCGCATCAGAACTTTCCACTTGGCACCCTGGCGTGGTTCGATCTTGCCGTTTGCTCTGCGTATCCAACCGCCATTCCATTTGTCCTGGTTTTCCCATTCCTTCGGGTAGCCGATACCGGGCTTGGTTTCAACGTTGTTGAACCATGCGTATTCCATGCCAGGGCGACTGGTCCAGACGTTTTTGCAGGTGACGGAACAGGTGTGGCAGCCGATGCACTTGTCCAGGTTCAGCACCATGCCGATTTGAGCGCGAATTTTCATTGGTCTTCTCCATCCAGCCAGTCGATCTTGTTCATCTTGCGCACCACGACAAACTCGTCGCGATTCGTGCCTATGGTTCCGTAGTAGTTGAAGCCGTAGCTGAACTGGGCGTAACCGCCAATCATGTGAGTCGGCTTGAGCACAATGCGTGTCACCGAGTTGTGGATGCCACCGCGAGCGCCGGTGATCTCGGAGCCGGGTGTGTTGATGATTTTTTCCTGCGCGTGGTACATCATCACCATACCGGGGTTGACGCGCTGGCTGACGATGGCCCGCGCCGCAATGGCGCCGTTCAGGTTGAACAGTTCAACCCAGTCGTTATCGACAATGCCGGCGCGCTTGGCGTCGTCTTCGCTGATCCAGATGACCGGGCCGCCGCGACTCAGCGTCAGCATCATCAGGTTGTCAGTGTAGGTTGAGTGGATGCCCCATTTCTGGTGTGGCGTGATGAAGTTCAGCGCAATCTCTTTATTGCCGTTCGGTTTGATGCCCTGAATGTCGGCCGTCGTTTTCAGATCGACCGGCGGCCGGTAGCTGCTGAAGCCCTCGCCAAACGCCGTCATCCAGGGGTGGTCCATGTAGAACTGTTGACGCCCGGTCAGTGTGCGCCACGGAATCATCTCGTGCACATTGGTGTAGCCGGCGTTGTACGACACCGTCTCCGACTCGATGCCGCTCCAGGTTGGTGAGCTGATGATCTTGCGCGGTTGTGCCTGAATGTCGCGGAAGCGGATTTTCTCGTCCTCGCGGTGAAGCGCCAGATGCGTGTGGTCCAGGCCAGTCTGTTTGCCCAGGGCTGCCCAGGCCTTGACCGCGACGTGGCCGTTGGTCTCAGGCGCCAGCTGCAGCACTACTTCGCAGGCGTCAATATCGGTTTCGATTTTCGGCATGCCGCAGGTGACTCCCTCGGCAGTCACCAGGCCATTGAGTTCGCCCAGCTGCTTGACCTCGGTTTGCGTATTCCAGGCGATGCCTTTGCCACCATTGCCGACCTTGTTCATCAGCGGCCCCAGCGCCGTGAAGCGCTTGTAGACGTTCGGGTAGTCGCGTTCCACGACCGCCATGTTGGGCGCCGTTTTGCCGGGGATCAGGTCAATCTCACCCCGTTTCCAGTCCTGCACGCCAAACGGTTGCGCCAGCTCGGCCGGCGAGTCGTGCATCAAGGGCGTCAGCACCATTTCGCGTTCGACCCCCAGATGGCCAACACAGACCTCACTGAATTTCTTCGCGAAACCTTTGTAAATTTCCCAGTCGCTGCGCGATTGCCAGGCCGGGTCCACCGCTGTCGACAAGGGATGAATGAAGGGGTGCATATCGCTGGTGTTGAGGTCGTTCTTCTCGTACCAGGTGGCGGTCGGCAACACAATGTCGGAGTACATGCAGGTGGTGCTCATGCGAAAGTCCAGCGTCACGATCAGGTCCAGCTTGCCTTCGGGCGCCCGGTCGTGCCAGACCACTTCGGTCGGCTTCGCCTCGTCCTGCCCCAAGTCCTTACCCTGCACGCCATGCGCGGTGCCGAGCAGATGTTTGAGGAAGTATTCGTGGCCCTTGCCGCTGGAGCCCAGGATGTTGGAGCGCCAGACAAACATATTGCGCGGCCAGTTGTCGGGGTGGTCCGGGTCCTCGCAGCTCATCGCCAGCGAGCCATCTTTCAGGCTCTTCACGACGTAGTCTTTCGGCTCCATGCCGGCCGCAGCGGCGTCGCGCACCACCTGCAGCGGATTGGTTTTCAATTGCGGTGCCGACGGCAGCCAGCCCATGCGTTCGGCGCGCACGTTGTAGTCGATCATGCTGCCGCCAAACAACTGTTTGTCGGCCAGCGGTGACAACACTTCTTCCATGCCGAGTTTTTCGTAGCGCCACTGGTCGGTGTGGGCGTAGAAGAAACTGGTCGAGTTCATCTGCCGTGGCGGGCGAATCCAGTCCAGTGCAAAAGCCAGCGCGGTCCAGCCGGTTTGTGGCCTGAGTTTTTCCTGCCCGACATAGTGCGCCCAGCCGCCACCGCTTTGACCGATGCAGCCACACAGCATCAGCATATTGATGACGCCGCGGTAATTCATGTCGGCGTGGTACCAGTGGTTCATCGCGGCACCGATGATGACCATCGATTTGCCATGCGTCTTGTCGGCGTTGTCGGCAAACTGGCGCGCCACGGTAATCAGTTGCTCGCGTGGCGTGCCGGTAATGCGCTCCTGCCAGGCCGGCGTGTAGGGCGTGTCGTCGTTGAAGTCCTTGGCCGCCATTTCACCTGGCAGTCCGCGCGCCACGCCGTAGTTGGCAACTTGCAGGTCGAACACGGTGGCCACCAGCGCGTCGCGCTTGTCGCCTTCCTTGCCGAGTGTTATGCGCTGCACCGGCACCGTGCGCACCAGCACATTGTTGCTGGCGTCGCCGCTGGCGTTGTTCGGGAAGTGCTCGCTGACAATGCCGCCAAAGTAAGGAAAACCGACCTTGGCGGTCTCAAGGCTGGCGTTTTCACCTTCCATGACCGAGAGTTTGAGCTTGACCTCATGGCCGTGACGTGCTTCCTTGGCCTCCAGGTTCCATTGACCCTGGTCGGCGCGACCGTCGGGGCCCCAGCGAAAACCGATGGCCCCGTTCGGCAATACCACTTTGCCGCTGTCATCGAAGGCGACGGTCTTCCATTCCGGATTGTTGGCGGCGCCCAGGTTGCCGTTGAAGTCGGAGGCGCGCAGGTAACGGTCCGGCACCATCACGCTTTCGCCGCTCGGCAATTGCTGTTCTTTGAGCATCACCAGCATCGGCATATCGGTGTAGCGGCGCACGTAGTCGTCGAAGTAAGCGCTGCGCGTTTTTCCTGCGTCGGGGAAGTAGAACTCCTTCAGGATGACATGGCCCATCGCCATGGCGACGGCCGCGTCGGTGCCTTGCTTGGGCTTCATCCAGATGTCGGACAGCTTGGCCACTTCGGAATAGTCGGGCGTCACCGCCACCGTCTTGGCGCCCTTGTAGCGGACCTCGGTGAAGAAGTGGGCGTCCGGCGTGCGGGTTTGCGGCACGTTGGAACCCCAGGCAATGATGAAGCTGGAGTTGTACCAGTCAGCCGATTCGGGCACATCGGTTTGTTCGCCCCAGATTTGCGGGCTGGCCGGCGGCAAGTCGCAGTACCAGTCGTAAAAGCTCATGCTGACGCCGCCGATCAGACTCAGGTAGCGGCTGCCAGCGGCATAAGAGACCATCGACATGGCCGGGATCGGCGAGAAGCCGATGATGCGGTCCGGGCCGTGCTTCTTGACGGTGTAGACATTGGCTGCCGCTACCATCTCGTTGACTTCATCCCAGCTCGAGCGCACAAACCCGCCGAGACCGCGCACGCTCTGGTATTCCTTGCGTTTGGCGTCGGACTGCGCAATCGAAGCCCAGGCATCGACCGGATCGTTTTGCAGGCGGGCCTCACGCCAGAGCTTGAGCAGGCGGCCCCGCACCATCGGGTATTTGACGCGGTTGGCGCTATACAGGTACCAGCTGTAACTGGCGCCACGCGAGCAGCCGCGCGGCTCGTGGTTCGGCATGTCCCAGCGCGTGCGCGGATAGTCGGTCTGCTGCGTCTCCCAAGTCACGATGCCGCCCTTGACGTAGATCTTCCAGGAGCAGGAGCCGGTGCAATTGACGCCGTGCGTCGAGCGCACGATCTTGTCATGCGCCCAGCGGTCGCGGTAGGCGTCCTCCCAGGTTCGGTCTTCACCGGTGGTGACGCCGTGATCGCCGGAGAATGATTCCTTGGGTTGAGAAAAGTAGCTCAGTCGGTCGAGAAAGTGGCTCATGGGATGCCCTTGAAGTGAGAATTGAATTTGGAATCAGGGATTCTTGATTTCCGAGCCGGCGCGCAGATAGAACCACCAGTTGAGAACCAGGCACAGCGCGTAGAACACGGCAAAGCCATACATCGCCATCTGTGGTGTGCCGGCCTTGATCTGGGCGCCGATCACGACCGGCGCGATGAAGGCGCCATAGGCGGCGACCGCTGAGGTCCAGCCCAGCACCGGTCCCGCCTGTTGCCGATCGAATATCACGCCGATGGTGCGAAAGGTCGAGCCGTTGCCGATGCCGCTGGCAGCGAACAGCAGCACAAAGAGCCACATGAAGGTAGAGAAATACTGCTCCGGCGTGGCCGAGCCATAGGCTTGCATCATGACGTAGCCGACCGAGCCGGACGCGACCACCATCACGGCCGAAATCACTTGCGTCACGATGGAGCCACCGACCTTGTCGGCGATCCAGCCGCCGACTGGGCGAATCAGCGCGCCGACGAAGGGGCCGATCCAGGCGTAGGTCAAGGCGGACGGCGCGTTCGGGTTTTTCAGCGTGTGCTGCATGATGCCGGCCGCGTCCGCAACGTGACTGACGCCGAAGATCACCGTGATCGACAGCGGCAGCGCCATCGAGAAGCCGATGAATGAGCCGAACGTCACGATGTAGAGCAGCGTCAGCGACCAGGTATGCTTGTTCTTGAAGATGTCGAACTGCTTGGCGATATTGCCCTTCATTTCGCCAAAGGCAGCCAGCTTCATCGCACCCAGCGTGGCCACAATCGTCAGCGGCAAAGCGACCCACATATTGAGCAGACCCAGACCGGTCGGTGCTGGCAGATAGAGGTACAGGCCAAGGCCGCCTATGACGCAGGTGATGCCCCACAGGTAAATGATTTTGCTGAATGCTGCCAAGGTGCCGCCATAGTTGGGTGACAGCGGCAGCAGGTTGTTCATACCAAACCAGGCCGCGATCACCAGCGGCAGCAAAATGGCGGCCCAGATGAAACCGGCGTTCTGGATGAAGGTCGGCGTGCCGGCAACAATCTTGCCCATGATCCAGCCGCTGTCCTTCATCAGCACCATGGAGCCGCCGCCGACAGCGCCAAACAGTCCGACCGTCATCACCAATGGAATCAGCACCTGCATGGTGGTGACGCCGAAGTTGCCGAGGCCGGCGTTCAGACCCAAGCCGGTACCCTGCAAGCGCTTCGGGAAGAAGCCGGTGATGTTGGACATCGAGCAGGCAAAGTTGCCGCCGCCGATGCCCGACAGAAAGGCGCAGGCCTGAAACACCCACAAAGGCGTGGTTTTGTCCTGCAGCGCAATGCCGGTCCATACCGCCGGAATGATCAAGAGCGCGGAGGTCAAAAAGATCGTGTTGCGCCCGCCGCAGAGGCGAATGAAGAACGAGGCCGGTATCCGCATGGTGGCGCCCATCAGGCCGGAAATGGCGGTCAGTGTGAACATGTCGGCTGGCTTGAACGGGAAACCCAGGTTCAGCATCTGCACCGTGATGATGCCCCACATGGCCCAGACGGCAAAACCGCACAGCAGGTTGGGGATCGAAATCCACAGATTGCGGTAGGCAACGCGTTTGCCGGTGCTGTCCCAAAACTGCTCGTCTTCAGGGCGCCAGTCAGCGATGTCAGCGCGTGAAGCAGGGGTGTTGTTCATGGTGTTCCTTCGGAGATAAATGCTTGGTTCAGGTTTGCAGGCCGAGCGGGCTGGCTGTCGTACCCATGTATTCGCTGCGACGTACTTCGGTCCAGTACATCCAGATCAACGACACCCAGACCACGCCATACATCAGCATGAAAGCGCTGGAGCGAATGCCGGTCAGGTCCATCAGGGCGCCGAACATGATGGGCAGCACAAAACCGCCCAAGCCGCCGGCCAGTCCGACGATGCCGCTGATGGTGCCGATGTTGGTCGGGTAGTCGTCGCTGATGTACTTGAACACGCTGGCTTTGCCAAAGGCCCAGCAGATGCCCAGGACAAACATCAGGGCCGTGAAGGCATAAACGTTCAGCCCAATATGAAAACTCAAGGGACCGCTGGCGGTCATGATTGTCAAATCGGTTTGCGGGTAGCTTAGAAGGAACAGGCAGACCCAGCTGATCCACATAACCCACCAGGTGACACTGTGCGCACCCCATTTGTCGGACATCCAGCCGCCGACGGCACGCAGCACGCCACCCGGCAGCGAGAAGCAGGCGGCCAGCAGGGCGGCCGAGCGAATGTCCAGGCCGAACTCGCCGACGTAGTACTGCACCATCCACAAGGACAAGGCCACGTAGCCGCCAAACACGATGCTGTAGTACTGGCAGTATTTCAACACCTTGGGGTCTTTCAGCGATTTGAGCTGGTCGCTGAACTTGATGTGGCTTGGCACCAGATGCGCCGGGTCGCTGTGGCTGAAGAACCAGAACAGAATCACGGTTCCGAGCATGACGGCGGCGTAGACCTGCGGCACCATGGCCCAGCCAAAAGCCACCACCAGTGCCGGTGCGACGAATTTGTTGACGGCCGCGCCCGAGTTGCCGGCGCCGTAGATGCCCATCGCAAAACCCTGCTGGTTTTTGGGGAACCAGCGCGCCACGTAGGGCGTGCCCACTGAAAACGATCCACCGGCCAGACCGACGAACAAGCCGATGAACAGAAAATGCCAGTAGGCGGTGGCATAGCTCATCATCCAGATCGCAGGTACCGTGAGCGCCATCAGCAAGGCCATGACGATGCGGCCGCCGTATTTGTCGGTCCAGATGCCGAGCGGCACCCGAATCAGCGAACCGGTCAGCACCGGGGTGGCGGTCAGCAGCCCGAATTCCGTCGCGTTCAGTCCCAGCGTCTTTTTGATCGGGATACCGATCACGCCGAACATCATCCAGACCATAAAGCACACCGTGAATGCCAGTGTGCTGACCATCAGCACCGACAGTGCCTGTCCTTTTTTCGTCATGTCAAAAGCCCTCTGTTTACGTGCCTTGACTTTAGGACGGACATTGACACAGCGGCATCCCTCTTAAGGAGCAGCGACCGATGTCATTGGAACTACCCAATGCGCGTCCGACATAGTTCGGAAGAACTATATCGACATTGGGTTGACGTTCACCTATTTACACGGCTTCGCGTTCAGAGATGTAGCTATTTGGCACT
>JBBQZA010000195.1:0-7525 GCA_038208175.1 Burkholderiales bacterium
ACGGCTATGTCTGGAACTAGGCGGTCGCTTTGTTGACGCGAAGCGTACTTACTCACTTTCCTTGAGGGACCTGCAACCATCAAGATCAGTGCCTGCGCTGGTTGCAGATGCTAGTCCAGGTAGCCGTCGACAATTGCGTTCGCTGACGTGGCAATCTGCCGAGTTCTCGCGCTACCGAGTCGATCCACAGATGCCGCCCGGTAGTTGGCGACGCATGTACTCGGCTTGGATTGAAAACAGTCTAAATGGAAAACTGGCCGACGCTGTGATGGTCGAGCGTGAGGCAGAAAACGAAGGAGGGCGCATCATTGGCATGATCACTGTCAGTCATCGTGGTGCAACCGGTACGATCGGGTTGCTTAGCGTCGATCCACGCTGGCGTGGTCGCGGTATCGGACGAAGACTGATGCAAGCTGCCGCGTCCCTGTGCCGCGCCTCCGGCTGCACCCAGCTTGGCGTCGTCACCCAGGGCGACAACGTCCCTGCGTGCCGAGCCTATATGGGCGCCGGATTTGCGCTCGTAGACGAACAGCACATCTTTCATTTCTGGAGTCAGCAACCATGATCCCGTTCAATAAGCCCTACATGACCGGGCGAGAATTGGCGTACATTCAACAGGCAGTTGACAGCGGCAAGATATCGGGCGATGGCCTGTTCACGCGCAAGTGCCATGCTTGGTTAGAGCAGCGTCTCGGTAGCGGTCGAGCATTCTTGACAACGTCATGCACTGATGCGCTGGAGGCAGCAGCATTGCTATGTGATGTGCAGCCCGGGGACGAGGTGATCATGCCGAGCTACACCTTCGTGTCAACGGCCAACGCCTTCGTACTACGTGGGGCGCGGGTCCGTTTCATCGACAGTCAAGCAGACCATCCAAACATGGATGCGAAGCTGATCGAAGAGGTTGTCAATGAACGTACACGAGTCATCGTTCCGGTCCACTACGCCGGAATGGCTTGCGACATGGACGCGATTGGCGCCATCGCGTCGCGTCGTGGCCTGCGTGTGGTCGAAGATGCGGCGCAGGCGATCGACTCGTTCCACCGCAATCGTCCGCTCGGCACGCTGGGCGACCTCGCCGCCTTCTCGTTCCATGAAACGAAGAATCTCATCTCCGGCGAAGGCGGTTCGCTGCATGTGAACGATCCAACGCTTGTCGCTCGAACCGAGATCGTTCGCGAGAAAGGTACCAACCGTTCATCATTCTTTCGCGGCGATGTGGACAAATACGGCTGGGTCGATGTGGGGTCGTCGTATCTGCCTTCCGAAATAACCGCCGCTTTTCTCTATGCGCAGTTCGAGGCCTGCGCTGCCATACAGGCTCGCCGCAGGGCAATCTGGCAAGGCTACAAAAAAAACCTGGCTGGGCTTGAGGCGACCGGGGATCTGAGGTTGCCGCGTGTTCCCGCCTATGCGACAAACAACGCTCACATGTTCTACCTGGTGTGCGAGTCGCTAAACGTGCGCACCGCGTTGATCGAGCGGCTCATGGCCGCAGGGATACTTGCCGTGTTCCATTACCAGTCGTTGCACGCGAGCCGTTTCTATGCGGCTCAACACGATGGGCGAGCGCTTCCGCATGCCGATCACTACACAGACTGCCTAATACGCCTGCCGCTGTTCTACGAACTGACCGATGAACAGATGGAACAAATTTGTGAAGTCATTCGCCGCTTCTTTTACCCATGAGGATCAGCGTCGTATACATGTGCGGCCACCATCGCCGACACACTGCGGTCGGAGAAATTGAGGCGTTTCGATCAGGTCAATCCTGTGGCGTGCCGGAAAATTATGTTGTGTTTGTTGGCTCACGGGTGAGTTATAAACACTTTCCACTCTTGGTCGATGCCCTTGGTTCATTATCTGGGTTGCGTCTACTGGTTGTCGGCGACGCCGCAATATTATTGGAGGGTTCGGATCAGAAATATTTGTCGGAGGCAATTTTGCACTTTCCCAGATCGGATGTGAGAAGGTACCTGATAGTAAAGGGCAATCAATGCGCAAAGTTTTTTTCCTGGGACAGGACGTTTGCCAAGACTCGGGACGTCTATGGGATCCAGTTGGGTCGGATTTTGCAGTAACCTCGAAAACAAATGAAGATTTCGATCATTACGGTCTGCTATAACTCGGCGAAGACCATTGGTGCGACCTTGCGGTCGGTGCGTGAACAAACCTGCCCGGATATTGAACATATCATTATCGATGGCGGCTCCAAAGACAAGACGCTGGATGTGCTTGCAACCCAAGGCCAGCACGTCGCCAGAATTATTTCCAAACCCGATCACGGTATTTACGATGCCATGAACAAGGGCTTGGCTGTGGCGACAGGCGAGGTTGTCGGTTTCCTCAATTCAGATGACGTTCTTGCACATGCCAATGTGATGTCGGCCATTGCCCGGGCGATGGCGGATCCGGCAATTGACGCCTGTTACGGTGATTTGGTCTACGTCGCTCAGGATGATATTGGCAAGGTGGTCCGTTATTGGCGGTCTCAGACCTACCGCCCTGGATTGTTTGAGCATGGGTGGGTTCCTGCGCATCCAACCTTTTACGCCCGACGCACTTTGTATCAAAAGTATGGTGGTTTCGATTTGGAGTTCCGTCTGGCTGCTGATTTTGACATCCTGCTGCGATTTATTGAAGCCTGTGGAATATCTACTGCTTATATCCCCGAGGTGTTGGTCAAAATGCGTCTCGGAGGTGCTACCAATGTCAGTTTTGGAAATGTATTCCGCCAGAATATGGAAATTGCAAGAGCGTTTCGCAAATACGGTTTGCGCGTGGGCTTAAAGCCCTTCGCGTTCAAACTGATGTCGCGCCTGTCGCAGTTTATCCGGAAGCCATCAGCACATGGTTAACGGCATGAACACCCTGGTAACAGGTGCCGCCGGTTTTGTCGGTCGTGCCCTTACAGCCCAATTGGTCGCGCTTGATCGGGGGGAGGTGATGGCAATCACGCGCGTCTACCCGGCAGATCCAGTGGTCGGGGCGCGCTATTTGCCGGTCGGCGATTTGGCTCTCAAAGCGAAATGGCAGTCAGCATTGGCTGATGTTGAAATTTTGGTGCATGCCGCGGCGCGGGTACATGACTTGAATGATCAGAGAGCCAAGGCCGTTGCCCGCTTTGAAATGGTTAATGTGGGGGTCACGCTGGAACTCGCGCGGCGAGCGGCCGAGGCTGGAGTGCGACGCTTCGTGTTCCTGAGTTCAATTGGTGTCAACGGTGTGAAGACCGAACTGAGTACCGCTTTCTCAGAGGCAGACGAACCCAGTCCGCACAATCCTTACGCGTATTCGAAACTGCGGGCTGAACTGGGCTTGCGCCAAATTGCCGAGGAAACAGGTCTCGAAGTCGTGATCATCCGACCGCCCCTGGTCTACGGGCCGGGAGTCAGGGCGAATTTTGCGGCGCTTATGCGGGCGGTGCAGCGAGGCTGGCCACTGCCCCTGGGCGCTGTGCACAACTTGCGCAGCATGGTGGCACTTGACAATCTGGTCGACTTTATTGTCACTTGCATGATCCACCCGCAGGCTGCAAATCAGACTTTTCTGGTCAGCGACGGGCAGGATATCTCTACTGCCGAACTGGTGCGGGGCTTGGCCCGGGAGGCTGGGGTTAGAGCACGTCTGGTTTCGGTGTCGCCCAAAGTTTTGTGGGTCGTTGCCAATATGCTGGGAAAAGTCGATGTGATCCAGCGCGTTTGTGGCAGTTTGCGGGTGGATATTACAAAGGCTAAGACCCGGTTGGAATGGTCGCCCCGAATTTCTGTCGACGAGGGCCTGCGGCGCACGCTCGCAGGCACAAAATATTCTCGAATCGATTGAACGGCATGCCGCAATTCAGGACCGACAAGATGTCAGAGCCAGTGCCGTTGGATATCTCAATATCGGTCGTCAGTCATTCTCAGATTAATCTGGTTTCCGAGCTCTTGATGGGGTTGAAGCGACATTGTTCGAACTTGCGCTTTGAATTAATTTTGACCCTCAACCAGGCTGAAGTTCTGCCGTTTGCTCTAGACAGTTTTCCGTTCCCGATAAGGCTTCTTGAAAATACCGTTCCACTGGGCTTTGCTGCCAACCAGAATCAGGCTTTTGGCCATGCGGCAGGACGGTATTTTTGCGTTGTCAATCCGGACATTCGATTGAACTGCAATCCATTCACAGCTTTGCTCGCCTGCGTGGAACAATCCTCGGTGGGGGTTGTTGCCCCTGTGGTGCTGAGTGAGGCCGGTGCGTTGGAGGACAGTGCCCGTCGTTTTCCGACCCCATTCATGATATTACGCAAGTTTTTTGGAGTGGCAACTCAACAGGATTATCTGATTGCTGATACGCCGGTTTATCCGGACTGGGTAGCCGGTATGTTCATGATGTTTCCGCGCGATGTTTTTGAAGAACTCGGAGGGTTTGACGAACTTTATTTTCTTTACTATGAAGACGTCGATATTTGTGCCAGATTGAGATTGTTAGGTTATAAAACGTTGCTCTGTCCTCAGGCTACAGTGACACATCATGCACAACGTCACAGTCACCGCAGTTTCAGGTATTTGCGCTGGCATCTTCAAAGCATGTTTCGTTTTTTCTTGTCGCCGGGGTATTGGCGCAATAGGCGTGCTTCACAGATCGAATCGGTACCTTCCCGAACCGTACACAATGAATTGGATCCATAGTCCATGGATGGTGTCGGAACTTCACAGCCTATGAAGCGAATATTCGATATGCTGGCGGCACTGCTGGCAGTTGTGCTCCTGTTCTTGCCTCTGGTCGTGCTTGCCCTCTTGGTCAAGCTGACCTCTCGCGGCCCTGTCCTCTATTGGTCCGATCGAGTCGGACGCAATAACACGACTTTCAAAATGCCCAAATTTCGAAGTATGTACAGTGGTACACCCGTGGTCGCAACTCATTTGCTGGTCAATCCGGATGAGTATCTGACACCGATTGGCAGTTTCCTGCGCAGAAGCAGTCTGGACGAATTGCCGCAGTTGTGGAACATCATCAAGGGCGACATGAGTTTCGTCGGTCCACGTCCCGCGCTGTTCAATCAGCACGATTTGATTGAATTGCGTACCCGCCTTGGCGTTCATACCTTGCTGCCTGGATTGACCGGTTGGGCACAGATCAACGGGCGGGATGAATTGCCGATAGCGCAGAAAGTAGCATTGGACATTGAGTATCTGAAACAAAGATCATTCGGGTTTGATATAAAAATAATAATCCAGACGATCTTAAAGGTTGTAAAGAGAGATAATGTGGCGCATTAGAATTGCAAAAATCGAGCTGCTGGCTGCAGATCCGTTGTGGAGTTTTTATTTTTGACAGGATGGTTTTAAACATGAGCAATTTGATTGAAATTCAAGGTCAGATCGAGAAGCTGCAAAAACAGGCCACCGAAATCAAGGCGCGTGAATTTGACAAGACAGTGCAGGATATTCTTGCCAAGATGCAGGCATTTGGCATTACTTTGAGAGATTTGCAGGGACGCAAGGTGCGCTCTGCCAAAGGCAGGACCAGCAAAGGCGCCAAAAGTGCGCCGGTCAAAGCCAAAAAGAAGGAAAAAGGTTCTGCCGTCGTTGCCGCCAAGTTTCGGGGACCGAATGGCGAAACCTGGAGCGGACGCGGCTTGACTCCGCGTTGGCTGGCAGCGTTGGTAGCGCAGGGTAAGACCAAAGAAGAATTCGCGGTCTAGAGTTGACTTGCTTAAACCGGTTGCGCGGCACCCATGACTGACGTCAGCAAGATCCCCCCTCGCGACAAAGCCGAAATACTGGCCCAGGCCTTGCCGTATATCCGCAAGTTTCATGGCAAGACGATGGTCATCAAATACGGCGGCAACGCGATGACCGATCCAGATTTGCAGGCCGACTTTGCCGAGGATGTGGTATTGCTCAAATTGGTTGGCATCAACCCGGTGGTGGTGCACGGCGGTGGGCCGCAGATTGAAACCGCACTCAAGCGTCTGGGCAAAAAGGGTGAATTCATCCAGGGTATGCGTGTCACCGACGCCGAGACCATGGAAGTGGTGGAGTGGGTGTTGGGCGGAGAAGTTCAGCAGGACATTGTCGGACTGATCAATCAGGCAGGTGGCAAGGCGGTCGGACTAACCGGGCGCGACGGTGCCATGATTCGCGCCCAAAAACTCAAGATGCTGGACAACGCCGACCCCAGCATAGAGCACGACGTTGGCCAGGTCGGCGATATCGTCAGCATTGACCCCAGTGTGGTCAGGGCGCTGCAGGACGACGCTTTCATTCCTGTCATCAGTCCGATTGGCTTTGGTGAAAACAACGAGAGCTACAACATCAACGCGGACGTCGTGGCGGCCAAACTGGCGACCGTCCTGAAGGCGGAAAAACTGATGATGCTGACCAATATCAGTGGCGTCCTCGACAAAGCGGGAAATTTGCTCACCAACCTGAGCGCCCGCCAGATTGACGAATTGTTCCTCGACGGCACCATCAGCGGCGGCATGCTGCCCAAGATCAGCGGAGCGCTGGATGCGGCTAAGAGCGGCGTGAATTCAGTGCACATCATTGATGGACGGGTGCCGCATGTTCTGCTGTTGGAAATTCTGACAGATCAGGCCTTTGGCACCATGATCCGGTCCCACTAGCCCTGCTCATTGCATGGCGGGCACAGCGCTGGTTACGGTCTAACCCCGCGAAAACCCTTGGGTCTGCTGTGCGAGAATGAAATTACGATTTCATTTTGTGCACCATGTCTGACGCTGAACTCTCTCCACCGGTTCCTTCCCAAAATGCTGTGCGAGCGGAGAATGCCGCGCCGGTTCGCAAGCGGCCCAAACCGGGTGAACGACGGGTGCAGATATTGCAAACGCTGGCGGCCATGCTTGAGCAGCCTGGCGCCGAGCGCATCACGACTGCAGCATTGGCAGCACGGCTCGATGTGAGCGAGGCCGCCTTATACCGTCACTTTGCCAGCAAGGCACAGATGTTCGAGGGTCTGATCGACTTCATCGAGCAGACCGTGTTTTCATTGGTGAACCAGATTGTCGACCGTGAAATTTCGTCGACCCCGGCGGACCCCGCTCACGACACCTTGGTGGGCACGCGGCAGGCGGCCAAAATTGTCGTCATGCTGATGCAGTTTGCCGAGAAGAATCCCGGCATGACCCGCGTCATGGTGGGCGATGCGCTGGTATTCGAGAACGAGCGCCTGCAACAGAGAATGAACCAGTTTTTTGACAAGATCGAAAGCTCTTTCAAACAAAGTCTGCGCGGCCTGGCGGAAATGAACAGGTCGGCTACACCCAGTGTCGATACGCAGGTCCGGGCCTCGGTGCTGACCGCCTTTGTCGTAGGCCGTCTTCAACGCTTTGCACGCTCGGGCTTCAAGCGCCTGCCCTCCGAGCACATCGACGCCAGTTTGGCACTGCTTCTTTGATTTTTTGTGCTTCGGATTGAAGGCAAGCGCGGGTAAACCCCCGTTTTTCTTAGTAAGACTTCTCTAGAGAGTGATTGTCGCGTGCGCTGGGCCTAATTATCCTGCAAAATAGAACGATCGTTCTTTT
>JBBQZA010000196.1:0-7413 GCA_038208175.1 Burkholderiales bacterium
ACATGAGCTTTCGCCGCTTCAAGCGCCTTGCCAATGGTGCCAAGTTGGCTTCGTATCTGCACGGAACGCGGATTGGCGTTGTAGTCGAATATGAAGGTGACGAAGTGGCCGCAAAGGATGTGGCGATGCACGTTGCTGCAATGAAGCCAGTGGCATTGTCAAGTGCCGACGTGCCTGCTGAATTAGTGGCCAGGGAGCGTTCGGTGGCGGCAGCCAAGGCTGCTGAAGACGCAGCGGTTGCTACTGCCGCTGGTAAGCCTGTTCAGTCGGCGGAAATTGTGGCCAAGCGTATCGAGGGTGGCGTGCAAAAATACCTGAAAGAAGTTTCGCTGCTGAATCAGTCGTTTGTGAAGAATGACAAGCAGACTGTGGAGCAGATGCTCAAGGCTGCGAGCACGGTTGTGAAAGGCTTCACCCTGTATGTGGTGGGCGAAGGGATCGAAAAGAAGGTAGACGATTTTGCGGCCGAAGTTGCCGCACAAGTCGCCGCTGCCAAGCAGTCGACTTGAGAGTCATAAACCCTTCGGTAGCTGGTCCAGCTTCTCCATTTCAAAATCGGTCGAATCCGATGGAAATCATGGGTCGAAGCAGGGATTCATCTGGTTTTCAATTGATGTCGTACTAAGGATCTATATGCCCATTGCCAAACCAGCCTATAAGCGCATTCTGCTCAAGCTGTCAGGCGAGGCATTGATGGGTGATGACCAGTTTGGCATCAATCGGGACACCATCGTTCGAATGGTGGAAGAAGTGGCTGAAGTGACCCGTCTCGGTGTTGAAGTCGCTGTGGTCATCGGTGGTGGCAACATTTTTCGGGGTGTCGCTGGAGGCTCGGTCGGGATGGACCGGGCAACCGCCGATTACATGGGCATGTTGGCTACGGTCATGAATGCGCTTGCCTTGAGCGACACGATGAACAAGGCCGGACTGATCGCACGCGTCATGTCTGCCATCGCCATTGAACAGGTGGTCGAGCCCTACGTCAGACCAAAGGCGTTGCAATATCTGGAAGAAGGGAAAGTCGTTATTTTTGCGGCTGGTACCGGCAATCCGTTTTTTACGACGGATACCGCTGCGGCCCTGCGTGGCGCCGAAATCGGGGCTGAAATTGTGTTGAAGGCCACCAAGGTGGATGGCGTTTACGCGGAAGATCCTAAGAAGAATCCGTTGGCCGTCCGCTACAGCAAAATCACGTTTGACCAGGCGATGGCGCAGAATCTCGGCATTATGGACGCTACTGCCTTCGCCTTGTGCCGGGATCAAAAGTTGCCGGTCAAAGTCTTCTCCATTTTCAAGCATGGAGCTCTCAAGCGCGTGGTGATGGGCGAAGATGAAGGCACGCTGGTATATGCCTGACTGTGTCAAAATCGTCGGGCGCAAACAGCGCCTGGCGAGTAGTCGAGTAAGGAGAGAAACATGCCAATTTCCGAGATAAGACAGACCTTGGATGTCAAGATGGATCAATCCATCAGCGCTTTCAAAACCAACCTGAGCAAGATTCGAACTGGGCGGGCCAATCCGGCACTGCTGGATACGGTTCATATAGATTATTATGGAGCCATGTTGCCGATTGGTCAGGTGGCCAATGTGTCCCTGCTCGACGCCCGCACCATCAGCGTCCAGCCTTGGGAAAAAGGGATGGGGCCGAAGATAGAAAAGGCAATTCGTGACAGTGACTTGGGTTTGAATCCTTCGTCCATGGGTGACTTGATACGTGTGCCCATGCCCGCCATGTCGGAGGAGCGCCGCAGGGAACTCACCAAAGTGGTCAAACATGAAGGCGAAACGGCCAAGATCGCCGTGCGAAATTTGCGGCGCGATGCCAATGAATCGGTAAAAAAGGCGGTGAAAGACAAACTTGCCTCGGAAGATGACCAAAAACGTTCCGAGACCGACATCCAAAAGGTCACTGACCGCCATATCGTCGAGATTGACAGACTTGTCGCAGCAAAAGAACAAGACATCATGGCGGTGTAATTGTTGCCGCTAGCATGAATCAAGTACCTCACCACATTGCCATCGTGATGGATGGCAATGGGCGTTGGGCGTCCAAGCGCTGCCTGCCGCGGGTGGCTGGTCATAAACAAGGGGTGGCGTCGCTTCGGCGCTGTGTCAAGGCTTGTGCGCAGCGTGGCATCCAGGTACTGACGGTATTCGCCTTTTCTTCCGAAAACTGGGGCCGTCCAGTAGAAGAGGTTTCCGGTCTGATGGCCTTGTTCACGATGGCTTTGGTCCGGGAGTTGCCAAAGCTCAAAGCTGACGGCGTTCAAGTGCACTTTGTCGGTGAACGACTTGGTTTGTCACCGAAAGTGGTGGCCGGTATCGAAAGTGCGGAATTGGCAACAGCTGACAATTCGCGTTTGATTTTCAATATCTGTTTCAATTATGGTGGGCGCTGGGATATTGTGCAGGCTGCTGCGAAATTGGCCGCACAGGGTAAACAGATCACTGAAGCTGGTCTGAGCGGCGCCATGGCCATGGCACATGTTGCCGACCCCGATTTGGTTATTCGCACAGGCGGCGAATTGCGGATCAGTAATTTCCTGCTGTGGCAATCGGCCTACTCGGAGTTTTATTTCAGTGACAGGCTTTGGCCCGAGTTTGACGAGGCCGAATTGGATTTGGCCATTGAGTCCTACTGCCAACGCGAAAGACGGTTTGGTAAAGCTTCAGATCAGGTTGTCCAAGCGCTGATCTTGCCCGCTCGGGCTTGAGGAATTTGAATGCTTAAACAGCGCGTTATGACGGCAATTGTGTTGCTGCTGGTTTTGCTGCCCGCCCTTTTTTATAGCTCTGCGGTGCCGTTTTGCATCGTTTCCTTGGTCTTGATCGCTGCGGCTGCGTGGGAGTGGGCTCGACTCAATGGGCTCGGTCAAAGAATGTCCGTCGTCTGCGGCGTTGTTTGCGTTCTCTGCTGCGTGGCGGCTTGGTCGCTCGGATGGCTGGAGCAAACAATGACCTGGTTATGGGCTGTTTCTGGCGCTGGCTGGGTATTGGCAGGATCTTGGTCACTGCACCGTGGCGTTGCTGCCTGGGCCAATCACTCGCGGGCACTGCGACTGTCTGCAGGCTTGTTTGCTCTCTGGCTGGCCTGGTTGGCTGTGGCACAGGCGCGCGTTGTCGGTATCAATTTTCTGCTTTCGATCCTGATGTTGGTATGGGCGGCAGACATATTCGCCTATTTTGCGGGCCGCGCATTCGGTGGACGATTCAGCCGCAGCAAACTGGCACCGAGTATCAGTCCGGGCAAGAGTTGGGAAGGTGTTTGGGGCGGCGTGACAGGAGTCTTTATTTTGGCTTTTGTCTGGCAATGGGTTGACCGTGCCTGGCCTGGTACCGTTCCCAGCCTGTTCAGTCACCTTGGCATGAGAGGTGGTTTGGCGTTCATTGCCGGGATCCTCTTCGTGACTGCCATGAGTGTCGTGGGCGATCTGGTTGAGTCACTGGTCAAGCGCAGTGCAGGCGTCAAGGACAGCAGTGGTTTGTTGCCAGGCCATGGTGGCGTGCTGGACCGCATTGACGCTTTGTTGCCGACATTGCCCTTGGCCATGATGCTGTACACCCTTTGAGGCAGACAATGACAGATCCTGCCAACACGTCGAAGCAGCGCATCGCCATTTTGGGATCCACCGGGTCCATCGGTGTCAATACGCTGGAAGTGATCGCACTTCATCCGAATCGGTTTGAAGTCTTTGCACTGAGTGCGGCGACGCAGATTGACCTATTGTTGCGGCAATGTGTTCAATTTGGACCCAAGTTTGCCGTCATGGCCAGCGAGCATCATGGGCACGAACTGGAACGGAAATGTCGCGAACTCAATTTGCCGACCAGGGTCCTTTGGGGAGCGCAGGCGATTGCGATGGTCGCATCGCACGAGTTGGTTGACACCGTCATGGCTGCGATTGTTGGAGCCGCCGGATTGGCTTCCTGTCTGGCGGCGGCCAAAGCTGGCAAGAGATTGTTGCTTGCCAACAAAGAGGCGCTGGTGGTGGGGGGTGAGTACTTCATGCGTACGGTGTCCCAGGGAGGTGCGAAATTATTGCCAATCGACAGCGAACACTCCGCTGTTTTCCAGTCGCTACCGGATGATGCCGCTGCTTGGGCAACCCAGATTGACAAAATCATCCTGACAGCGTCCGGTGGACCTTTTCGCCAGCGTCAACCTGATACCCTGCGGGATGTGACACCACAGCAGGCCTGTGCACATCCCAATTGGGTAATGGGACGAAAGATCTCGGTTGACTCTGCGACCATGATGAACAAGGCCCTTGAAGTCATCGAGGCCCGCTTTCTATTCAATATCAGTCCGGATCAGATTGAGGTCGTCATACACCCGCAAAGTGTTATTCATTCGATGGTGCAGTACAAAGACAACTCGGTGGTGGCACAGCTTGGTACTCCCGATATGAAAGTGCCGATAACTTATGGGCTATCTTGGCCTGATCGTATGGCGTCAGGGGCGCCTGCCCTGGATTTCGGGGCGATGGCTGATCTGACTTTTGAATCGCTGGCTTCGCATGGCCACGAACAGCGCTTCCCTGGGCTGAAGCTGGCGTGGTCCGTTTTGAAAGGCCCTTCAGAGACGCCTGCCATATTGAATGCGGCAAATGAAGTGGCAGTTGCCGCGTTTCTTGCAGGACGAATTCGCTTTGATCAAATTCATGCCGTCAATCTCGAAACGCTTGCATCCGTCACCAGCATCAGAGCCGAGTCATTAGAGGACCTGTTGGCACTGGACGAGCAGTCGCGCCAGGCCGCGCAGCAGGTGATTAGGCATTTTCAAATTTGATGCTTTGGCCTTGATACCCTTATGTTGACCCTTGCTGCATTTGTACTTGCCCTCGGACTGTTGATTGCCGTTCACGAGTATGGCCATTACCGAATGGCGGTGGCTTGCGGAGTGAAAGTATTACGCTTTTCCATAGGGTTTGGCAGGCCCTTTTTCTCCTGGCAACCCAAAGGATCGGCGACCCAGTTTGTTGTTTGCGCTTTTCCGTTGGGAGGGTATGTGAAAATGCTCGACGAGCGCGAAGCACCTGTTGCCCAAGCCGAGCGACATCTGGCGTTCAACCGGCAGCCCTTGCGCTCTCGCATGGCGATCGTCGCAGCCGGCCCGTTTGCTAACTTTCTGTTGGCCATCCTGTTGTATGCGTTGGTGAACTGGAGTGGTGTCCAGTATCCGGCAGCGATTCTCGCAAGTCCCGACGCTGGGTCAATTGCCGCAGGGGCGGGGTTGGTTGGCGGCGAGAGGGTTGAGCGTGCTGGTTTCGATGGTGCGGAACCCAACACTATTCAATCCTTCGAGGACCTGCGCTGGCTTTTGACACAAGGTGCTCTCGACAAGCGTGACGTGCGTTTGCGGTTGGCCGGTCCGGCACCCACTCGCGGCGCTGATGTTTTGCTCAGACTCAGTGTGATCGAG
The DNA here is from genome assembly GCA_038208175.1 of Burkholderiales bacterium. Taxonomy (GTDB): domain Bacteria; phylum Pseudomonadota; class Gammaproteobacteria; order Burkholderiales; family Burkholderiaceae_C; genus Rhodoferax. Next base: position 5,423 of record JBBQZA010000196.1, read on the forward strand.
ACCAGTGAGGTCAATCCCGAACTGTTTCAAAAGATAGGCATTGCCGGCCCCTATACCAAACCGGTCATAGGTGCCATTGTGCCTGGAGGTGCGGCAGAGAGGGCCGGTTTGCGCGAAGGTGATGTTGTTCTGCAACTGGGTCGGCATGTGGTGGTCGATGGTCGACAACTGCGTCAACTTATCAGGGCTTCCGGCGCAAGCGCTGCCTCCACTGAATCGCTCTGGAAAGTTCGCCGTGACGGCGTCGAAATTGAAATTGGGGTGAAGCCCGACCGACAGCAGGAGGCGGCCCTTTGGGTCGGAAAAATTGGCGCCTACGTCGGAATGGCACCAGAACTGGTCACCGTTCGCTATGGCATGATCGACGGCCTTACTCGTGGATTTCTTCGAAGTTGGGAGGTCTCACTGCTGACGCTCGGAATGATGGGGAAAATGCTGGTGGGTGAAGCTTCACTCAAGAATCTCAGCGGGCCATTGACGATTGCTGACTACGCCGGCAAGTCAGCCAACATGGGAATGACACAATACCTATTATTTCTGGCATTGATCAGCGTCAGTCTGGCTGTTTTGAATCTGCTGCCCTTGCCTGTGCTCGATGGTGGGCACCTGATGTATTATCTTTGGGAGGGAATCGTGGGCAAGCCCGTCTCGGACGCCTGGATGGAGCACTTGCAGCGCGGTGGTGTTGCGGTCCTACTGGTCATGATGTCGATTGCCCTTTTTAACGACATCAACCGTCTGTTTGGCTAAATGGCTGGTGTTGATTTTTCGATACTGGTTTGATCTTTCAATATAAAAAATGCAATTCAATCGCTTTTATTTACGCACCGCGTCCAGCGTGGCTGGTCTGGCGTTTGCTGCTGGCACGGCTTGGGCCGTTGACCCTTTCACCGTGCGCGATATTCGCATCGAAGGCCTGCAGCGAGTGGAGCCTGGAACCGTCTTTGTCTCTTTGCCGGTTCGCGTCGGAGATGTTTACAGTGACGAAAAAAGTTCATTGGCGATCCGGGCTCTTTTTGATCTCGGTTTGTTCAAGGATGTTCGGATTGAAGTCAATGGCGATGTGCTGGTGATCGTCGTCGAGGAGCGTCCAACGATTGCCGAGCTTGATTTTGTCGGAACCAAAGAGTTCGACAAAGACATCCTGAAAAAAGCCTTGCGTGATGTCGGTCTGGCCGACGGGCGACCTTTTGACAAGGCGCAACTCGATCGCGCTGAGCAGGAACTTAAACGGCAATACATCAATCGCAGCCTTTATGCTGCCGAGGTCGTAACTACCGTGACACCGATCGAACGCAATCGGGTCAATCTTACGTTCACAGTGGTGGAAGGTGATCCGGCAAAAATCAGTGAAATTCGAATTGTTGGCAATCAGGTATTCGGCGAATCAACACTTCGCGGTTTGTTTGATCTTGATACCGGTGGCTGGATGAGTTGGTACACCAAGTCCGATCGGTATTCACGTGCCAAGTTGAATGCAGACATTGAAACGCTCCGTTCCTATTATCTGACCCGAGGCTATCTTGAGTTCAAGGTTGATTCGACTCAGGTAGCCATATTGCCCAACAAGACCGATATCGCCATCACCATCAATGTCACCGAAGGTGAGCGTTTTGTTGTGAGCGGTGTCAAACTGGAGGGAAATTTTCTTGGTAAAGAGGATGAGTTCAAATCGCTGGTGACGATTCGTCCAGGACAGGCCTATAACGCTGATGAGGTGGCCAGAACGACCAAAGCCTTTACCGACTATTTTGGCAATTTTGGCTACGCCTTTGCGCGTGTCATTGCGCGTCCGGAAATCGATCGCGCCAACAACCGTGTTGCCCTGGTATTGCAGGCTGACCCGTCGCGTCGGGCTTACGTACGTAGGATCAATGTGGCCGGCAACAATCGAACGCGTGACGTGGTTGTTCGCCGTGAGTTCAGGCAGTTCGAGGCATCGTGGTATGACGGCGACAAAATCAAATTGTCGCGGGATCGCGTCGATCGCC
>JBBQZA010000197.1:0-7401 GCA_038208175.1 Burkholderiales bacterium
CTGTCGGGTAGCAGGTTGTCGAAGTAGTTGCGCACCATCTCGCCGCGATGTGGCACATTGCCCGGCGTGAATCCCAAAGACAGCGACAACCGACGGCTGGCAGCGGAGGCGAGCCACGCATCTTCGTATTGAAAGCGGTGCTCGCCGCCGACCACCGACCAGGTGCCCATGCGTTCGCCATTGATCCAGACCGCAAGCATGCTGTCCTGCGGGTTGCTGCGGGGGCGGCGAAATGTCACCATCGTTGGCTCACCACGTGGCGGTGTATTTGGCTGGCGCCGCCTCAGCCACCTGGTGGCGCGGTGGCTCCTCAATCAGCAGGTGGCCGCCCATGGCCGAGACCATACGCGCAATCTGGTCAAATGCCGTCACTTCAGGTGCCGCCTCGATGCGGGCAATACGCTTCTGGCTGACGCCTAACATCTGGCCTAGTTGTTCTTGGGTCAGGCCGCGTGCCTGGCGCAGCGAGCGCAGCATAGTGCGCAGTTGCTGCGGGGTGTTCACAGGATACATTGCAATACTCTTTTTAAGTAGTTAAGCGATAATACTCTTTAAAAGTAGTTAAGTAAAATAACTATTTTGAGAGAGTACTTCCAAAATCAATACACCGGCAAACAACAATAATTTGCACACAACGAGGCAGGTCATTGAGAAGCGCAGGCCGACCGAGTTCATCACCATGATCCCAAAAAAAACCGAGGACGAATCGGGTTTCAGAGTAAGATTCATGCCTTACCACCAGCCATCAGCGAGCCCGGTCATGCAAACTACCTTACTGTCCAGCAAAGGGCAGGTCATCATCCCTAAAGCCATGCGCGAGAGCCATCGCTGGCATGCAGGAACGCGGTTGGAAGCGCTTGTCACGGCGGAAGGTGTCTTGCTCAGACCCGTCAGCAAGACCCAAAAGACCTCTTTGCCTGACGGCCTGGCGGCCATACGCAGGCGCATCGCCCACCAAGGTCCGGCATTCAGCCTGGAAGAGATGAACGCAGCCGTTCTGCGCGAGGCCGCCCGAAGAAATCAGCGCTGATGGCTGCGCTGGACACCAATGTGGTTGTGCGGTTGATGGTGGGTGACCACCCCGCGCAAGCACGCGCTGCAGAAAAACTGGTCGCCGCCGAGGCTTGCACCGTATCACCTTCGGTCTTGATGGAATGCGAGTGGGTGCTGCGCGGCTGCTATGCGCTCAATACCTCCACGATAGAGGCGTGCTTGCGGGACTTTTTGGCAATGGAGCACATCGACGTCACCGACAGCGTACTGACCCAGCGCGCTTTGGATGCTTATGCTCAGGGTGTGGACTTTGCGGACGCCCTGCATGCTGCCCAGTGCCCTGATGCCGAGCGCTTCGTCACGTTCGACAAACAATTTGCCCGGCGTGCACCCAAAGCGGGTCTGCGTGGCGTGAGTTTGCTCAAGACCGGCTGAGATTCCCATCCCCCCAACCACCCAAGGAAACCCCATGACCCATCGCAAAGTCGCTATCGTCACCGGCTCAGCCACCGGCGTCGGCGCGGCCACCGCGCGCCGCTGGTGCGCGCCTGCACGCCCGAAGGCGTGGCCGAGGCGGTGGTCTGGCTGGTGTCGCTGGACTCCGGCATGCATCTGGGCGGCAAGGTGACGGTGCCGGGCAGGGCTTGAACCCAGGAGCTAGGTGATTCCTCAAATCTGTGGTGCAGCCTGCAGCACCACCTTGTCGCGTTCAATGATCTTGCGAAAGGCATCTCCGGTAGCTGCCCAGTCGACTACGTCCACGCGGATCGGCAGGTCGGATGTCTCGAACGCATCGGTGATCGAGGCCAGTTGGTCCAGCGCCAGGGGCTGGCGGGTGACGAGTGCCAGGTCAAGGTCCGAGTACGGTTTAGCCGTGCGTCGGGCGCGCGAGCCAAACGCCCATACCTCGATGCCTGGGGCTTGTTCACGCAGGATGCGCAACACCTCAAGCCAGTCGCGCTCGGCTATCTCGATCGGTGGCACGCTGATCAGGGTTTCATTTTCCATGGCGCATCAGGCTTGGGCGCTTCTGCGGGTCAGCTCATTCGCCAAGGCTTTGGCTTCCACCAGAAAATCAGGGGCCACGGCGAACACGGCTTCGGCTTTGGCCGCGTCACAGGTGTGGCTGCTGTCGGTTCGAGCTTGGCGATAGATTTTCCACTGGCGCCAGTCGGAGCGCAGCAAGTCGCGCTCATTGCCCAGGCGAATCAGGTTTTGGAAGCTGCCAACGTCAATATCTGCAGGGTTGGCTTCGGTTTCTTCCAGATAGCGCTTGAGCATTTTCCAGCTCAGTTCATAGGTAAACTCAAAACACTGGATCACCGAGTTGCGCATCTGCTCGCGCAAACCGGCATCCGCCAGTGCCGCTGGCGAGTGGGCGTAATCCAGGCTTTTTTCAAGCTGCCCAATGGCGTTGGCCAAGGGGCTGAAGTCGAGGCTCATGATTGGCATTTCTGGAGAAGTTGGTTTGCATTGTGCAACAGGCCGCTGCAAGGCATGGGCCAGCAGGTCCCGTGCGCAGCCGGACCGGGCCAGGGCGAGTCTGTTTTTTCTAGCGAGCAAAGAGTTCTTTACACTGCGCACCATGAATTTTCACCACTTCACCCCTTTCTTCATGACCGCCGTGCTGTCGGCCACCCTGTGCGCCAGCCCCGCCATGGCGCAGGAAGCCTCCAATGCCAAAGGCGCAAAGGCGGCGGCCAGCAGCCCCCGGCCGTCGATGACCGTGACCACGGCCCGCCCGAGCCAGAGCAGCCTGCCGCTGCGCCTGGCCGCCAATGGCAACATAGCAGCATGGCAGGAAGCCAGCGTCGGCTCTGAAGCCAATGGCTTGCGCCTGGCCGAGGTGCGTGCCGCCGTTGGCGATGTTGTGCAGCGCGGCCAGGTGCTGGCGCTGTTTGCGCCGGAGAGCGTCGCTGCCGATGTGGCCATGGCCAAGGCCGGCGTGGCGGAGGCCCAGGCTGTCGCCGCAGACGCTAGCGCCAACGCCGAACGGGCGCGCGCCTTCCAGGCCAGCGGCATGATGAGCGCGCAGCAGATCAGCCTGCTGCTGACCGGCGAGCAGACAGCTTTGGCGCGGCTGGAAAGTGCACGCGCCGCCCTGGCGGTGCAGCAGTTGCGCCTGACGCACACGCAGGTGCACGCGCCCGACAGTGGCGTCATCTCGGCGCGCAGCGCCACCGTAGGCGCCGTGGTCGGTGCCGGGACCGAACTGTTTCGCCTGATTCGCCAGGGACGCCTGGAGTGGCGCGCCGAAGTCACGTCGCTGGAGCTGGGCCGCATCAAGGTTGGGACCGCTGTCACGCTGAGCGCCGCCAGCGGCGTCAAGCTGGGCGGCAAAGTGCGCGTGGTGGCGCCCACGATGGACCCGCAAACCCGCAACGCGCTGGTCTATGTGGATCTGACTGTGTCACCAGCCAGCGCCAGCGCCGTCAAGGCCGGTATGTTTGCGCGCGGCGAGTTTGAGCTTGGCGCCAGTGGCGCGCTGACCGTGCCGCAGCAGGCGGTGGTGGCGCGCGACGGCTTTAATTACGTCTTCAAGGTCGGCGCCGACCAGCGCGTCAGCCAGCAAAGAGTCGAGGTCGGGCGGCGTGTCGGCGAGCAGGTTGAAATCACGCAGGGCCTGGCTGCCGACGCTCTGATTGCCGTCGTCGGCGCCGGCTTCCTGAACGATGGTGAAACCGTGCGCGTCAGCAACGCAGCCCCTGTTACAACATCAAAAGTGCCTGTAGCGAGCGTCAGCTCTACACCTTCTGCTACTAAATAAGGAGCACCAGCGATGAATGTATCGGCCTGGTCGATCAGAAACCCGATTGCGGGTGTGATGCTGTTTGTCTTGCTCACCTTTGCCGGCATCCTGTCCTTCAACGCCATGAAAGTGCAGCAGTTCCCCGATCTGGATCTGCCCACTGTGATCGTCGTCGCCTCGTTACCGGGGGCGGCGCCGGCGCAGATGGAAACCGAGGTCGCGCGCAAGATCGAAAACGCCATTGCCACGCTGCAAGGCTTGAAGCACATCTACACCAAGGTGCAGGACGGCGGCGCCACCATCACGGCCGAGTTCCGCCTCGAAAAGCCGGGCCAGGAAGCGCTCGACGATGTGCGCTCGGCGGTCTCCAGGGTGCGCGGCGATCTGCCGTCCGATCTGCGCGACCCGGTGATCAACAAGCTCGACCTGTCGGGGCAACCGGTGCTGGCCTTTACCGTCGGCTCCAGCGTGCTCGACGACGAGGCCCTGAGCTGGTTTGTCGACAACACCATCACCAAGCGGCTGCTGTCGGTGCGCGGCGTTGGCGCCATCAACCGCGTCGGTGGCGCCGACCGCGAGGTGCAGGTGGCGCTCGACCCGGCACGCCTGCAAGCGCTGGGCACCACGGCGGCCGACATTTCACGCCAGTTGCGCCAGGTGCAACAGGACTCGGCCGGCGGCCGTGCCGACATAGGCGGCAGCGAGCAGCCAATGCGCACGCTGGCTGCCGTGGCCTCGGCGCACGAACTGGGCAAGCTGGAGTTGGCGCTGTCCGATGGTCGGCACATCCAGCTCGATCAGATCGCCACCATCCGCGACACCATTGCTGAGCAGCGCTCGGCCGCGCTGCTCAACGGCAAGCCGGTAGTGGGCTTTGAGGTGGCGCGCAGCAAGGGCGCCAGCGAAGTGGAAGTCGGCGCCGAGGTGCAAAAAGCACTGACCGAGCTACGCTTGCAACACCCCGACGTCGAGTTCACCGAAGCCTTCAACTTTGTGCTGCCGGTGAGCGAGGAGTACGAAGGCTCGATGAACCTGCTGTACGAGGGCGCTGCTTTGGCGGTGCTGGTGGTATGGCTGTTTCTGCGCGACTGGCGTGCCACTTTTGTCTCCGCCGTGGCCTTGCCGCTGTCGGCCATTCCGGCATTCATCGGCATGCACTACCTGGGCTTTACCGTCAATGTCATCACGCTGCTGGCGCTGTCGCTGGTGATCGGCATTTTGGTCGACGACGCGATTGTCGAGGTCGAGAACATCGTGCGCCATCTGCGCATGGGCAAGACGCCGTATCAGGCGGCGATGGAAGCGGCCGATGAAATTGGTCTGGCGGTGATTGCCACCACCTTCACGCTGATTGCCGTCTTTCTGCCGACCGCCTTCATGAGCGGCATTGCCGGCAAGTTCTTCAAGCAGTTCGGCTGGACCGCGGCGCTGGCGGTGGCGGCCTCGCTGCTGGTGGCGCGGGTGTTGACGCCGATGATGTCGGCCTACATCCTGAAACCCATTGTGGGTGCCTACAAGACACCGCGCTGGATGGTGGTCTACATGAAATGGGCCACCTGGTGTATTGGGCATCGCCTGCTGACGGCGCTCTTTGCCGCCGGTTTTTTCATCGGCTCGCTGATGCTGATACCGCTGCTGCCCAAAGGCTTTATTCCACCCGACGACAACTCGCAAACGCAAGCTTATCTGGAACTGCCGCCGGGCACCACGCTGGCGCAAACCCGCACCACATCGGAGGCGGCGCGCTTGCTGATTGCGGCCGTGCCGCACGTCAAAAGTGTTTACACCACGATCGGCGGCGGCAGCGCCGGGGGCGACCCGTTTGCACCGCAGGGTGTTTCAGAAACGCGCAAGGCGACGCTGACCATCCTGCTCGACGACCGCAGTGCCCGTCCGCGCAAACAAGGCATCGAGCAAGCCATCCGCCATGCGCTGGAGCCACTGCCAGGGGTGCGCAGCAAAGTCGGGCTCGGCGCTTCCGGCGAAAAATACATTCTGGTGCTGACCGGCGAAGACCCGAACGCTTTGCTGACGGCCGCGCACGCGGTCGAAAAAGACCTGCGTACCGTCCCGGGCCTGGGCAATATTGCGTCGAGTGCCAGCCTGGTGCGGCCCGAGATCGCCGTGCGCCCCGACTTTGCCCGCGCCGCCGATCTGGGTGTGACCAGCAGCGCGATTGGCGACACGCTGCGCATCGCCACGGTGGGCGACTACGCCGCCGCCTTGCCCAAACTCAATCTGAGCCAGCGCCAGGTGCCGATTGCCGTCAAGCTCGACATCGCCGCCCGCACCGATCTTGAATTGCTGGGCCGCCTGATGGTGCCCGGCGTCAAGGGCCCGGTCATGCTCAGCCAGGTCGCCACGCTGGAGGTCGCCAGCGGCCCGGCCGTGATTGACCGCTACGACCGCTCCCGCAACATCACTTTCGAGATCGAACTCTCTGGTCTGCCGCTGGGAGACGTGGCCGAGCTGGTGCAGGCTTTGCCGGCCATCAAGGGCCTGCCGCAGGGCGTCAAAATCGTCGAAGTGGGCGACGCCGAGGTCATGGGCGAGCTGTTTGCCAGTTTTGGCCTGGCCATGCTGACCGGCGTGCTGTGCATCTACATTGTGTTGGTGCTGTTGTTCAAAAGCTTCCTGCACCCGGCCACCATTCTGACGGCTCTGCCGCTGTCATTGGGTGGTGCTTTTGTCGGCCTGCTGCTGGCCGACAAGAGTTTTTCCATGCCCTCGCTGATCGGCCTGATCATGCTGATGGGCGTGGCCACCAAGAATTCGATCTTGCTGGTGGAGTACGCCATCGTGGCGCGACGCGGACACGCGGCCACCGACAGCCGTCCCGCCGTCGCCGGCCTGAGCCGCCTGGAGGCGCTGCTGGACGCCTGCCGCAAGCGCGCCCGCCCAATCGTCATGACCACGCTGGCGATGGCGGCCGGCATGACGCCGATTGCGATTGGGCTGGGCGCCGCCGACACCAGCTTTCGGGCGCCGATGGCGATTGCGGTGATCGGGGGGCTGATCACCTCGACCTTTTTGAGCCTGCTGGTGATCCCGGCGGTGTTTACCTATGTGGACGATATTGCGCAGTGGTTTGGCAAATGGGGTCGGCGCGGGAAGTGAGCAAAATTATTCTTCCAGAACGTGCACAAAGCGCTGATTGCCCGGCAAGCGGTAGACTGAAAAATCTCGTCGGTCGGTTGTTGCAATGCGGTGAATCTTGAGACTGCTGGCCAGATAGACCAAGCTGGCGTCGCAAAAGTCCATCGGTAAATCTTCATACTTGGCCATCATGTTCCAAAGCGTGTCAACCGCATCCGGAGGTGGCGCTTCAATGCGCAAATACCCAAGTGCCTGGGCTTTGCTGGCCCAGGCAAAAAAAGCTTTCTGTTTGCTGTGCGTCAATAGGGCGCAGACCTCGGTAAACACCGCCCAAGTGGTCGTTGTTGGACCCTTGTGCGTCGAAAAAAAAGCCTTGCAGCGTGCGTGGTGATGATCTTTCGGGTTGAACAGAGCAACAAAATAACCCGAGTCGGCCAGCGTGTTCATGCCGCTTTGCCTGGGCTGCGGCGTGGCTTGGTCGGCACCGCAACTGCGCGTTCAGAACGCTGGGCGTGCTGGCGGCGAATCGCCGCGCGCACCTGAAGCTTGTGCTTGCGCTGCTC
>JBBQZA010000198.1:0-7375 GCA_038208175.1 Burkholderiales bacterium
GTCGTGTCGGTCAGCGCACTCACCGTGCCGCTAGCGAGCTCCATCAGATGCAGCTTGAAGACGCCGCCAATTCGGGAAATATAGGCCAGCCAGCGGCCATCCGGACTGATCGCTGGTGAAATGTTGTAACTACTGGTAAACGTCACACGCTCGGCATTGCCGCCGAGCGCCGACATTTTGTAGATCTGGGGCGAACCGCCACGGTCGCTGACAAAATAAATAAGCCGTCCGTCCGGACTGTAGGCCGGTTCGGTATCGATACTGCTGGACTCCGCCAGCCGGCGCGGTTCCCCCCCCGTTGCGGCAATGGCATACAACTGCGAGCCGCCGCTGCGACTCAGTGTCACAGCCAGGGTGTTGCCATCCGGCGACCAGGCCGGGGCACTGTTGGAACCTCGAAAATTCGCGATCAGTCGACGCTTGCCACTGGCCACGTCGTGCGTGTAGACAACCGGTTTGCGCGACTCAAACGAAACATAGGCCAATTGGCCGCCATTGGGCGACCAGGCCGGTGAAATAATCGGTTCGGGGCTGGCCAGAGCCGACTGGGCATTTTCTCCATCGGCGTCGGCGACCCATAACTGGTAGCGCTGCGGCACCTTGGTCACATAGGCGATGCGGGTCGAAAAGGCGCCTTTTTCACCGGTCAATTTCTCATAAACAAAATCAGCAATTCGATGGGCTGCCAGGCGCAAATCGCTCTGCGTCACGGCATAGCTCTGCCCGCCCAGGTCCTGGCCCCTGACAACATCCCACAACCGGAAACGCACGTCATAGCGCCCATCCACCAGGCGCGTCACGCTGCCCGACACCAGCGAGTCGGCACCTTTTTGCCGCCAGACCACAGCATCGGGTCGGCTCAGTTCGTCCAGCACGACGCTGCCGCCATCGACGGCACGAAATTGACCGCTGCGCTCAAGGTCCGCCAGCACAATGGAGGCGATCTTTTGCGGCGCGCTGTCCTCCCCACGAAAGGCGGGAACCGAAATCGGCAACTGATTCAAACCGATCCCGGTGACTTCCACCCGAAATTGGGCGTAGCCAGGAACCGCTGCGATCAGCAGACACGCCGCCGAGAAAAGACGAAGGGCGTCAAGCAGACGGGGGAAGGGTTGAAATGTCATTTTTCTGATTCAAGCAGTACAAGGCGAAATACTTTCCGAACGCTGCCTGGGCCTGCATGGTGCAAACGGCAAAACCCATTGCGCCATCAAGAACCCCGAGTCGAAAGATATAGCTACGCAGGAATGCTACCACCCCGGCCAGGCCAGCCCGAAACATCGAGGTTTTTGTCCCCGTTTCAAATCGTTGCTGCGCCCAGGCTTGGCTGTATTGCTCCAGCTTGCGCCAATAGTGCGAGGGCGTAGGGTAACTGAAATGCAGCAAGGGCGATGTCAATCGGCCGGGAACGCCCTGAACCATCACGAAACGCTCGTGGACCAGATCATCACTGAAGCGCCCTGAATCGCGTTTGAACAAACGCAAAACATAGTCCGGGGTCCAGCCACAATGGCGTATCCAGTGACCGCAAAACTGCGTCAAACGGGGAATCTCATAGGGGCCAGCCCCCGGCTCAGCAAGCACACGGCGAATTTGTTGGGCCAGTTCGTATGAAACACGCTCGTCTGCGTCCAGCGACAGCACCCAGGGACAGCGCGCCATCTCAAGCGCCCGATTCTTTTGCCGGCCGAAACCTGGCCAATCGGTCGAAACATGAACCGTCGCCCCAAGCTGACGAGCCAGATCCACCGTTTGATCGGTACTGCCGGCGTCGACGACGATAACCTCATCAGCAAAAGACACCGACTTCAGGCACGCCACTATATTGGCAGCTTCATTGAGGGTGATGACGATGACGCTCAGTTGAGTCAAAGTGGCCGCTTTTCAAAGTTTTGGAACAGGCGCAGAGCATATCCGAACCGACCTGACGCCAAGTCCTGCACCAGAGCGTTGATAATAAGTGGCATCAGCGTATCACCCAGACCAAGACTACCAACTTCCATGCTCCGGTCGTTTTCCAGCGTTCGCTTTTACCTGATCTGTTTTGCCGCTCTGGCCCTGGGCCTGCCGATGGCTTTCATCAGTGCGGCCAATCTCCTGCTGGTCCTGTCTGCGCTGCTGCTTCTGCCGCTCGGCTGGTTCCAGCACGAGATCCGACCCGTTCTCACAGCCAGCAAGGTTTCACCGGTGATTTTGCTGATGCTGGCGCTGATGGCCGTCAGCAGTCTGTGGAGCACAGGCTCAACTGAGCAAGTCCTGACAGCTCTGACCAAGCATGGTCGGCTGCTATTGATTCCGATTCTTCTGACATTGACGCGATCACGTCATGAGGCCTTGATCGCGGTCGCTTTTTTTATCGGCGGTCAGGTCTTCTTGCTTCTCAGCAGTTGGTTGCAGTTCGTCGGCGTGCCCGTGCCATGGAAGATCTCCTCGGAAATAGGGATTTGTGATGCCTGTTCCTTTGCGATTTTCTCCAGCTATCTGGATCAATCCATCATGACTGCCGTTCTGGCAGCAGTCAGCTGGCAATTTCGGACCTATACCACCGGGCTCTATCATGACCTTCTCACATGGGTCATCCCCGGACTGGCTCTGGCCTGTGTGTTTTTTATTTTCCAGGGGCGCACCGGTCACATTGTGGCGATCATTCTTATTACGCTGGCTATCGCATGGGAATTGCCGAAACGCCTGCGCTACCACAGCGTGCTCATTGCGCTGGCACTTCTGGCCGCACTGGCCGTCGGGTCAAGCAAGTTCAGTCAGGGGCTGAACGAGATTGGTAACGGTATCAGGACTTTCAGCACCTCGGGCCAACTCATGTCTTCATCCGGCATGCGGCTGGACTTATGGCATCGTTCGCTGCAATCTCTTGAAGCAAGTCCTTGGTGGGGTACAGGCGTCGGAAGCTGGGGACGTGAATTCAAGCGACAGGAGGAGATTCATTCGAGGGAAATACCCGTCAGCAGTGCTACAAGCCAGCACCAGAACCCGCATCAGGAGTATCTGTTATGGGGGGTGGAACTGGGGCTGCCGGGCATAGCGGTCCTTTGTGCCGTGCTGCTGGCGCTGTACCGTGACAGTCTGCGACTGGAAATACCGGTGCGCAGGGCCATGCAATCGGTGCTGGCGGCATTGACGGTATCCTGCCTTTTCAATTGCGCCCTGTATGACGCCATGATTGGTGATTTTTTTTGCATCACACTGGCACTGTTGCTGGCCACAGGTATCCCGATGCCCGCAAACACCTTGTCACAGCGCTCTGCCGTTTGAGGATCCAGCAACATGTCCGCACCGACATCGCCTGCCCGACTGGTCAAGAGATTGACCCGCTTATGGCCTTACTTCGGCAAGCCCTACGCGGCCTGGCTGCTGGCGTTTGGGGCCACCGTGGTGATGTCGCTGACCGAGCCCCTGATTCCGGCGCTGCTGCAACCCCTGCTTGACAAAGGTTTTCAACAAGGCAGCCTGGATATCTGGGTCATACCCCTGGCATTGATACTGCTGTTCAGCATCCGCGGTCTGGCCGGTTTTTTGGCGCAACTGGCATTGGCCAAGGTAACCAATCGTGGCTTGCTGATCCTGCGCAAAGCGATGTTCGAAAAGTTGCTGGACGCCAGACTGGCCTTGTTCAGCCAACAATCGTCCAGCGCTCTGGCCAACACCATCGTCTTCGAAGTGCAAACCGGCTCCGTGCTGCTGGTCAACGCCTTGACAACGCTGACGCGCGACAGTCTGACCCTGCTGGCCCTGGTGGCTTATCTTTTGTATCTGAACTGGAAACTGACGCTGATCGTGACCGGCCTCTTTCCTGCCGTGGCGATCGTCATGCGCACCCTCTCCCGACGTTTATACCGGCTGACCAAGGACAGCCAGGACGCAACCGACGCCCTGGCCTATGTGGTCGAAGAAAATGTGTTGGCGCATCGCGATGTCCGCCTGCAGGCGGCCCAGCAATCCCAGGCTCGGCGCTTCAAGCTCTTGGGTGAGTCGCTGCACAGGCTGTCGATGAAATCGACTGCCGCCTCGGCCGCCATGACACCGCTGACCCAAGTACTTGCGGCCATTGCCCTGTCTGCCGTGATTTCCGTGGCGCTGGCGCAAAGTGCCGGGCATGCCACCTCGGTCGGCAGCTTTGCCGCCTTTGTCACCGCGATGCTGATGCTGGTGGCGCCGATCAAACACCTGTCGGAATTGGCAAGTCCGATTACCCGTGGCCTGGCGGCCATGGAGAGAGGGCTCGACCTGATCAACCAGACGCCCAGTGAATCCGGCGGCACATTTTCCAAATTGCGCGCGCGCGGCAGCCTGCGCTTCAAACAAGCCAGCGTCACTTACCCAGACTCCCTGTCACCGGCATTGGACCAGTTCAGCCTGGACGTCGAGCCAGGAGAGACCATCGCGCTGGTCGGTGCATCCGGATCCGGCAAGACAACCCTGGTCAATTTACTGCCCCGCTTTATCGAGTTGACCAGCGGCAGCATCGAACTCGATGGCGAGGATCTCGCAAATTGGAATCTACAGGCGCTGCGATTGCAGTTTGCGGTGGTGAGTCAGCACGTATTGATGCTCAACGACAGCATCGCAGCCAACGTTTCCCTGGGTCAGGCGCTCGACCGGGGTCGTGTGACGCAATGCCTGCATGCGGCCAGCCTGGGCGCTCTGCTGGCGGAGTTGCCGCAGGGCATTGACACCGTCGTCGGCCATAACGCAATGCAACTCTCTGGCGGTCAAAGGCAACGACTCGCCATCGCCAGGGCGCTTTACAAGAATGCACCGGTTCTCATTCTGGATGAGGCGACATCGGCGCTGGACTCCGAATCCGAGCGCTCGGTTCAGCTTGCGCTGGAGAATCTGATGCAGGACCGAACGACTCTGGTGATCGCCCACCGCCTTTCCACTGTGCAGCATGCGAATCGCATCGTGGTTCTAGATGCGGGTCAAATCATTGAGATGGGAAGTCATGCCGAGTTGCAACAACTTGACGGTCTGTATGCAAGACTTTACCGGCTTGGTCTGCATGACGGCGAGGATCCGGCCGAACCGCTTTGAGCCATCCCTTCCTGGCTTGCTGGCGCCATCCAATCAAGCGCCCGGTTTCAGGACTGAATGGTAAATGGCTTCCTGTTGCGCGGCGATGGCAGGCCATTGATGCTGGGCTGCAAATTCCAGCGCCGCAGCGCTCAGCGACTGGCGCAGTGCCTGGTCCTGCAATAGCCGCTTCAGTTTATCTGCCAGCGCCCCCACATCACACGGATCCTCAAGGATCAGGGCATTGCGACCATGCTCCAGCAAAGCCGCTATGCCGCAGTAAGGCGCACCGCTGACCAGAACCGGTAAGCCATGCGCCATCGCCTCCAGCACCACCATGGCAAAAGTATCCTCCAGTGTCGGATGGACCAGGCAATCGGCCGCCCTGTAGGCCTCGCCAACATCCTCAAGCGGGCCCAGAAAAGTAACCCGGTCCGCGACACCGGCAATTTTCGCCCGGGTCGAATAATCGGCCATTTGCGAAGCGTTTCCCACAATGGCCAGCCAAAGGTCACCCGGTGACTGGGCCAACGCCTGAAGCAGCGCATCCAGTCCTTTTTTTCGATAGTCATTGGCAACAAACAGGATGCCGTGACCGTTTTCCGGCAACCCCAGCCGCACGCGCGCAAGGCGCTGCTCGGCCGCGCTGGCAAGGCCCTCAACTTTGGCAACGCCCGGTGACAGCACCCTCAGAGAGCGCAGCGTTGCAGGATAGGAAGCTGCCATCCGCGGCATCAAACTGCGCGACGCGAGGACAATGCAGCGACCGTCCCGAACCAAAAAACGCAGGCGCTCCAGCCACAGGTAAGCCAGCAGACGCGGGCTGGAAAACACCTTCAGGCAACGCAGCAACCAACGCCATCCGGTTCGTCCGTGAAACAGGTTGTCCTTGACCGGCAACACATGCACCGTCTGCACCTGCCCATGCCAGGTGTTCTCATGGGAATGAACGACGTCAAAACCGCGTCGCGTGGCCCACCAGGTGGCGCCGGCATACCAGAGCTGATTGATCCAGCGCGGTTTTGTCAGAGGTGCCGATACCTTGTGGTAAGTCACGCCCGGCCAATCGTGTTCGATGCGCTGGGCAAAAACGTGAATTTCGTGGCGCGGCGCGAGTGCTTCAACCAGCGCCATCGAATAGCGCTCGGCCCCGCCTGCTGTCGGCGAAAAGATCCGGTTCAGAACGGCAATGCGCAAATGCCTGTGATCCGGGTTCATAGCGCGCGACGCCGATCCTCGTAGGCTGTTGCCAGCTTCAGCCACAGCAGCGGCAGGCTGGTTGCGCGCAGCACCGGCACGCGTGGTAGCTGCAGCATGTCCTCGTCTGACAGACAGCGGCTGCGCCGCGTCGTGGTGGCCGAATCAAAACCGGCCTCGCTCACCATCGCCGCATGATCCGGCGTGAACTCACCATAGGGGTAACAAAAATGCCGTACCGGCGAGTTCGTCAGGTCTTCGAGTTCTGCCTTGCATCCGGCAATTTCATCTCTGCAAGTCGTCGCATTGGCCTGTGCCAGGTGCACATGATGGCGGGTATGCGCCCCCACCTCCTGCCCGCCGGCCAGCCATTGGCGCAACTGCGCGCCATCCATCAGGGCGGTCTGTGCAATCGCTGCCGCCAAGTCCCACCGGTTGGTCTTGCCGAGTTGCTGGCTGACGATATAGCAGGTGGATGAAAAGCCGTAACGCTTCAAAACCGGTAGCGCATGCTCCAGGTTGTTCAGGTAGCCGTCATCAAAAGTGATGCCGACCACCCTGCCGCGACGCTCGCCATTCAAGTAGGGTAGCAAGGCCGACAGAGACAATCCACGATAGCCCAGGAAGCTCAAGAATGCCATCTGGCGCGCGAAGTCGCCCGCTGCAACATACAGGCTGCGAAAGCCCGCCCCTCGGGGGGGAGGGGTCTCAATCTGGTGGTAGGTCAGAATTGGAATCGGTGACCGGTTGGCTGAGCGGAGACTGGGCATACTACGACAAGGCCAAAAGAGCTTACAGCAAAACGATATCGTACTGTTCCTGCCCCATCGCACTCTCGCTCTGCAATGACACCGGCTTGCCAATGAACTCGCTCAAACCAGCCAGATGCTGGCTTTCTTCGTCCAGAAACAGTTCAATCACCTTGGGCGAAGCGACCACACGAAACTCGCGCGGATTGAACTGACGGGCTTCACGCAATATCTCGCGAAAAATATCGTAGGCGACGCTGCGCGCGGTTTTGACGATCCCCTTTCCGGTGCAAACCGGACAGGGCTCGCACAGCATTTGTGCCAGTGACTCACGGGTTCGCTTTCGCGTCATCTCAACCAATCCCAACTGCGAGAATTCCCCCGCCATGGTCTTGACGCGA
>JBBQZA010000199.1:0-7295 GCA_038208175.1 Burkholderiales bacterium
GAATCCATGACCACTGATACACCACTGATTGACGACGCTGCCTTTCACAAGGCAGGCGAGGCTGGCAGGCGCTTGTTGGCGCGTGGGCCGCTGGCCACGGCCGCACGCTATGAAGCCGGTCGTGTGCATGTTGAGCTGAATAACGGTTGCGCTTTTGAGTTTCCGGCCTCGCACGCCCAAGGGCTGGCCGTGCAGCCGAAGGCGATCAACAGCGCATCGAAATCTCTGCGGCCGGTCTGGGCTTGTATTGGCCCCGGCTTGATGCTGATTTGCATGTGCCCAGCCTGGTCAAAGGTGTGCTGGGCACCAAGCATTGGATGGCCCAGATTGGTAGCTCTGGCGGCAAGGCCAAGAGCACAGCGAAGTCGGCCTCTTCGCGTGCAAATGGCAAGCTCGGCGGTCGCCCAAAAGCATCGCGCCCGATTGAGGTGGCTTGATTGAAAAGCATGGCCACCGCCATGGCATCCTGCCGCTGGCATTATTTGAGTGGTCCGGATATAGTAATGGTTAATAATAGTTATTTATGGAGATAGCCATGCCCACCAGCGTTGCCCTTGGAACCCATTTTGAGTCGTTTGTGAAACAGCAGCTCAGCGCCGGGCGCTTTAACAATGCCAGCGAGGTTGTCCGGGCTGGTCTACGCCTGCTGGAAGACCACGAACAGGTGCAGGCTCTGAGGTTGCAGGAGCTGCGCGCAGCCATCAACGCTGGAGCCGCCAGCGGTCCCGGTGTGGATGCCGATGCGGTGTTTGACCGTTTGACGCAAAAGTACCGAGCAGCGGCAGACTCGGGCAAGCGCGCCAGATGATGAAAATTAGCTGTAGCCCGCGTGGAACGTGCGCAAGCAGCAATCAAATTGATAGCAAGATTAATGCTGTTGTTGTCATACCCGCTGGGATGATTTAGACTACACCTTTTATTGTGTAAGGAGCCACACATGGCAACCAATCTGGCTTTGAGCGATGCGCTGATCGAAGAGGCGCGCCAGCTCGGCGGCGAGCGCACCAAGAAGGCGGTGGTGACCCAGGCCTTGGTGGAGTACATCCAGCGGCGCAAGCAACTCCAAGTGATTGAGCTGTTTGATTCTGTTGAATACGACGGCGCCTACGACTACAAAACCCAGCGCACGGCCCCCCGCAGCCTTGCAGCCGCAGACTGAGGGCATCGGCGAAGCGCGCACGCATGAAAATATTGGTCGACACATCCATTTGGTCGCTGGCTTTGCGGCGCAGCAGCACTGCAACCTTGAGCCCAAGCCAGAGCGCACAGGTCGCCGAACTGGCTGACCTGGTACGCGATGGCCGGGCAGTGATGATCGGTGCCATCCGACAGGAGCTGCTCAGCGGCATCAAGTTGCAAGCCCAATTCGAGCTACTGCGCAGCGCCTTGCAAGCCTTTGACGACTGTCCTGTGACCGCTGCCGACTATGAGCTGGCAGCCGAGTTTTTCAACCGGTGCCGCGCGGTAGGCGTGCAGGGCTCCAACACCGACTTTCTGATCTGCGCCGTCGCTTGCCGCAACCAGCTTGCCATCGCCACGGTGGCTGGCGACTTTGTGCAGTTTGCCAAGTGCTTGCCGATCCGGCTGCTGGCGCCGCCGTAAATGACGAAGACGGCTCGGACTGTGCGCGAGCAGCTATCAAAACAGCAGCAACCTGTCGACCTAACAGCCAAGAGTCCGCTTTAAACACGATAAACCAGACATTTATCGTATTATGTTTCTGTATATCAGACGTATGTGGACTTTTAGAGCCCGTCAGCTCCAATGAGTTAGACAGGCTGCCTTGCAAAAAATAAATATTCAGACATATAATCAATATACATACAGTAAATCAGACACATTTGCTCAATTATGCCGCATCATCGAAAATTTCAGACAACCGACGAGCTTGTGCTTACCTCCGAACTCGACGCCACCCAGCAGCGGGCGCTTAATCGACGCGTTCGTGCCGGCGCATTGCAGCAGGTGCATGCGGGGGTTTACAGTTCATTGCCACCCGCTGAGTGGCCGCGCCTCATCGCCCGCGAGAGAAATCGCGTGCTTGCCGCTCTGTTCCCAGGGGCTGTTTACGGATACAAGTCAGCCTTTGCCGGGGGTGTGCCGGTCGATGGTGTTTTGTATCTCAACTACCGTTACGCTCGCAAAGTCGAGCTTCCTGGCCTCAGTGTTGCACTTATCAAGGCGGCCGGGAAGTCTCCAGGCGATGTGCCCATCAGCGGGCGCAACCTGTATTTCCCGTCAAACACACGCATGCTTCTGGAGAACCTCACAATCAGCCGCAGCAGCGTACCAAAGTCCGCCGGTCGAGAAGCCATTGAGGAACGGCTCTTGGCCCTGTGCGAAGCTCGCGGAGAAGATGTCTTGTCACATATACGGGATGAGGCAAGGGAACTCAGCAACCCCCTCCAGCTTGACCGAGAGTGCGCTATCCTGGATGGCATCATCGGCGGCATCCTCGGCTCTCGGCCCGCTCAAGTGCTGACTAGCTCCAGGGCAAAAGGGTGGACATCTCAGCCGTTGCCGTACGACGTCTCGCGGTTGGCCCTGTTCGAAAAGCTGGCGGCCCATCTTCGGACATGCACGTTTGCTAACAGGCCGTCCGTCACAACATCCCCACTGGCGCTTGAACACTTCGCGTTCCTTGAGTCGTACTTCAGTAACTTCATTGAAGGGACTGAGTTCGAGGTCAGCGAGGCGCGAGCGTTCGTTCTCGATAGCAAAGCCATTGACACTCGTCCAAAAGACTCGCACGACGTCATAGGGGTTTTCCGTCAAGCGGTTCAACCATCATGGGCACTCCAGACGCTTGCGCCAGGCGAGGCTGCTCTTGAGCAGTTAAAGGCTCGACATGCGGACCAAATGCGTGAGCGACCGGAAGTCGACCCAGGGCAGTTCAAGGACCGCGTCAACGTAGCGGGAAGCACAAAGTTCGTGCTGCCCCGCCATGTTCGAGGGACACTGGCGCGAGGTTCGGAAATGCTGGTGTCGGTGGGTTCCGGTATGCCGCGTGCCCTTCTTGCGATGTTTCTGGTGGCGGAGGTGCATCCGTTCAACGACGGAAACGGGCGGCTTGCTCGCTTGGTGATGAACGCAGAGCTCAGCGTCGCCCGACAGTGCCGCATCATCATTCCGACACTGTTCCGCGAGGAGTATCTCGACTGCCTACGCGTTATCACTCGCGAAGGCGAGCCCCAACCATTCATTGATGCTATGGAGAAGATTCATGCGTGGACTGCGGCGTTTCGATACGACGACCTTGACGAGGTTATCGCCGCCATGACTGCGTGCAATGCTTTTGAAAAGTCTCGAACCAAGTTCAAACTCTTGTCCCCAACCGTTAAGGCTTCTTGATTTCAGAGCACAAGGGGCCGTTAACTCAGTGCATACACTAGGCCCAGGGCAAAACTCCATCCCGATCCCAGGTCCTGGCGTCCCAGTGGGGCAGGGCAGTATGCCGAGCGCGCCGTGCTGGAGCAGTTGCGTGACGGGCTGGCCGATGGCTTTGACGTCTTTCACTCGGTTGACTGGTCCACAGTAGATGCCGGTGTGCAGCGCTTTGGCGAGATTGATGTCGTGGTCGTGGACCCGCAGGGCCACCTGGTGCTGCTGGAAGTCAAGGCCATGCGTCAGCGCCTGCAAAACGAGGGGTTTGACGGCTACAAAGTGGCGCACCTGATTGTTCTGCCGGACCACACTTTAATAGTTGCACCGCTGAGTTTCCCGAGGGAGAGGATCGTCGATGCCAGGCAAGTCGCTGAACTTTGCCATCACATTCTCAGGATCATCAACCAGGGGCAGGGTGAGCGAACTGACGCAACGGCTGACCGGGCCAGGCTGCTGTTGTTCCTGGCCAACCACTTTCAGCTTGTGCCAGACCCCACAGCACGTATTGGCGTGCTCAACAACGCTGTCACCCGCTTGTCGGACGGCCTGGCGACCTGGGTGCCCAGAATTCACGGTGATGCCGGTATTTACGTGATTGAGGCGGCGATCGACCACTTCCGCAGAAAGCACGGTGCGGTTGACTTTACCGAACCCGGCATTTTTGACAAGGCGTCCCGTGAACTGGTGGCAGACAGCCTCTCGGACAAGGCGCCTGATGAAAAGGTTGGCCCAGCACGTGCGTATCTGGACTTGCTGGTGATTGACGAGATGCAGGACATGGAGCCGCAGTGGGTTGAAGCACTGGTCAGTCGGCTCAAGTCGTATGGGCAGATGTATTTGCTGGGCGACTCGCAGCAGTCGGTGTACCAACGCGAAGGGTTCGATCTAGCCGGTGCAGTGCACATCACCTGTAATGAAAATTTTCGTAGTCCGCGTCGCATCGTCCAGGCGATCAATCTTTTTGGCTTGTCCGATAACAAGATCCTCGCGCATTGCCCGGAAACGGGTGAGGCCCCGGATATTCGTTCCTATCCCGCTTCAGATGCTGGCAGCGTCAGGGCGCTGGAGCCCAACGAGGTCCGGTCCTGGGATATCACCAAACTCAAAGGTCCGGCCAAATGGACCTGCTTTCACCTCTACGTGATTTTGGACATCTTCAGCCGTTACGTTGTCGGATGGCTCATCGCTGAGCGTGAAAGCGCCACATTGGCAAAACACCTGATTGAGCAGACCGTCTCGCGTCAGCACGTCGTGCCCGGAGCACTGACGCTGCATGCCGACCGCGGCACGAGTATGAGATCCAAACCGGTTGCCTCTTTGCTCGTCGATTTGGATATCGCCAAGAGTCATAGCCGACCCTACGTCTCTGACGACAACCCATACTCGGAATCCCAGTTCAAGTCCATGAAGTACCGGCCCAACTTCCCCGCGCGCTTTGGCTGTATCGAGGATGCACGTGCCTATTGCAAGACATTCTTCGCCTGGTACAACACCGAGCATCGTCACAGCGGCATCGCCTACATGACCCCGCACAGCGTGCACTGCGGCCATGCCCAGGCAATGTTCCTGGTGCGACAAGAGGCCCTTGACGGTGCCTTTGCAAAACATCCAAATCGCTTCAAAGGAAAGCGTCCCACACCGTGCGAATTGCCAACTGCCGCATGGATCAATCCACCACCACCGGAGACCAAACTACAGAACGCCGACACCAACCCCTGCACAGTAAATTAGTGATCAACTGTGGTGCAAAGTCGTTGACACGTTCCGCCAACGCAAACGCGACTATTGTTGTGAGAGGACTGATTTTAAGAAGATTCAGTTGCGAACTGTCAGGACGCCGTTAGCCGGGTCGGCGAAGTCGCTCAACCCGGGTCGATGGTCTGCGTTCCATTGGGGCACGTGGCAGGTCGGCCGGGTGCTCCCTTTGAAGCCATTCAAATCATCAATAAATCCGGCTT
This sequence comes from Burkholderiales bacterium, assembly GCA_038208175.1. GTDB lineage: Bacteria > Pseudomonadota > Gammaproteobacteria > Burkholderiales > Burkholderiaceae_C > Rhodoferax. The sequence goes on from JBBQZA010000199.1 coordinate 5,343, forward strand.
TCTACGGTAAATCTCCCGTAGGTTTTGTGTTTTTTGTGTGGTCTATCATTGATAGGTGGAGTTCTACCATTGAACTACACCCGCACGCTGCCGCGCGATTTTAGCGGATCGCGCTGACGCTTCAACTTGCCAGCGGCAAACTGATCAGGTCGATGCGCGCCATGACCTCGGGCGTGAGCAGTGGCAGCACCTTGATGGCATCCAGGTTGTTTTGCAATTGCGACGGGTTGGACGCTCCGGTGATGACGCTGCTGACCCGGGGGTTGTAAGCCGCCCAGGCAATCGCCAACTGACTCAGATTACAACCCAGTTCGCTTGCGATCAGCTGCAACTGCGTGACGGCGGCATTTTTTGCGACATCGGTCAGGCCCTCGACCAGAAAACCCATGCCCTCCAGTGCGCCGCGACTACCTGCCGGGACGCCGTCACGGTATTTGCCGGTCAACAAACCGCTGGCCAAGGGGCTCCAGGTGGTCAGACCGAGGTCGATGTCTTCATACAGCCGTTTGTATTCTTGCTCGACACGCTTGCGGTGAAACAGGTGGTACTGCGGTTGCTCCATCACCGGTTTGTGCAGGTGGTGGCGCTCGGCAATGTCCCAGGCAGCGCGGATCTCGTCGGCCGACCATTCGCTGGTACCCCAATACAAGGCCTTGCCCTGGCTGATCATGTCGCTCATGGCCCAGACCGTTTCTTCAATCGGCGTATTCGGGTCGCTCCGGTGGCAATAGACCAGGTCGATGAAGTCGAGTCCCATGCGCTTGAGCGAGCCGTCGATGGCCTGCATCAGGTATTTGCGATTCAGCGTGTCTTTGCGGTTGACGGTCAGGCCTTCCCGGTCCAGCCCCCAGAAGAACTTGGTCGACACGATGTAGTTCAGACGCGGCCATTTGAGTGCCTTGATGGCTTCGCCCATCACGACCTCGCTTTTTCCGAGCGCATAGACTTCGGCATTGTCAAAGAAATTGACACCGGCATCAAACGCTGCGGCCATCATCTCGCGGGCCATTGTGCTGTCGACCTGGTTGTGATAGGTCACCCAGGAACCGAGCGAGAGTTCACTGACCTGCAAGCCACTGTGGCCAAGACGTCGGTATTGCATAAAGATTCTCCTTGTGGGGTTGGAAAGGGATTTTGCGTCAGCGTCCCCGGATCGCCTTGCGAGTGCGGCGCTGCAGCAACTGCATCAGCATAAACAGCGTGGTGGAAAAAACAATCATGATGCTGGCGACTGCGGTCAGGGCCGGTGTCATGCTATCGCGCAGACCGGAAAACATCTCGCGCGGTAGTGTGCGCTGGTCGGGTCCGGCAATCAGCAGCGCAATCACCACATCGTCAAACGACGCGGCAAAGGCAAACAGCGCACCGGATGCCATCGCCGGCATGATGGCGGGCAGCGTAACGCGCATAAAGGTGGTGCGCGGCGTGGCACCGCAAGCCGCGGCGGCGCGCGCCAGGTTCGGGTCCAGCAGTTCCAGCGCCGTCAGCACCGGCACCACGACAAAAGGCACGGCAATCACGCTGTGCGCAATGATCATACCGCTGTAGGTGCTGGTCAATGACAGCGGCGCCAGGAAGAAATAGCAGGCCACAGCAATCAGGATCACCGGCACGATCATCGGCGACAGCATCACCAGTTTGAGGGTGTCCGACCACCAGGCTTTGTGTCGCATCAGGCCCAATGAAGCCAAGGTTCCAAGCAGAACCGAGATGACCGTGGCAAAGGCACCGATGTAGAGAGAATTGCCGAGCGCAGTCAGCCACTTGCCGCCGCCCAGAACCTCCTGGTACCAGCGCAGCGACAGTCCGGGCAGCGGATAGGTCAGGAACGAGCCGCTGGAAAAAGACAGCGGGATGATGGCCGCAATCGGAATCAGCAGAAACATCAGAATGGCGCCGCACAGCAGCCAATAAAGCGGCTTCCAGGGGATTTTGAAGGGGGTCATGGCATTG
>JBBQZA010000200.1:0-7276 GCA_038208175.1 Burkholderiales bacterium
TCCGGATGGTCGTAGGGCGGGATCAGCGTCAGGCCGCGCTGCTGGGCCAGCTCACGGGTCAAGGCCTCGCGGTCTTGCTTGAAACGGTCAAACAGAATCACTTCGCCGCCATAGCCACGCGTTGCGTCGATCTTCATCTGCGGTGCGTCCTGCGGCATCAGAATGGTGGCCGGGATGCCGAGCGTGCGTGCCGACAGCGCGATCGCCTGCGCATGGTTGCCGGAAGAAAAGGCGATCACGCCCGCCTTGCGTTGCTCGGCGTTGAATTTCGACAGCGCATTGAAGGCGCCGCGATATTTGAAAGCCCCCATGCGCTGGAAGTTCTCGCATTTGAAGAATACACTGGCTCCCAGTCGCTCGTCAGCGCTGCGCGAGCAAAGCACCGGCGTCCGGTGCGCATGGCCCTTCAGCCGTAGAGTGGCCGCCATCACATCGTCATAAGTCGGCAAAGTCAACATGGTGAAGATTCCGTTCGCATCAAAAATGTCTCGCAAGAAATGAGATCCAGTGTACCCAGCATACAGGCCCGTGCGGCAACGCACAAGGTCATGCTCGACCTGCTGAAATCCTTCTCCTGGCAGGAATTGCGCCATCACCCCTGGCGTAACGCGGCCGCGGTGCTGGCCGTGATGCTGGGGGTCGCACTGGCGTTCTCGGTGCACTTGATCAACGCCTCGGCGCTGGACGAATTCTCAAGCGCCGTGCGCTCGCTCGGTGGCCAGCCGGACCTGGAACTGCGCGCCGTGCAGGGCAGTTTTGACGAGGCACTGTATGCCCGCGTCGCCCGCAAGCCGCAAGTGGTAGTGGCCTCGCCGGTACTGGAAGTCAGCACCTATGCGTTGAGCGATAGCTCCGAGCGCACGCTGCTGCGGATCGTCGGCGTCGATGCCCTGCTGGTGGCCAGTGTGGCGCCGGCACTGATGCCGCTGCCCGCCGCCGGTGCGGACCGATTGGCGCTGTTCGCGCCCGATGCCGTATTTTTGAACGCAGCCGCGCGCAAACGACTGGGCAGCGCCGCACTGCAACTGCAAAGCGCCCAGCAACTCAAAAAGGTAACGGTGGCGGGCAGCGTCAACGCGACCGGTGGCGCGCTGGCCGTGATGGACATCGGAGCGGCACAAGAGCTGTTCGGCAAACAGGGGCAACTGTCGCGCATCGATCTGCGCCTGCAAGCCGGTGTTGAGCGCAGCGCCTTTGTGCGCAGCCTGCAAAGCGCGCCCGACTGGCCGGCCAACGTCACGCTGACGCAGCCGGGCGACGCCGTGGCGCAGGTCGGCAATATGTCGCGCGCCTACCGTGTCAACCTCAGCGTGCTGGCGTTGGTGGCGCTGTTTACCGGCGCCTTTCTGGTTTTTTCGGTGCTGTCGCTGAGCGTTGCCAAACGCACTCAGCAGTTCGCGCTGCTCGGCGTGCTGGGCCTGAGCGGCAGGGACCGGCTGGCGCTGGTGTTGTGGGAATCGCTGGCGCTGGGCCTGGTCGGCAGCCTGGCCGGCCTGGCCCTGGGCACGGGGCTGGCGGCACTGGCCCTGCGGCTGCTGGGTGGTGACCTGGGGGGCGGCTACTTTGCCGGCGTCGCACCCAGCCTGCAATGGGATGGCGCGGCCGCGCTGCTCTATGGACTGCTGGGCGTGGCCGCCGCCATGGTCGGCGGTTGGTGGCCGGCACGCCAGGCGCAGCGCCTGGCGCCGGCGCAGGCGCTCAAAGGTCTGGACAGCGGACTGGTCACGCAGCGCAGCCACTGGCTCAGCATCTTGTTGATCGTCGCCAGTGTTCTGTTGGCCTATGCGCCAGCGGTCTTTGATATTCCACTGGCCGCCTATCTGTCGATCGGATTGTTGCTGCTGGGCGGCATCACGGCGCTGCCGTGGTTGATCGGCCTATTGCTGGACCAACTCGCGCCACGGGTAGCCCACAACGCCCTGCCCTTGCTGGCGGTGGAGCGGGCCCGGCGCGTGCGTGAAAGCGCAGCAGTGGCGGTCAGTGGCGTCGTCGCATCGCTCAGTCTGGCGGTGGCCCTGACGGTGATGGTTGCCAGCTTTCGCGACTCCATGATGCACTGGCTGGATCAGGTGCTGCCGGCCGATTTGTATGTGCGCAGCGCCCGCAATCTGGGCGCCAGCGACACCGTCTACTTCAGCCCCGAGTTTGTGCAGGCGGTGGCCCAGGTGGCTGGTGTGCAGCGCGTGCAGCCACAGCGTCTGATCCCGCTGCTGCTGGATCCGGCCCGCCCGGCCGTGGCGCTGATCGCGCGTGCGCTCGACGAGCCCACCGGCAGTCTGCCGCTGATCGGCACTGCGCTGCCAGTGCCGCCGGGACAGATTGGCATCTATGTCAGCGAAGCGATGGTCGAGCTGCACGATGCCCGCAGCGGTGCGCCTTTCCCGGCGCTGGCAGCCGCATTGAAAGCACTGACGCCTTCGCAGAATGCACCAGCCGCCACTTTTTTTGTCGCCGGTGTCTGGCGTGACTATGCGCACCAGGGCGGCGCCATTGCCATCGACAAGCGCGACTTCGAGCAGCTCACGGGGGACCGGCGCGCCAACGACCTGGCGCTATGGTTGAGCGATCAAGCCGATACGCAACAGGTGGAACAAAACCTGCGCAGCGCCGCCAACCGTTTTGGCGACGGCGCTGGCCAGTTGCTCGAATTTGGCACCTCGCGGCAGATCCGCGCTTTCTCACTGAAAATCTTCGACCGCAGTTTTGCCGTCACCTACTGGCTGCAGGCGATAGCCATCGGCATTGGCCTGTTTGGCGTGGCAGCAAGCTTCAGCGCGCAGGTGCTAGCGCGGCGCAAGGAGTTTGGCCTGCTGGCGCACCTGGGCTTAACAAGGCGGCAAATACTCGCCGTGGTGGCCTTCGAGGGCGTCGCCTGGACCACGCTGGGCGCCATCGCCGGCCTGGGTTTAGGCCTGGCCGTGTCGCTGGTGTTGGTCAACGTGGTGAACCCGCAGAGTTTTCACTGGACCATGGACCTGCTGCTGCCCTGGACCCGGCTGCTGGCCCTGTGCCTGGCCGTCGTGCTGGCCGGCACTGTCACGGCGTGGTTAGCGGGTAAAGCTGCAGCGTCCAAGGATGCGGTGCTGGCGGTGAAGGAGGATTGGTAGGTTTGTTCTCGACCTGATGTGGTGGATGTCATACATCGTTTCCTGACGACCAAATACGCATCGCTTGTGCGTGGTGTGATCAGTTATTCTTCGGATATGCAAAATAAAACACGTTGAGCGTCCGAACAATAGACCTTGACAATTCTGAAATATACCCATAATGACTAACAGCACAGCACAGCACAGCACAGCACAGCACAGCACAGCACAGCACAGCACAGCACAGCACAGCACAGCACAGCACAGCTACAGCTTCGGCTGGCCAGGCTTGAAGATGCGCAAACACTTTTGGAATGGCGAAACAATCCTGTTACTCGTGAAGCAAGTCACAACACTGCACTTGTCAGTGAAGACGAGCATATTCAGTGGCTGAAAAGAATCTTGGCTAACGAAAATCGCAAGCTGTACGTTGCCGAAATTGATGGCGTTCCTGTTGGAACGGTACGAGTGGATTCCGAGACCCTTGGATATGAACTTTCTTGGACTGTCTCTCCAACGATGCGCGGTTCTGGCGTCGGGAAGGCAATGGTTTCTCGACTTGCAAAGGAGAAACCAGGATCAATCCGTGCGGAAATCAAGGTTGGAAACATCGCCTCAATCCGCATTGCGGAGGAAGCCGGCATGGTGTTCGAACGTGAAGAGCAAGGCATTCTTCATTACCGGCGTAACGCGGCGGCCCAACCCATCATTCCACCGGGCGCTGCGCGACAAAGCCACGCAGACCGGTGATTTCAAACATTAAGCTGCTGAGCCAGCTCTGAACTTTATTCAACAACATGCTCCGCCCATTCCTGATCTTCCTGCACTTATCCGGCGTCATCGTCTGGGTCGGCGGCATGTTTTTCGCCTATTTCTGCCTGCGTCCTGCTGCCGTCAAGGTGCTTCAGCCACCGCAGCGACTACCGCTGTGGGTCGCGACGTTTGATCCGTTTTTCCGCTTCACCGCAGTGGCCGTTGTTCTGATTCTGCTGAGCGGCTTCGCGCTGTTTCTCCCAGTAGGCTTCAAGCTGGCTCCGCCTGGCTGGCACGTGATGCTGACGCTCGGGGTGCTGATGGCCTGTGTCTTTGGCTACGTTTACCTCGTTCTTTATCCCCGGCTGCGCCGCCATTGCGAGGTTGCCGCATGGCCAGCGGCGGCAGCGGTGCTGAACAACATTCGTCGCCTGGTGGGCGTCAATCTTTTGCTCGCTGTGTGCACCGTGGCGGCGGCTGTATTTTCTCGGTGATTGGCACCGGTACGTCGAAGTGATCGTTTGCTGATATTATTCCTTTGCCGACATATGCAATTAAGGCCATAATTAACCATGACTTGGGAACTTGAATACACGGATGAGTTGGGCGAATGGTGGGCAGAGCTGTCCGAAACAGAGCAGGAATCCATAGATGCGTCGGTGCGTCTTTTGGAAGAAAAAGGGACGCAACTTGGATACCCGCACACCAGCGGAATCGCCAACTCACGGCACGAGCATATGCGGGAGCTTCGAGTGCAGCATCAAGGGCGACCGTACCGCGTTCTTTTTGCTTTTGATCCACGCAGAACAGCCATTTTGCTGATCGGTGGAGATAAGACAGGCGATGACAGGTGGTACGAAAAAACTGTGCCCGTTGCGGACAATCTCTACGACACGCACTTGCAGGATTTGAAAAAGGAAGGTTGAAACATGGCTAATAAATTCAGCGCACTACGCGCCAAAATGACTCCAGCCGCACAGTCACGCGCTGCAGCACGGGCTGAGGCCATGATGGTGGAAATGCAACTCCAGGAACTGCGCAAAAGCCGCAACGTCACGCAAGTGGATCTGGCCAACACGATGCAAGTGGAGCAGGCGTCCATATCCAAGCTCGAAAAGCGTGAAGACATGTATGTGAGCACTCTGCGCGAGTATGTGAAGGCGCTGGGCGGGGAACTCAAGCTGGTGGCCGCGTTTCCCGATGGCGAAATTCAGCTCCATACCTACGAGCCTGTTACATGAAACACCCGTCGTCACGCGGAAGTTGCCTATGTGGAGCGCTGAAATTCTCCGTCACGCTTGCGGATGACCTGCCTCGAAAAACCAGCGACTCTTAAATGGACCTGAGTCCAACATAAGGAATCACTATGGACGAATCAGACGTTGAATACGCCGGCTTCTGGATAAGAGTGGGAGCCGCCCTGATCGATACGGTGCTGATTGTGGCCATCACGTTTCCACTCGTCGTTTCCATCTACGGATGGAAGTACTTCAACCCGGACCGGTCAGGATTTGTTGCCGGGCCTGCCGACTTTTTGATTTCGTATGTACTGCCGGCGGTTGCGGTCGTCTGGTTTTGGACCAGAAAACAAGCCACTCCCGGAAAGATGGCTTTGTCGCTGCGCATAGTGGACGCCGACACCGGTGGCGCCCTTTCCGTTGGTCAATGCATCGGGCGCTACCTGGCCTATTTTGTCTCAATGATTCCGCTTTGCCTGGGTCTGATGTGGGTTGGTTTCGACCGCAGAAAGCAGGGCTGGCATGACAAGCTGGCGCGCACGGTTGTTGTCAGATCAAAAAACCATGGACCTGAACCAGTCAGGCTCCCCCTGGCCTAGCCGCCCTACCCTATACCCTTGCACCGCTTGTTTATTGAGACGTTGAGGTCTGGCACGCTTGCAGCGCTGGCGATGATGCCGTTTGGCTTGGCTCTCAGAGCTGCCGGCTTGCGGGTCGGCTACTACGGGCCAAAATTTGCGGCGCTCTTCGTCGAGAATCCGACGCCGCTGTTTCTGTTCGCGCAGCACATTGTTCTTGGCTGGATTTCAGCCTTGCCGCTGCTTCTGCTTCTGCTCCTGAGCCGAGTGCCCCTGCCCGTCTCGCCCACCGCTTTCGGCGCGACCTACGGGGTGCTCTACTATGTCCTGGTGAATTCGCTCGCCCTCCCGCTGTACTTTGGTGACCAGACGCCATGGCAGATGGGGCTTGCCTACATACTTCCAAGCTTGCTGATACACATCGTCTTCGGTGCGTGCGCTGGCTATGTTTCGCGCCGACTTGCTACGCGCACGACAAAGGATGCCTGACATGCTTCGACCCTTCCTGACATTCCTGCATTTGTCCGGCGTCATCGCCTGGGTCGGTAGAATGTTTTTACGCAGATTGCCCGCAAGCGGGTTGCCGGTTAGCTTTGATTCAGGAGACACACCATGAAACTCAACACAGACCGCATTGACGATACAGTTTTGGCATGAGCGCGGAGTTGTTGTTCGTCATCTCAGACCTTTAAACCCTATACCAAGGTAATTCCATGTCAATTTCGCAAAACGATATTTGCCCCTGTGGCAGCGGCAAAAAATACAAACACTGCTGTCTACACCAGGACCAAAACCCATTTGTAGACCACAAGGCACACGATGGCGCGGTCGAAAAAGCAATTGAGTGGCTGTCCGCGCGGCACCGAAAAGGCTTGAACGCGGCCTTTGCCCAGTTGCGCAACGAGCTACTCGCCGAGGAAGATTTTGAAAAATTCCACGATCTTGACGAGGACACATTGACCGGCGTCCAGATCAACCTGACTGAATGGATGCTGGCAGAAGGCAAGATTCTGGTGCAAGGCGCCAGCAGGAGGGTCAGCGACTACCTGCTTGGCCCCTCGGGACCGTCTTTGACCATCGGTCAACGCGACTGGCTGCAACAATTGGCGCAACGCCCACTGCGCCTTTACGACGTGACCGACGTCGTGCCGGGCGTGCAGATGACGCTGTGCGATGCCTTGAACGGCGATGCCGCGCCGGTCGTGGTGCTGGAGCGCTCGGGCACCCGCACGCTCAAGCCCGGCATGCAACTCGGCTGCCGCGTCATGCGGGTTGCCGAACACTTTGAATTGTCCGGCGCGGTCTACCCGTTTTCGATGCTCACCGGACGTGCTGTTGCCGATCGCTTGCGCGCCACGGCCGATGAGTTTGGACACCTGCCGGATCTGGCGCATGAACAGGGCTTGGTCATTGCGTCGGCATGGCTGCAACAATTCGTGGCCCAGCCTCCCATGCCCACGATGATAGATGCTTATTCCGGCGAGCCCATGTTACTGATCACCGACCATTACCGGGTGCTTGACTGGCTGGGGTTGGCAAGCGCGCTGGGCGGATGCGCCGACGTGTTTGGTGATCGCCAAGACGGTTGGGATCGACGCATCGATTGCGAGGACGGGCAGAC
>JBBQZA010000201.1:0-7275 GCA_038208175.1 Burkholderiales bacterium
GGGACAAATTCAGCCTCGATATGCTGATTACGCTGGCTGCACGCGCCGGGCGCAAGATTGAATTGGCGGTAGCGTAAGTCAGGCAACTGTTTTGGATCGGCGCTTGCAAAGGAGCGACATCGAGATCAGGGTAAAACCCAGCTCTGCGGTCCACGGGCATTTGATGCTTGCCATTGTTTGATGCGGATCTTTGCGCGAGACATTCTGGAATCTTTAGCAGGGCGGACCTGCGACACTTCGGGCTGTGCCATCCTTGCCCCGAAAGAAATATCTTGAAATTCAAAATGGCTGAAAAGTCACTGTTTGCGATCCTGCTGCGCTCGCCGTGGTGGATCAGTTTTGCCATTGCGCTCGCGTTTGGACTGGCCGCCAAGGCTCTGCTGCCCGCCGAGTACTTTGTGTTTGGCGCACTGGGGGGATTTTCCTTTGTGGTGATCGGCGTGATCGCTGCGTGGAAGCAGTTCACTGCGCCAAGTACGGCCCATGTAGAGGGCACGCTGGCACTACTGGGTGCCATGTCATGGCGCGATTTCTCGGCGGCGATTGAGCAGGCTTTTGCCCGCCAGGGCTACGCGGTGCAGCGCCTGGATGGCGGGGCGGCTGATTTTTCACTCGTCAAAGCGGGCCGCACTACGCTGCTGAGCTGCAAGCGCTGGAAAGCCGCTCGACTGGGGGTGGAGTCCTTTCAAAACCTGCAGGCTGCGCTCAGCGCGGACGCGGCAGACGGCGGCCTGTACATCACAATTTTGGAAATCACGGACAAGGCGCGCCAGTTTGCTGCAATTCACCAGATCCGGGTGATACAGGGCGCGGAGCTGGCGCAGCTACTCAAGCCTGTGCTGGCGACGAGAACGAGGGCGTGATGACCAGTGAACAATTGAGGCTGCACCGCGCCTGCATGGCGCTGGTGGCTGCCCTGGCTGTTTGAGGGTGAGCAATCCGACAAGCTGACATGACAAAAAAAGCCGGAAGGCTTTGGACCTTTCCGGCTTTATTCGTGGTGCCCCCACCCCGACTCGAACGGGGACGTCTCTCAACAACAGATTTTGAGTCTGCCGCGTCTACCAATTCCGCCATGGGGGCTGGAACAAGACAAGGCGCGAATTATGGCACAGTGTGGGTTATGAAATATCCAACAATTGAAGATTCCATCGGCAAGACCCCGCTGGTGCGCTTGCAGCGTATCGGCGCCGAAGAAAACGCCCGGCGTGGCAACGTGATTCTAGGCAAACTCGAGGGCAACAACCCGGCCGGCTCGGTAAAGGACAGGCCCGCTTTGTCGATGATCCAGCGCGCCCAGGAACGCGGTGACATCAAGCCCGGTGACACCCTGATTGAAGCCACATCCGGCAACACCGGCATTGCGCTGGCAATGGCTGCCGCCATCAAAGGTTACCGCATGATTCTGATCATGCCGGAAGATTTGTCGATCGAGCGTGCGCAAACCATGAAGGCGTTTGGTGCCGAGTTGATTCTGACGCCCAAAAGTGGCGGTATGGAGTACGCCCGCGACCTGGCCCAGCAGATGCATCGCGATGGCAAGGGCTACGTGCTGGACCAGTTTGCCAATGCCGACAATCCGCGCATCCATTTCGAGACCACCGGTCCTGAAATCTGGGCCGATACCAAAGGGCACATCACCCATTTTGTCAGCGCCATGGGCACCACCGGAACCATCACCGGTGTCTCGAAATTCCTGAAACAGAAGAACCCTGCGGTGCGGGTAATCGGTGTGCAGCCGCTCGAGGGTTCGCGCATTCCGGGTATCCGCAAATGGCCGCAGGAATACCTGCCCAAAATCTACGACCCGGACCAGGTCGATGAGTTGCTCTATGTCAGCCAGGAGGCCGCTGAAGAGATGTGCCGCCGACTGGCCCGCGAGGAGGGCATCTTTGCCGGCATTTCAGCTGCGGGAGCTTGCTGCGTAGCGCAGGAAATTGCGAAACGCGAAAGTAACGCCACCATCGTCTTCGTCGTCTGCGATCGCGGCGACCGCTATCTTTCGACCGGCGTTTTTCCGGCTTGAAGGTTCACTCTGGGGAACTCTGATCATGTCGTCGTTTCGCTTCTGCCCGCAATGCGCCACGCCGCTGTCTCTCGTTACACAGACCGAGGACGGGGGCGAAAAAGAACGGCTGCGCTGTGCCGCCTGTGACTACACACACTGGGACAATCCGGTCCCGGTGCTGGCTGCGGTGATCGAGTATGAAGGCAAGGTGTTGCTGGCCCAGAACGCGGCTTGGCCGGGCAAGATGTTTGCACTCATTACCGGCTTTCTGGAAGCCGGCGAAAAACCGCAGGACGGCATGGCGCGTGAAATCAGCGAAGAAACAAACCTCACGACCAGCACGTTGAATTTGATTGGTGTCTATGACTTTCAGCGCATGAATCAGATCATCATTGCCTATCACGCCGTCTGCCACGGCGCGGTGAAACTGTCGCCCGAACTGGTTGATTACCGACTTTTTGCGCTGGACCAAGTCAAATGCTGGACGGCCGGCACGGGTCAGGCGCTGGCCGACTGGTTGCGCTCAAGGGGCCATGAGCCGCAGTTTGTCGAGTTTCGGAAACGGGCTTAAGGTCGCACGCTCTAAAATTCAGGCCATTCCAAGGAAATCCGATGCAAATCGACCGAGAACTCGACGCCCGCGGGCTGAATTGCCCCTTGCCCATCCTGAAGGCCAAGAAGGCTTTGTCCGAGATGCAAAGCGGACAGACGCTGCGGGTCGTGGCTACCGACGCCGGTTCAGTGCGAGACTTTCAGGCTTTTGCCAGGCAGACCGGCAATGAACTGCTGGAACAGCAGACCATCGCCGACGAGTTTTACCACGTTCTACGTCGACGCTAGAAAGCTGGCTCAGGCCAGGCGCGCCAACTGATCCTTCAGCTTGGCCAGCGTCGCCACGAAGTCGGCCACCCGCTTGCACTCCTGCTCGATCACCGCTGCGGGCGCTTTGGCGACAAAAGCCGGGTTGCCCAATTTGCCATTGGCTTTGGCAACTTCACCCTCCAGACGAGCGACCTCTTTGCCAAGGCGAGTCTTTTCAGCGGCGACATCGATTTCCATGTGCAGACAGATGCGTGCTGAGCCAACCATGGCTACCGGTGCTGCCTGCGCGGCGCTCGACCAGGCTGCCTCATCGTCAAATACGTGCACCTCACTGAGCTTGGCCAGCGCCTGCAGCACCGGCGCTGACTGCCTCAGCAGCGCCGTTTCATCGACCTGACCGGCGACCACGAACAGGGGCAGGCGGGTGGCTGGCGAAACGCTCATTTCCCCGCGCAGATTGCGACAGGCATCGACCAGGGCCTTGAGTTTGCCGACATAGGCAATGGCGGTCTCGTCGATGCGCTCGGGCTGGCTGACCGGATAAGCCGCGATAGCGACCGAAGCGCCGGCGCGTCCGGCAACCGGCGCTACCTTTTGCCACAGCTCCTCGGTCACGAAGGGAATCACCGGGTGCGCCAGGCGCAGGATGGTCTCCAGCGTGCGAATCAAGGTGCGCCGGGTGGCGCGCTTCTTCGCGTCACTGCCTTGCTGAATCTGGACCTTGGCAATTTCCAGATACCAGTCGCAGAACTCGTTCCAGACGAAGTCGTAGATGCTGTTGGCAACGTTGTCCAGGCGATATTCCTTGAAGCCGGTGGCGACATCGGCTTCAGCGCGCTGCAGCAGCGAGACGATCCAGCGGTCGGCCGGGCTGAAATCGAGATAGCCATGTCCCACGCCACCGACGGCACATTCTTCAGCCGTGTGCTCGTTCAAGCCGCAATCATGTCCCTCGCAGTTCATCAGCACAAAGCGGCTGGCGTTCCACAGTTTGTTGCAGAAATTGCGATAGCCTTCGCAACGCTTGGTATCGAAGTTGATGTTGCGCCCCAGGCTGGCGTAGCTGGCCATCGTGAAACGCAGTGCGTCGGCACCATAAGCCGGCATGCCGTTGGGGAATTCCTTGCGCACCCGCGCCGCCACCTTGGGCGCGGTCTCGGGCTTGCGCAGGCCGACGGTGGATTTCTCGACCAGCGTCTCGACTTCGACGCCTTCAATCAAATCCACCGGGTCCAACACATTGCCCTCGGACTTGCTCATCTTCTTGCCCTGCGCGTCGCGCACCATGCCGTGGATGTAGACGGTTTTGAAGGGAACACGGCCAGTAAAGTGCGTGGTCATCATGATCATCCGGGCGACCCAGAAGAAGATGATGTCATAGCCGGTCACCAGCACGCTGGAGGGCAGGTAGAGGTTGAAGTCAGTCAGGTCCCCGCTCTGGGCCAAGCCGGACTTGGTCCCGCTCATACGAGCTGCGCTCGCCAAATCGCCGTGCCCAAGCCCGACTTGGCCCAGCGCTGCACTGTCTGGCCAACCCATGGTGCTGAAGGGCACCAGCGCTGAGGAATACCAGGTGTCGAGCACGTCCTCATCGCGCTTGAGCGTCTTGCCAGGTGCCTGGGCTTGCGCTTGGGCTTCATTGCGCGCCACGTAAACCTTGCCTTCTTCGTCGTACCAGGCCGGAATCTGATGGCCCCACCAGAGCTGGCGGCTGATGCACCAGTCCTGGATGCTGTTCATCCACTGGTTGTAAGTGTTGACCCAGTTTTCCGGCACGAACTGTACGGCGCCCGACTGCACCGCATCAATCGCCTTTTGCGCGATAGATTTGCCGGTAGGGTCTTGCGGACTGATTTTGGTCATGGCCACAAACCACTGGTCGGTCAGCATCGGTTAGATGATCTGGCCGGTACGGGCGCAGCGCGGCACCATCATCTTGTGCTTCTTGACTTCCCCCAGCAGCCCCAGGGTTTGCAGATCGGCGACCACCTTTTTGCGTGCCAAAAAGCGGTCCAACCCGAGGTAAGTTGCCGGAGCCTGGTCGTTGATTTTGGCGTCGAGCGTCAGCACACCGATGATCGGCAGTTTGTGCCGCTGGCCGACGGCGTAATCGTTCTGATCATGCGCCGGCGTGACCTTGACGACACCGGTGCCGAAAGCCTTGTCCACGTAATCGTCGGCAATCACCGGAATATTGCGGTCGCACAGCGGCAGCCTGACCTGCTTGCCAATCAAATGTCGGTACCGCTCGTCTTCGGGGTGCAGCATCAGCGCCACGTCACCGAGCATGGTCTCAGGCCGGGTCGTGGCGACTGTCAAACCGGGCGTCATTGCGCCATTCACCAGTTGGGGACCATCGGCGAAAGGATAATTGATGTGCCACAGGAAGCCGTCTTCCTCTTCGCTCTCCACTTCCAGATCGCTCACCGCGCTCATCAGCACCGGGTCCCAGTTCACCAGACGTTTGCCGCGGTAGATCAGGCCTTGTTCATAAAGTCGTACAAAGGTCTCGGTCACGGTTTTGGACAGCTTGTCGTCCATCGTGAAATACTCACGGCCCCAGTCCACGCTGGCGCCCATGCGGCGCATCTGGGTGGTGATGAAGTTGCCGGATTTTTCTTTCCATTCCCAGACTTTGGCGACAAAGTTTTTGCGACCCAGGTCATGGCGGCTGATTCTCTGATCCTGCAACTGCCGTTCGACAACGATTTGGGTCGCGATACCCGCATGGTCGGTGCCCGGAATCCAGGCCGTGTTGTCGCCGCGCATGCGGTGGTAGCGCGTCAGCGAATCCATGATGGTCTTATTGAAGGCGTGCCCCATGTGCAGCGTGCCGGTGACGTTGGGGGGCGGCAACTGGATTGAGAACGACTCGACACCGTCTTTCGGTTTTTGACTGCCGCGGTAGCCGGCGCTGGCGTAGCCGCGGCGTTCCCATTCCGGTCCCCAATGGGACTCGATGGCGGCCGTCTCGAAAGATTTGGACAGGCTGTTCAGGCCAGGTTGTTGTGCTGTGTCGTTCATGATGGGTCGATTTTATTCGGGGAAATATTTTTATAGGCAAAAGCAATGAATGTTATTGAGGCAGCCAATTAGACTCAAGACGCGTAAGCGGATAAGCTTGCCTGGCGTTTGGCGAATGTTTTTGCCAAAGCAGGCGTTTTTTGTAACTCTAGGAGATTTCCATGGCAGCACTCAAAGGCTCAAAGACGGAAGACAACCTGAAAGCCGCCTTCGCAGGCGAGTCTCAGGCGAATCGCCGTTATTTGTATTTCGCGAACAAGGCCGACGTCGAAGGTCAACCCGATGTGGCGGCACTGTTCCGTTCCACCGCAGAAGGTGAAACTGGCCATGCACACGGTCATCTCGAATGGTTGGAACAGTGCGGTGACCCGGCCACCGGCCTGCCGTTCGGAGCTACCCGTGACAACCTCAAGTCGGCAGTGGCGGGTGAGACCCATGAGTACACCGACATGTACCCTGGCATGGCCAAAACGGCCCGGGACGAAGGTCATAACGAAGTGGCAGACTGGTTTGAGACATTGGCCAAGGCCGAGCGTTCACATGCCAATCGCTACACAAAGGCACTTGCCGAGTTGGTTGATTGATATAGTGGCTGAATAGTCCGTGTTGGGCGTTGCTGGCAGCGCCCAATGCAGAATATTCAAAACTACATTTTCAAGAGGCCCGACCATGGCACGCGAGGGAAATCTGCAGGCGCCGACCCGGCATCCAATTGACTGGAAAAATCCGGACTACTACAACGAAGAAGCCCTAACTCACGAGCTCGAGCGCATATTCGATATCTGCCATGGCTGCCGCCGCTGCGTCAGCCTGTGCGGCTCGTTCCCGACACTGTTCGACCTGGTCGATGCCACCAAATCCGGCGAGGTCGAAGGCGTTGACAAAAAAGACTACTCGAAAGTGGTTGACCAATGCTACCTGTGTGACTTGTGTTACATGACCAAGTGCCCGTACGTACCGCCGCACCAGTTCAATCTGGACTTTCCGCATACCATGCTGCGCGCCAAAGCCATCAAGTTCAGGAAGGGCGAGGTCGGCATTGGCGAAAAGTTGCTGGCATCCACTGATCTGCATGGCTCGCTGGCCGGCATTCCGATCGTGGCGCAGGCGGTCAATGCCGTGAATCATACGGCGCTGGCACGTGGCCTGATGGAATCCGCGCTGGGCGTCGACAGAGATGCCTGGCTGCCCTCACTGGCTGCCAGGAAATTTCGCTCCGGCACACCGAAGGCCAAGGCGACCGTGGTGCAGGACGGCGAGAAAACGCCCGGCAAAGTCGCCATCTTCTCGACCTGTTTCATCAACTACAACGAGCCTGGCATCGGGCTCGATCTGCTGAAGATCCTGGACCACAACGATATTCCCTATGTGATTGTCGAAAAGGAAAAATGCTGCGGCATGCCCAAGCTGGAACTTGGCGA
>JBBQZA010000202.1:0-7251 GCA_038208175.1 Burkholderiales bacterium
GATCGCGCTGCCATGTTCATTCTGAAAGCCATCACGCAAAACGGCGGCCAGACCTGTTCAGCTGGTAGCCGCTTGCTGGTGCAGCGCTCGATCTACGATCGCTTTGTCGGCATGGTGGTTGAACGGTTTGCCCAATCTTCTGCCGGAACTCCGGCCATGGACCTCGATTGTGGACCACTGATCAACAGCGACCAGAAACAGCGCGTGCAAGGCTATGTCCGTCAAGCCATCGATAGCGGCATTCCGGTACTGGCGCAGGGCAAGGTGGCTGACGGTGTGCCGGCGGGTGGCTTCTATGTGGCCCCGACCCTGTTCGGACCGGTACCGCGCGATCACCGGCTGGCCTGCGAAGAAGTGTTCGGCCCGGTGCTGGCTGCCATCCCGTTTGACGATGAGGATGACGCAGTTGCGCTGGCCAATGCAACCGACTTTGGCTTGCTGGCCGGCGTCTGGACCCGGGATGGTGGCCGCCAGACACGCATGGCAAAGCGCATGCAATGTGGTCAGGTTTACATCAATTGCTATGGCGCCGGTGGCGGCGTGGAGTTGCCGTTTGGTGGCGTCAAACGCAGCGGTCACGGACGTGAAAAAGGTTTCCTGGCGCTGGAAGAGTTTTGTACCGTAAAGACCGTGGTGCAGTACCACGGCAAATAACCCTCAATGAAAGTGAGAACCCCATGAGATTAAAAGACAAGGTGGCGATCGTCACCGGTGCGGCGAGCGGATTTGGCGCCGAAATTGCCCGCCAGTATGTGGCCGAAGGTGCCAAGGTTGCTGTCGCCGATATCAATGAGGCGGGTGCCAAGGCAGTAGCCGATGCGCTCGGGCCAAATGCCATTGCAGTCACTTGCGATGTGACGCAGCGCGCAGCCATTGATGCGCTGGTGGCCAAAACGCTTCAGGCCTTTGGCCGACTCGACATTGTTATCAACAACGCAGGCTGGACGCACAAGAACCAGCCTTTGCTGGATGTCGATGAAGCCACCTTTGACCGTGTCTACGATATCAATGTCAAGTCCATCTTCCACATGACGCACGCCGTGGTGCCATTGATGCGCAAACAGGGTGGCGGTGTGATTCTGAACGTCGGCTCCACAGCCGGCATCCGCCCGCGCCCGGGCCTCACTTGGTACAACAGCTCCAAGGGCGCTGTGAACCTGATGTCGAAGTCCTTGGCAGTCGAGTTGGGGCCGGATAAGATTCGCGTTAACGTCATCTGTCCGGTGATGGGCGTCACTGGCTTGCTTGAATCATTCATGGGCATGCCCGACACTCCTGAAAATCGCAAGAAATTCGTTGCCACCATTCCGTTGGGGCGCCTCTCGGAACCAAGAGACATTGCCAACGCCGCTGTCTACCTTGGCAGTGATGACGCAGAATTCATCAGTGGTGTCGAGTTTCCGGTTGATGGCGGTCGCACGGTTTGATACCAAACCCTGTGGAAAGGCTGGGCAATGAATCGGGAACTCTTGTGACGTCTGGAATCGTCCGGGTCTTGACCGGCGCACGCGCAGTTTTCTGAACCTTGCGATGATCACCGCGCTGAATCGTCCGCATGAACTCAAACTGCACGTGCGTGGTGCCATCAACAATGGCCTCTCCAAGGATGAAATTAAGGAGGTGTTCCTGCAGGCTGCCATCTACTGTGGCGTACCGGCTGCGATTGACAGTTTTCGCACTGCTCGTGAAGTGTTCAAGGAAATGGATTCACCGGACTCGGCGTGACAGTATTAGAGCAGCACCACGTCGCGCATGGCGACACCACTGGCCATGCGGTCAAAGCCACGGTTGATGTCTTCCAGCGTGAGCATCTCACCCATCAGTCGATCTACCGGCAGCTTGCCGCGCTGGTACATCTCGATGTAGCGTGGAATGTCACGGGCAGGCACCGCTGAACCGATATAGCTGCCACGCAGAGTCCGCTCCTCGGCTACCAGTTGCACAGGCGGCAGGGCAAAGCGTTTGTCGGGGTGCGGCAGCCCGGCCGTGATGGTGCTGCCACCGCGCCGGGTAATACGCCAGGCCAGTTCCATCGCCGCAATCGCGCCAGCCATCTCGAAGGCATAGTCGACACCACCCTTGGTCAGAGCGCGTACGTGTTCCGCGGCATCGGGGTCGCTGGCGTTGAGGGTGACCGTTGCTCCCAATTCACGGGCCAATGCCAGCTTGTTCTCGTTCAAGTCCAGCGCCACCACTTCGCGTGCGCCGCTGGCCACTGCGGCCAAAAGGGCGCTGAACCCAACGCCGCCTAAACCGAGGACGGCGACGGTCGTGCCGGCTTGAACCCGTGCCGTGTTGATGACGGCACCGACACCAGTCAAGACGGCACAGCCAAACAAGGCGGCTTCGGCATGGCTTAATTCGGCGTCGAGCTTCACACACGAGCGGCGCGATACGACGGCGTAGTCGGCAAAGCAGGACACCCCGACATGGTGGTTGACCGGCGCTCCGTCCAGATGGAGACGCCGTGCGCCCGACAGCAGCGTGCCTGCGCCATTGCTGGCAGCGCCCGGTTCACACAGGGCCGGGCGCCCTTCCATGCAGGGCATGCAACAGCCGCAACTCGGCATGAACACCAGCGCCACACGATCACCGGGTGCCAGGTCGGTGACGCCGGAGCCGCATTCAACCACTTCACCGGCAGATTCGTGACCCAGCACCATGGGTACCGGCCGTGGCCGGTCACCGGTAATGACCGAGAGGTCCGAATGACACAAGCCGGCAGCACGGATACGGATAAGCACCTCTCCGATGCCCGGTGGATCGAGCTCGACTTGCTTGATTTGAAGCGGGCGGCTCTGGGCGTAGGGAGCCTGAGCACCAATGGTTTCCAACACGGCAGCACGAATCTTCACGTCAGTCTCCTATAGCTTAAATGAGCCAGTTTAGGCTCGGAATACCTGAGGAAATACTTGTTATTTTTGTGACTCAAGCTTCGGAGAAACCAAGGTCCAAAAAGATCGTCGGTCGACGACCATAGTAAGTGGCACCCTTCGAAAATTCCGAACTGCCAGTTTCAAAATGAATGATTGATTTGGTCAACATCTAAGGCGACCATCGACCTCACCGCACTGACTTCTTGATTTCCCATGAACAATGACATCCGCACCCTCGATGCTGCGACGCTGGCTCACCTGCAAAGCTGGGTTGGTAAAACTGAAACTCTGAGTGACGACATCGCAGCAGCCTCTGTGCGTGGCCTGTCCGCCACGCTGGACCGTGATGACGTGGCTCCGGTGCCAGGCAGTGCCTTGCCGCCGTTGTGGCACTGGCTCTACTTTCTGCCGCAGCACCGTCAGAGCGATATCGGGCCGGACGGGCACGCCAAACGCGGTGGTTTTTTGCCACCGGTGCCTCTGCCACGGCGCATGTGGGCCGGCGGGCGCTTGCAGTGGCAGGCGCAAAACCGGTTGCGGGTGGGCGACGCGGTCCGGCGCATTTCCCGCATCGAATCCGTGACGCACAAGGCCGGCCGTACGGGCGACCTGCTGTTCGTACTCGTCAAGCATGAAGTTCACAACCCAAAAGGTCTCGCGTTGACCGAAGAGCACGACATCGTCTATCGCGCTGCTGCACAACCCGGCGATGCTGCACCACCACCTACACATGCAGAACAAGGAGCATCTTGGCAGCGCGAGATTGTGCCGGACGAGGTGCTGCTGTTTCGCTACTCGGCTCTGACCTTTAACGGGCACCGCATCCACTATGACCGCCGTTATGTGACCGAAGTCGAAGGCTACCCGGGCCTGATCGTGCACGGGCCGCTGATCGCCACGCTGCTGGTTGATCTGGTGCGCCGCAATGCACCGGGGGCTTTCATCAGGAGCTTCAACTTCAAGGCGCTGCGACCGACTTTTGATTTGCATCCGTTTCGCCTGAACGCTCAAGCTTCTGCCGACGGCAAGAGCGTGAGACTGTGGGCGCAAGACACCGAGGGCTGGCTCACCATGCAGGGAACTGTGGAACTGGAATGACCATGCAGAATACGACAGACAAATACCAGGATATCCGCGACGCCGTGCGTGCCCTTTGCGCCGAGTTTCCCGACGAATACCACCGCAAAATAGACGAGCAGCGCGGCTACCCGGAAGCCTTTGTCGATGCGCTGACCAAGGCCGGCTGGATGGCCGCGCTGATTCCGCAGGAGTACGGCGGCTCGGGTCTGGGCCTGACCGAGGCTTCGGTCATCATGGAGGAGGTGAACCGCAGCGGCGGCAACTCCGGCGCCTGCCATGGCCAGATGTACAACATGGGCACGCTGCTGCGCCACGGCTCCAAGGCGCAGAAAGAGTTTTACCTGCCCAAAATCGCCAGTGGCGAATGGCGGCTGCAATCGATGGGTGTGACCGAGCCGTCCACTGGCACCGACACCACCAAGATCAAGACCACTGCCGTCAGAAAAGGTGACGGCAAGGGCGACCGGTATGTGATCAACGGCCAGAAAGTCTGGATCTCGCGCATACAACACTCGGACTGGATGATTCTGCTGGCGCGCACCACACCGCTGGCCGAGGTCAAGAAGAAGAGTGAGGGCATGTCGATTTTCATGGTCGATCTGCGCCAGGCTGAAAAAACAGGCATGACAGTGCGGCCGATTCCGAACATGGTGAACCACGAGACCAACGAGCTGTTTTTTGAAAACCTCGAAGTCCCGGCGGAGAACCTGATCGGCCAGGAAGGCCAGGGCTTCAAGTACATCCTGGACGGCCTGAATGCCGAGCGCACGCTGATCGCCGCCGAATGCATCGGCGACGGCTACTGGTTCATTGACCGCGTTACCAGGTATGTGAAAGACCGCGTCGTCTTCGGTCGCCCTATCGGTCAGAACCAGGGCGTGCAGTTTCCGATTGCCGACGCCTACATCGAGGTCGAGGCGGCGAACCTGATGCGCTTTGAGGCTTGCCGCTTGTTCGACGCGCACCAGCCCTGTGGTGCCCAGGCCAACATGGCCAAATACCTGGCGGCCAAAGCGAGCTGGGAAGCCGCCAACGTCTGCCTGCAGTACCACGGCGGCTTTGGTTTTGCCTGCGAATACGACGTCGAGCGCAAGTTCCGTGAGACCCGGCTGTACCAGGTGGCGCCGATCTCGACCAATCTGATTTATTCCTTTATTGCCGAGCATGTGCTTGGCTTGCCGAGGTCTTTCTGAAACCTAAACCCCTTGACGGCATCACCGTCGTCTCCCTGGAACACGCCATCGCTGCGCCGTTCTGTACGCGCCAACTGGCCGACCTCGGTGCCCGTGTGATCAAGGTGGAGCGTCCTGGCGCTGGCGACTTTGCGCGGGCTTATGACACTCGCGTCAAGGGCCAGGCATCGCATTTCGTCTGGACCAACCGCTCCAAGGAGAGTCTGACGCTCGACCTCAAGCAAGCGGGCGCGCTGGCCGTGCTGATGAAGCTGTTGGCGAAGGCTGACGTGCTGGTGCAAAACCTGGCGCCGGGCGCTGCGGCGCGCATGGGTCTGGGCTTCGATGCGCTGTGCGAGCAGTACCCACGCCTGATCGTTTGCGACATTTCCGGTTACGGCGAAGACGGACCGTACCGCGACAAGAAAGCCTACGACTTGCTGATTCAGAGCGAGGCGGGGTTCCTGTCGGTGACCGGCACGCCAGAAGATCCGAGCAAGGCCGGCAACTCGGTGGCTGACATTGCGGCCGGCATGTACGCCTACACCGGCATTCTGTCGGCGCTGCTGCTGCGCGGCAAGACCGGGCAAGGTAGCCACATCGACGTCTCCATGCTGGAGTCGCTGGCTGAGTGGATGGGTTACCCGATGTACTACGCTTTTGATGGCGCGCCGCCACCGCCGCGCAGTGCTGCCTCACATGCCAGCATCTACCCCTATGGTCCGTTCCAGGCCGGCGACGGCGGCACCGTGATGCTGGGCCTGCAGAATGAGCGCGAGTGGAAGCTGTTTTGCGAGGGAGTGTTGCAAAGCCCGGAGCTGGCCAGCGACCCGCGCTTTGACAGCAATGCCCGCCGCAACGAGCATCGCGAGGCGCTCAGGGCCATCATCCTGGCTGAGTTCGAAAGTCTCAATACCGAACAGGTGCTGGCACGACTCGACCAGGCGCAGATTGCCAACGCCCGCATGAACGACATGGCCGGCGTCTGGAACCATCCGCAACTCGCTGCCCGACAGCGCTGGCAGAGCGTGGGCTCACCGGCGGGTGATATTGCGGCGCTGTTGCCACCGGGACGCAGCAACGCCTTCGACTACCGCATGGACCCGATCCCCTCCGTCGGTCAGCATACCAATGCCATTCTGCTTGAGTTGGGTCAGGACGAGACCCAGATTGCGGCTTTGCGCGGTGGCGCGGCAATTTGATCCATGACAACTGCCACTGCCCAACTTGCCGCCTTCGCAGCCAGCCTGCGCTTTGACGATATTCCTGAAGCCGTAGTCCGCAAGACCGAAGACCTGCTGGTCGACTGGTTTGGCTCCGCTGTCGCTGGCCACAAGGCGCGACCGGTGGACAGCATCACGCGCTTTGCGCTGGCGATGGGACCGCAGACTGGCCCGTGCGAGGTGATCGTCAAGCGGGAGCGCAGCAGCGCGTATTTCGCAGCGATGGCGAATGCAGCGGCATCGCACGTGGCCGAGCAGGATGACGTGCACAACGGAGCGGTGTTTCACCCGGCTAGCGTCGTGTTTCCACCTGCGCTGGCGCTGGCGCAGGCGATTGGCGCCAGCGGAAAACAACTGATCGCGGCATCGGTTGCCGGCTACGAAGTCGGCATCCGGGTCGGTGAATTTCTGGGCCGCTCGCATTACAAGGTGTTCCACACCACCGGCACCGCCGGCACACTGGCGGCGGCCGCTGCGGTCGGGAATTTGCTGGGCCTTGATGCGCAGCAAATGCAGCACGCCTTTGGCTCGGCCGGCACGCAGTCGGCCGGACTCTGGGAGTTCTTGCGCACGGCTGCCGACAGCAAACAGTTGCACACGGCACACGCAGCGGCGGCGGGCTTGATGGCCGCCTATCTGGCCAAGGATGGCTTTACCGGCGCGGCGCAGATACTGGAGGGCGCGCAAGGCATGGCAGCCGGCATGTCCAGCGATGCCGATCCGTCGCGGCTCAATGACCGGCTGGGCAGCCGCTGGGCCACGCTGGAGACCTCGTTCAAATACCACGCCAGTTGCCGCCACACGCATCCGGCGGCGGATGCGTTGCTGCAGGTGATGCAAGTGAATGGGCTCAGCGTGGCCGACCTGGCGCACGTGGTGACGCAGGTGCACCAGGGCGCG
>JBBQZA010000203.1:0-7222 GCA_038208175.1 Burkholderiales bacterium
GGGCGCCGGCTGGTGCCCGCCCGGCATGCTGGGCATCGGCATTGGCGGTACGGCAGAGAAAGCGGTGCTGATGGCCAAGCAAAGCCTGATGGAAGACCTTGACATGTACGAGTTGCAGGCCAAGTCCGCCGCTGGGCAGGCGCTGAGCAAGACCGAGGCGCTGCGGCTTGAACTTTTCGACAAAGTCAATGCGCTGGGCATTGGAGCCCAGGGTCTGGGTGGTCTGACGACGGTGCTGGATGTCAAGATCAAGATGTACCCGACGCACGCCGCCGGCAAACCCGTCGCCATGATCCCTAACTGTGCAGCGACACGGCATGCCCATTTCGTGATGGATGGCAGCGGACCGGTGTACCTGGACCCGCCATCACTCGATTTGTGGCCGGACGTTCAATGGGCGCCCGACTATGTCAAGAGCAAGAAAGTCGATCTCAACACGCTGACCAAGGAGCAAGTGGCCAGTTGGAAACCCGGCGACACCTTGCTGCTCAACGGCAAAATGCTGACCGGCCGCGACGCCGCCCACAAGCGCATCAAGGACATGCTGGCGAAAGGCGAAAAGCTGCCGGTGGACTTCACCAACCGGGTGATTTACTACGTCGGTCCGGTGGATCCGGTCAAAGATGAAGCGGTCGGCCCGGCCGGCCCGACCACCGCCACCCGGATGGACGGATTCACCGAGATGATGCTGAGTCAAACCGGACTGATCTCCATGATCGGCAAGGCCGAACGCGGCCCGGTCGCCATCGAAGCCATCAAGAAGCACCAAAGCGCTTATCTGATGGCTGTTGGCGGCGCCGCCTATCTGGTCTCTAAAGCCATCAAGACCGCCAAAGTGGTGGGCTTCGCAGATCTCGGCATGGAAGCGATCTATGAATTTGATGTGGTCGACATGCCGGTGACGGTAGCTGTTGATGCGGGGGGCACCAGCGCCCACATTACCGGTCCGGCCGAGTGGCAAAAACGTATTGCAAGCGGTGAATTCAAAGGAATTTCAGTCAGCGGCGCCTAGAAAACGTCATCCAAACCTCAGGCTGGGGCCGCTACTGGCCGTGTAGTACGTCTTGCAAAAGACGTAAAGCTCCAGCCGGCTGGTCACCCCGAGCTTGTCGTAAATGGCAGCCAGATGATTGCGCAACGTATGCTGACTGATACACAAATCGTCAGCCACGACCTTCAGTTGTTTGTCCGACGAAGCCACGACTGCCTGCAAAACTTTTTCTTCCTTGTTGGTCAGAGTCGCCAGTTTCTTCTCTTCCGGTCCTGTTTCCTTGGGCGCATGCGCCCTGGCAACTTCCAGCAGAATGCGTGAAGTCGCATTGCGATTCAACCAGAGCTCGTTTTGGTAGATTTTTTCGATGGCTGAAAAAAGGGTTTTCGGCAACTCATCTTTCCCGACGACCCCCCGAGCCCCGGTAATAACCGCTTGATCGTGCAATCCAAGGTCCCGGTTGCCGGTTAGAACCAGGATTTTCGCCTTGCAGCGAGACTGCAAAACCGGAATCAGAAACAAGCCACTGTCTTCACCCAGATCGAGTTCCAGCACGATGACGTCCGGCACTTGCTGGCTGATTTGTTCCAGCGCTTCATCACGGTTGATCGCCAGGCCGCTAACCTTGAAACGGGCGTCGCTCTCAATCAACAGTTTCAAACCGGCAAGGACGATTCTCTGCCGGTCTACCAGCAGTACTTTGATCGGATCTATAACCACTTTTGCCATTGTTGATTCTGCCTGTCCTCGCAATATGTTGCTGATATTACCTCGATTTAGATGAACACGAGAAGCCGCCTTCGGCCCGGAACCGGAGCATACTGCCGAGCTTGACTCAAATCCGAACCAAGGAAATCACTATGACTGTCTGCCCCATCGCCATCGTTGCCGGTTGCAACAAGTGCCCGGTCGTCAAAATCTGCCCCGTGAAATCGATACTGGGCGATGCACCCAAGGCGACTGAAAGCAAACCGGCGACCATCCACAAAAAGAAAAAATAGACCAGGCAAACCCGGCGCTGGCGTCTCAGAGCCATCCGGGCGCCGGGAACGATAATCACACGCCATGAATTCACTGCTTTCTCTCTTACAGCCCTACCCCTTCGAACGGCTGCGCCAGCTTTTTGCCGACGCGGCACCCAACCCGGCCCTGCCGCATATCAGTCTGGGCATGGGTGAACCCAAACACCCGACACCCGCCTTCATTCAGCAGGCGATGATTGCCGCTGTGCTCAGCACACCCAGCGGGCTGGCGTCGTACCCCGCCACCGCGGGCGACCCCAAACTGCGCGAGGCCTTTGCTCAATGGTTGGAGCGACGCTATGCTCTCAAAGTCAACCCGGCGACTCAAACCCTGCCCGTGACCGGCTCGCGTGAAGCCTTGTTTGCCTTGACGCAAACCGTTGTCAACCAGACGTCGAAAAACAAGCCAGGTAACTCGAAACCGATCGTTGTCTGTCCCAATCCGTTTTACCAAATTTACGAGGGTGCCGCCCTGCTGGCCGGTGCGCAGCCCTACTTTGTCGCGACCGACTCAGCACGCAATTTTGCGCAGGACTGGGACTCGGTCCCGAACCAGGTCTGGGAGAAAACCCAGTTGCTGATCGTCTGCTCTCCGGGCAACCCGACCGGTGCCGTGATGCCTCTTTCCGAGTGGAGGAAACTTTTTGAGTTGAGCGACCGCTATGGCTTTGTCATTGCTTCGGACGAGTGTTACAGCGAGATTTACTTCCGTGACGAGCCGCCCCTGGGTGGCCTGGAAGCCGCCAGCAGACTCGGCCGCAGCGATTTCAAGAATCTTATCTCCCTGACGAGTTTGTCAAAGCGAAGCAACGTCCCGGGAATGCGCAGCGGCTTCGTGGCGGGTGACGCCGCTATCATCCAGCAGTTTTTGCTTTATCGCACTTATCACGGCAGTGCCATGAGCCCGGTAGTGCAAGCCGCCAGTATCGCCGCCTGGCGCGACGAACAGCATGTCGTCGAAAACCGCTCACTGTATCGCCGCAAATTCGCCGAGGTCACTCCGCTGCTGGCCGATGTGCTGGAGGTTTCCGTGCCGGATGCCGGTTTCTATTTGTGGGCGAAAGTGAAGGGAGATGACACTGATTTTGCACGTCGACTGTTCACTCTTTACAATGTGACGGTGTTGCCCGGGTCCTACCTGTCGCGTTCCAGCGAGGGAGTGAATCCGGGTGAACAACGAATCCGCATGGCCCTGGTGGCCGAAACCACCGAATGCGTGGAGGCGGCACGACGCATTGTCCAATTTGTCAAATCCGGACTCTGAAATCAATCTCGACTTTGATCAGGAAATATTAATTTTTATGACCCAGCAATTACAAGCCACCATCGAAGCCGCGTGGGACCACCGCGCCAATATTTCTGTCAAAACCGCCTCCAGAGAGATCACCGAGGCGGTGGAACAGGTCATCTCGCAACTCAATTCGGGCCACTTGCGGGTCGCCACCCGCGAGTCTGTCGGGCAATGGCAGACGCACCAGTGGATCAAGAAGGCAGTGCTGCTCAGTTTTCGCCTGAAAGACAATGAGATCATGAAAGCGGGCGCGCTCGGGTTTTATGACAAAGTGCAAACCAAGTTTGCCCATATGGACGATGAAGGCATGAAGGCTACCGGTGTCCGCGTGGTGCCGCCGGCAGTGGCGCGACGCGGAAGTTTTATTGGCAAGGGCGTGATTTTGATGCCCTCCTATGTGAACATCGGTGCCTACGTCGACGAGGGCACCATGGTTGACACCTGGGCAACCGTCGGCTCCTGCGCCCAAATCGGAAAGAACGTGCATTTGAGCGGGGGCGTCGGCATCGGTGGCGTGCTGGAACCGATGCAGGCCGGCCCTACCATCATTGAGGACAATTGCTTTATCGGCGCCCGCTCTGAAGTGGTCGAGGGCGTCATTGTTGAAGAGAATTCAGTACTCTCGATGGGCGTCTACCTGGGCCAGAGCACCCCCATTTACGAGCGCGCGACGGACACTATCAGCTACGGTCGAATTCCCAGTGGATCGGTCGTCATCAGTGGAACCCTGCCCAAGAACGGCGGCAAATACAGTCTGTACGCAGCGATTATTGTGAAGCGGGTCGATGCGCAAACCCGTGCCAAGACCAGCCTGAACGACTTGTTGCGCGATTGACTGTATACACTGGCATACGCAAAGAAGGGGACGCAAGTATGGCGAATGGGGAAAGTAGCGGCACCATGGAGCGAATCCTTCGCTTGATGAGTGAAAAGAAAGCGTCCGATCTCTATCTCTCGGCCCACGCGCCGATTCTGATCCGGATCAACGGACAGTGTCTGCCAGTCAACAGCCAGAACCTTCCGACCGATGGGCCGCGCAATTTGCTGGCCGAAATTCTGTCAAGCGAGCTGATGCAAATATTGGAGCAAACCAGTGAGTTGAACATAGCATGGGGTCTGACCGGTGTCGGCAGATTTCGTATCAGTGCCATGCGTCAGCGTGGCACACTGGCCGCAGTCATCAGGTTCATAACGCTGGACATTCCGCCACTGGCCACATTGTCAGTGCCGGCTATTCTGGCTAACCTGGTGATGGAGAAGAGAGGCTTGCTGCTGATGGTGGGGGCCACCGGAACCGGTAAAAGTACTACGCTGGCCTCCATGCTTGATCACCGCAACGCAAACACATCGGGTCACATCCTGACGATTGAAGATCCCATCGAATTTCTGTTCAAGAACAAACGATCGGTGGTCAATCAGCGCGAGGTCGGTGCTGATACGATGTCGGCCCAGTTGGCTCTCAAAAACGCCTTGCGGCAAGCGCCGGATGTCATCCAGGTCGGTGAAATCCGGGACCGTGAAAGCATGTCGGCGGCATTGGCCTATTCACAGTCGGGCCATTTGTGCCTCGCGACCATGCACGCCAACAACAGTTACCATGCCCTCAACCGGGTTCTCAGTTTCTATCCGGTAGAGGTTCGACCCACCATGTTGGGCGACCTTGCCGCCTCTCTGAGAGCGGTTGTATCGCAGCGTTTGTTGCGTACGACTACCGGTGGCCGAACACCTGCAGTTGAAATATTGCTCAACACCAAATTAGTGTCCGAGTTTATTGAGAAAGGCGATTTTTCTGGCCTGCATGAAGTACTGGAGAAATCCATGACCGAAGGAAGTCAGACTTTCGAGCAAGACATCGCGCGCCTGATCGTGGAAGGTACCGTGGACCGGAACGAAGGACTGGCTTACGCAGACTCGCCCACCAATTTGATGTGGCGACTGCAAAACGACTTCCATACCCAAGCCAAGGTCGAGGAACCGGTCGATGACCCCGACGACGAGCCTTCTTTTACAGAAATTACACTCGACGTTAAGCACTGAACACGGCGCTGCCTTGCGGCCGATGGACCAGCGCCGTGGACCGACTTTACGCTTGCATTTACCAATGACTGTTATTAAATTGATAGAAGCTGGCGCGCATCAGCTTGATGTGGCCGGCGTATCGTTTGGCCATGGCACCGACAATGCTTTCGATGAGGCGGCCTGGCTGGTCCTGTGGCAACTGGGTCTGCCGCTTGATTCGCCGCTGGACGGTGATGCTTCGGTAGCAGAGCGCAGCGCGAGCCCGGAGCAACAAGCGCAGATCGCAGCGCTGTTGGCAGAAAGAATCACAAGCCGCAAACCGGCTGCCTACCTGACGCATGAAGCGTGGCTGCAGGGAATCGCGTTTTACGTCGATGAACGGGCGATCGTGCCGCGCTCCCTGATCGCGGAATTGCTGATGAATGGCGCCATTGACCCGTGGCTTAGCCCAGCAACCCAAAAGGTTCTGGACCTGTGCACCGGCAACGCCAGCCTGGCAGTTCTGGCCGCCTTCGCTTACCCGGAAGTCACAGTCGATGCGGCGGATGTCTCGCCCGACGCGCTCGCCGTGGCAGCCATCAACGTTGAACGGCACAAACTGCAAGCGCGTATCACGCTGCTGCAATCCGATGGCTTGGCCAGCGTTCAGGGTCGCTACGACCTAATACTCTGCAACCCACCCTACGTCAACGCAGACAGCATGGCCGCCTTGCCGCCTGAATATCGCGCCGAACCCGCCTTGGCCCTGGATGGCAACCGAATGGGGGGACGCGACGGTATGGATTTCATCCGCCATTTGCTCAGGGATGCGGCCCCTAGCCTGAGTGAACATGGAGTGCTGGTCCTTGAAGTTGGAAACGAACGCGATCACTTTGAAGCCGCCTTCGGGCAGCTTGAAGCCGTGTGGCTCGAAACCAGCGCCGGGGCGGATCAGGTGCTGCTGCTAACGCGTGATGCGCTCATAAAGTTCAGCGAAAGGTTCTCTTGATAACTCTTAAGAACGTCACTTTGCGACGCGGCGCCAAAGTGCTGCTAGACGCTGCCAGTGTCACCCTCAACCCGGGCGAAAAAGTAGGTTTGGTGGGACGCAACGGGGCCGGCAAGTCTTCGCTGTTTGCGCTGCTCAACGGCACGCTGCATGAAGACGCCGGCGAGTACTACATCCCGCTGCAGTGGCGCATGGGCCAGGTGGCGCAGGAGATGCCGGAAGCGCTTCAGTCCGCAACTGATTTTGTGGTCGAAGGCGATACGCTATTACTGGAAGCACAACAGGAAGTGGCGGCTGCTGAAGCGACCGACGACTATGACCGGATGGCGCACGCCTACATGGCGTTGCAGGATAGTGGAGCGAATGACGCCTCGGCCCGCGCGCAGGCTTTGATCCTGGGCCTGGGTTTCAAGACCACCGAACTGGACAATCCGGTCAACAGCTTCTCTGGTGGTTGGCGCATGCGCCTGCAACTGGCGCGAGCGCTGATGTGCCCGTCCGACCTGCTGTTGCTGGACGAGCCCACCAACCACCTGGATCTGGACGCACTGGTCTGGCTGGAGGCCTGGCTCAAGCGCTATGAAGGCACCATCATCGTGATCAGCCACGACCGCGAATTTCTGGATGCAGTGACCAACGTGACGCTGCATATTGACGCGGCCAAACTGGTGCGCTACGGCGGCAACTACAGCAAGTTTGAGGATATGCGTGCCGAGCAGATGGAACTGCAGCAAAACGCCTTTTCCAAACAGCAGGAAAAAATTACCCATCTTCAGAAATTCATTGCCCGCTTCAAGGCCAAGGCGAGCAAGGCCAAACAGGCGCAAAGCCGGGTCAAGGCACTGGATCGGATGGAAAAGATAGCACCGCTGATGAGCGAGGCTGATTTCACTTTTGAATTCAAGGAACCC
>JBBQZA010000204.1:0-7169 GCA_038208175.1 Burkholderiales bacterium
GCTCCAAAATGTGGATCACCAATGGCATGCAGGCCGACTGGTGCTGTCTGCTGGCCAACACGTCCGAAGGGTCGGCGCACAAGAATAAATCACTGATCATGGTGCGTCTCGACAGTCCGGGTGTCACAAGGCAAAAAATCCACAAGATCGGCATGCATTCCTCGGATACGGCGCAATTGTTTTTTGACGACGTGCGGGTGCCGCGGCGCAATCTGATTGGTCAGGAAGGCATGGGTTTCATGTTTCAGATGCTGCAGTTCCAGGAAGAAAGGCTGTATGCCGCGGCTGGCGGGCTGCGTTCGATGGACCGCCTGATTGATCAGACCATTGACTACACCCGGCAACGCCAGACCTTTGGCAAACCGATTCTGCACAACCAGGTGGTGCACTTCCGCCTGGCTGAACTGCGCACCGAAGTCGAGGCGCTGCGCGCGCTGACCTACCGTGCGGTCGAGTCCTACATCGCAGGCAAGGACGTGACCCGGCTGGCTTCGATGGCCAAACTCAAGGCCGGGCGTTTGAGCCGGGAGGTGGCTGA
Source organism: Burkholderiales bacterium (assembly GCA_038208175.1). Classification (GTDB taxonomy): domain Bacteria; phylum Pseudomonadota; class Gammaproteobacteria; order Burkholderiales; family Burkholderiaceae_C; genus Rhodoferax. The sequence continues at coordinate 539 of JBBQZA010000204.1, forward strand.
CAGCTGTCTGCAGTACTGGGGTGGCATGGGCTATACCGCAGACAACCCGATTTCGCAGGCCTACCGCGACGGGCGATTGATGTCCATTGGCGGCGGCGCCGACGAGATCATGCTGGGCATCATCTGCAAATTCGAGGGCACGCTGCCCGGCAAGGGCAGCGCATGACGCTGGCGACCCGGCGCAGCGGAGCGGTCCTTCACATCACCCTGAACCGACCCGAATTGCGCAATGCGATGTCATTGCGCATGGTGGCCGAGTTGCGCGCGGCGCTGGTTGGCGCAGAGGCCGAAAGGGTGATTCGTGTCGTGGTCTTGCGCGGCGCTGGCGGCCATTTTTGTGCCGGCGCCGATTTGAAAGACATGGCGGCGGCACGCATGCAGGCCAGTCAGGCACCGGATGCGATGGCGCAAGCCAACGCCCAATTTGGCGAACTCTGTGTTGCCTTTGCCAACACGCCGCTGGCACTGGTCGCGGTGCTGGAAGGCAGTGTCATGGGTGGTGGCTTTGGTCTGGCCTGCGTGGCCGATGTGGCGCTGGCTTGTGACTCGGCGGTATTTCGTCTCCCCGAGACCGGCCTGGGTCTGGTGCCGGCCCAGATTGCGCCTTTTCTGGTGGAACGTCTGGGCTATTCGCAGGCCAAGCGATTGGCGGTGACGGGCGGGCGCATCGGAGCCGCCGATGCACTGAGCATCGGCCTGGTGCATGCAGTCCACACGCCGGATCAAATTGACGCGGCGCTGGCCAGGGTATTGACCGACATCCTGGCGTGTGCGCCGGGTGCTCTGGCTGCCACCAAGGCCTTGATCGCCAAGGCGCGCCTGACAGCACCTGCCGATCTGGTGCCGGACGCGGCGCAGGTCTTCTCAAGCGCAGCGCAGGGAGCGGAGGGCGTGGAGGGAATCACCGCCTTCATGCAAAAGCGCAAACCAAACTGGGTCACTTCATGACTTTCGAAAAAATCCTCGTTGCCAATCGCGCAGAGATCGCGTGTCGGGTGATACGAACGGCGCGCAAGCTCGGCTATCGAACCGTGGCCGTTTTCAGCGATGCAGACCAGGCCTCACCCCATGTGCGCATGGCCGATGAAGCGGTGCATATTGGCGGCTCGGAAGCGACCGAGTCCTACCTGAATGGGGCCGCGTTGCTGGATGCTGCGCGCAAGACCGGCGCCCAGGCAGTGCATCCGGGTTACGGCTTCCTGAGTGAAAGCCCGGCTTTTGCCCAGGCTTGCGTCGATGCCGGTCTGGTGTTCATCGGCCCGCCGGCGGCGGCGATGAAGGCCATGGGTGACAAGGCGCTGGCCAAGCGCCGCATGATGGACGCCGGCGTGCCCTGCGCACCGGGCTACCTGGGCGACGAGCAGGACGACGCGCGCTTGCTGCAGGAGGCGAACAAGCTGGGCTTTCCGCTGCTGGTCAAGGCGGTGGCTGGGGGCGGCGGGCGCGGCATGCGGCTGGTGCGTGCAGCAGATGAAATCGCGCAGGCCATTGTCAGCGCCCGGCGTGAGGCGCTAAGCGCTTTTGGCGACGGCACACTGATGCTGGAGCGCCTGATTGACAACGGTCGTCATATCGAGATTCAGATCTTTGTCGATGCGCACGGCAATGCCGTCTACCTGGGCGAGCGCGACTGCACGGCGCAACGCCGGCGGCAGAAAGTGATCGAGGAAGCGCCGTCGCCGGTGGTGAGTTGCAGCATGCGCGAAGCCATGGGCAAGGATGCGGTGGCGGCCGCACTGGCGGTGGGTTACCGCGGTGCCGGTACGGTCGAGTTCATGGTGGATGCCGATCTGAAACACTACTTTCTGGAGATGAACACGCGCTTGCAGGTGGAGCACCCGGTCACCGAGTTTGTGACCGGCTTTGATCTGGTCGAGTGGCAACTGCTGGTGGCAGCAGGACAGTCCCTGCCGGTCGCTCAAGCCGATATCAAACTCACGGGGCATGCGATCGAAGCGCGCCTGTATGCCGAAGACCCCTACGCCGGCTTTGCACCGCAAACCGGAACCGTGCTCTGGTGGCGTCCGCAACGCGCCTTGTTCGACGCTGTGCGCATCGACGACGGCATCGAAGAGGGCAGCGAAATATCGCCGTTCTACGACCCGCTGCTGGCCAAAATCATCGTCCATGGACGTGATCGCGTTGATGCCATCCGGCGTTTGCGCTCAGCGCTGCAGAACGCGCCCTTGCTAGGCTTGCGCACCAACGGCCGCTTCCTGGCAGACCTGCTCAATCATCCGGCGTTTCGCAATGCCGCCATGACCACCAGCCTGATCGACGAATGGCAAGCCAGCGGTGAAGCGCTGCTGCAGAGCCCGCTGCCGGATGACGCTGCCTGGTGCATTGCCGCCGCCGCGTTTGCGTTGCAGGGCGGTGCCAACTGGCGCGCTGACAGCGTCGCGGCGTTCGATATTGCGCTGCAGTGCGAGCAGGTCGGCAAAACTTTGCGCGTACGGCCCGATCGCCTGGGGCGGGTTCAGGTCACGCTGGCGGGCCAGATGCATGCGGTGAAGGTCATCCAATTCAAGGATGGCGAGCTGCGCTATGAGATCGATGGCGTGACGCGCAGCGCCGTGGCTTTGCTGCAGCAGCAGGAATTGCATATCGCGCTGCAGGGCCACTCCTTTGTGTTTGCCGAAGTGTCACCGTTCCCGGGCAGCAACGCGGCGCGCGACGCGACCCAGGCGCTGGCGCCAGTGGCTGGCAAGGTAACGCAAATTCAGGTAGTGGTAGGAGATGCGGTCACTGAGGGTCAGGCCCTGTTGTGCATCGAGGCCATGAAGATGGAAATGTGGCTGACGGCGCAGGCGGCCGGCACCGTGCTGGCGCTGCACGCGCTGCTTGGCGAACAGGTCGAGTCGGGCAAGCTGCTGGTGGAACTTGAACTCAAAGACATGGAGATGTGATGGACAAAGCCATATTGACCTGCGCCCTGACCGGCGTCCTGACCAACCCCAGGCAATACCCGGTGCCGGTGACGCCGGCGCAAATGGCGGCCGAGGCGCGCGACGCCTTCAACGCCGGCGCCTCCATCATGCATGTGCATCTGCGCATGCAGGAAGAGGGCATGGGCCATATGCCGAGCTGGGACCCGGAGGTGGCCGAAGCGGTCGTGAACGCGATTCGCGCAGCCTGCCCAGGTGTCATCATCAACCTGACTACCGGTGTCGTCGGCAAGGACATCTCGGGCCCGCTGGCCTGCATCCGGCGCGTCAGGCCCGAGATTGCCGCCTGCAACGCCGGCAGCCTGAATTACCTGAAGATCAAGATTGATGGCCAATGGGCCTGGCCGCCGATGGTGTTTGACAACCCGGTGGCCAAGGTGCAGCAATTTCTGGATGTCATGACCGAGTGCCATGTGCACCCCGAGTTTGAATGCTTTGACGTCGGCATCGTGCGCTCGGTCAGCATGTACCTGAAGGCCGGCATGCTACCGGCCGGTCTGGGCCGGGCCGAATACAACCTGGTGATGGGTGTGGCGTCCGGCATGCCGTGCGACGCCGACCTGCTGGCGCTGATTCCGCGCTGGATGGCCCCCAACAGCGTCTGGCAAAGCACACTGATCGGGCGCGCCGAAATCTGGCCGGTGCATCAAAAAACCGCTGAGTTGGGGGGCATGCTGCGCAGCGGCCTGGAAGACACCTTTTACCTGCCCAACGGCGATCGGGCCAAAGGCAATGGTGAACTGATTGCGGCGCTGGCTGCATGCGCCCGCAAGGCGGGTCGGGCTGTGGCCAGCCCTGAGGAGGCGCGGGAGATGCTGGGCTTGGGCTGACAGGTGTCGGTTGACGGCACTGTTCCGCCCGACCTAAATAGGTTGGACCACCTCACGTGTGCCTGTTCTGTAGGCGTATGTTATGTCGGTGTATTGACAAAGTACATACACATGACCTATTATTAGTCCGTGGACATTCACTTCGAACTTAATGGCATAGCGTTTGTCTGGAATGACAAGAAGGCCGCAGAGAATCCCGGCAATCACGACGGCATAACTTTTGAACAGGCGGCGATGGTGTTTTTCGACCCGTTTTTTAGCTTAATCGATGCCGGACGCAATGATGAGGCTCGCGATGCCGTAATTGGATTCGACGCTCTCAGTAGGCTGCTGTTTGTAGTGCATGTCGAGCTCAGTGATGAGGCTATTCGCATCATTTCCGCCCGCAAGGCAAATAAAGAAGAAAGGCGTAACCATGAGCATTCCTGATCGCATCCGTACGCGGTTGGTTAAAGACCGGCCCATGACATCGATAACTCTGCGCATTCCGGTTGACGTGGTGGACTCTTTGAAAGAGATTGCCCCGCACCGTGGATTTGAAGGCTACCAGACCTTGTTAAAGTCTTACCTGAGCGAAGGACTGCGCCGGGATGAGGCACAGTTTGCTTTTGGCCCGACAGCACGCCTGATTGAGGCTCTGAAAAAACGTGGCGTCCCTGAGTCGGTGCTGGCAGAAGCCGAGCGCGAATTGGCGCAGTGAATTGTGCGGGGCGAACCCGACAAGGCGGAGGCGCGGGGTGACTGGGGGTGGTGCTCGGGCCGGAATCGAACCTGTACAGTTTTCGGTTCCGGGTTTGTGTTGCCCGGTGCGAGTTTGCAATTGCTACACTGCACTTCATCCCAAAGGTTTCGGTCCCCACCCTTGTACCCCAACAGCCCACTTTCTCCGACCCCGGCCGTGGAGCTGCAGGCCGTGCTGGCGCGCCAGGGCAGCGACCCACATGCGCTGGTGCAGATCCTGCGCGAGTATCAGGCAGTGCACGGCTGGTTGCCGCGTGACAGCTTGCGCTGGATTGCCGAGGCGCTCGGCTTGACACTGGCCCAGGTGGAAGGCGTGGCGGGTTTCTACCGTTTCTTCCACACCCAACCCGTCGGTGTCTACCGCGTGCTGTTCAGCGACAACGTCACCGACCGCCTGCTCGGCAGTGAGGCGCTGATGGCAGACCTTTGCCAGCGCCTGGGGCTGGCGCCCGGGCAGCTCGGCGACGACGCTCTCGTGAGCGTGGACAAAACCTCTTGCACCGGCATGTGCGACCAGGGTCCGGCACTGCTGATCAATCACCATCAGGTCGTAACCCGGCTCGACCCCGCCAGGGTGGCGCATATGGCCGCTTTGATCCGCAAGCGCGTGCCGCTGCCGCAATGGCCGGCCGAGTGGTTCGAGGTGAGAGACAACATCCAGCGTGCCGATGTGTTGCTTGGCGAGGCAGTTGCGCCGGGGGCGGCGCTGGCGGCGGCGCTGGCGCGCGGGCCTGATGCGATGCTGGCCGAGATGAAGCGCTCCAACCTGCGCGGCCGTGGTGGCGCGGGCTTTGTGACCGGGCTCAAATGGGAGCTGTGCCGCCAGGCCCCCGGAACGCAGCGCGTGGTGGTCTGCAACGCCGACGAAGGCGAGCCCGGCACCTTCAAGGATCGCGTGCTGTTGAGCCGCCGGGCCGACGCCATGTTCGAGGGCATGACGATCGCCGCACATATCATCGGTGCCCGCCGCGGCATGGTCTACCTGCGCGGCGAGTACCGCTACCTGCTGGAGCCACTGCTCGAAGTGCTGCAGCGCCGGCGTGACGCGCACTTGCTGGGTTGCACCATCCTCGGGCATCAGGGCTTCGATTTCGACATCGTCATCCACATCGGTGCCGGCGCCTATGTGTGCGGCGAAGAGTCGTCGTTGATCGAGTCGCTGGAAGGCAAACGCGGCACGCCGCGCATCCGTCCGCCGTTCCCGGTGGAGCACGGCTACCTCGGCCACCCGACTATCGTGAACAATGTCGAGACCTTCTGTGCGGCCAGCCACATCGCGCTGCAGGGCGGCGCTTGGTGGGCTGGCATCGGCACGCCCCAATCCACTGGCACCAAGATCCATTCGGTGTCGGGCGACTGCGAGCGTCCGGGACTTTACGAATACCCGTTCGGCACCCGTATCAGCCGCATCCTGGAAGACTGCGCTGCGCGCGATACCCAGGCCGTGCAGGTGGGCGGCCCTTCCGGCGTGTGCCTGTCGGCCTTCGAGTTTGGCCGACGCATTGCCTTCGAGGACGTGCCGACCGCTGGCGCCTTCATGGTGTTCGACCGCAGCCGCGACATGTTCGAGGTGGCGCGCGGATTCGCGCATTTCTTCGCCCACGAGAGTTGCGGCTTCTGCACGCCCTGCAGAGTCGGTACGGCGCTGGTGGTCAGACGAATGGACAAGCTGGCGCAGGGCCAAGGCTCGCGGCGTGATGTCGAGGTGTTGTTCGAGCTCGACAAGCTCATGCACACGGCCACCCACTGTGGACTGGGCGCCTCGGCCTGCAACCCGCTGCGCGACACGATTCTGAAGTTCCGTCCGGCCTATGAGCAGCGCCTCAAGTCGCTGCATTTCGAGCCCGGCTTTGATCTCGACGCCGAGCTGTCGATTGCGCGCCGCATGACCGGCCGCAACGATGCCGGCGCCCACCTGGAGAACCGGACGTGACGGACCAGGCGAGCCCCACTCCGAGCTTTTCGCTCGATGGCCACGACCTGCCGTTCCAGCCCGGCGAGACCATCCTGCAGGCCGCCAGACGGGCCGGGTACTACATCCCGCACCTGTGCTGGCACCCCGACTTTCCGGCGCACTGTTCGTGCCGGCTGTGCAGCGTGAAGGTGAATGGCCGC
>JBBQZA010000205.1:0-7165 GCA_038208175.1 Burkholderiales bacterium
CGGCACCCACGACAGCCTGTTAGAGGCCGGCCAGTTCATCGCCACGCTGGAGCGCAGGCAAGGCCTGAAGATCGCCTGCCCGGAAGAAATCGCCTGGCGCAACGGTTTTATCAATGCAGAACAGCTCGAAAAGCTGGCCCAGCCCCTGGCCAAGAACGGCTATGGCCAATATTTGAAGTGCCTGCTGAGCGAAGGTGCCCTGCCATGAAGGTCACCCCCACCGCCATCCCCGAAGTCCTCATCATCGAACCCAAGGTGTTCGGCGATGCGCGCGGTTTCTTCTTTGAGAGCTTCAACCAGAAAGCCTTCAACGAGGCTACCGGACTGGATGTGAGCTTTGTGCAAGACAACCACAGCCGCAGCGCCAGTATTGCGTAAGCAGCTATAAAAACGAAGCAAATGACCCTTCCCATGCACTCAGTCATCAACCTTGACGCGCCTATTGCTGCTGGCGAAGACTCGCGCCGCCAGTTCAAGCGTGACATTGCGCATGTTGATAAATTGGCTGCAGAGCTTGTGGCCTTTGCCAATTCGGCCTCCCAGCATGTCAAACCACCCATCAACCCGTTGACGACCAATGTCGATACCGGCCAAGGCCGCATCTGGGTCAAAAGCGGTGCTGACAAACGCCAAGTTACCGCCCGCGAAGAAATGCAGCGCATGTTCCAGGAGTCCGGGCTGATCCACGCCGACGAGCTTCCCGCTGGACATTCCCGAATTGACGATCTGGATCAGGCAGAGTTTTCCCGATACTTCGAGCGCCGCTACGGCAAGCCCGTCTCGTCCGTAGGCATCCCATTTGAGCAACTTTTACAAAACCTCAACCTTGCGCGGTCAGGTACGCCAAATCTGACAGGCCTGTTGCTATTTGGAAAATCCCCCAGCAACCAGTTGCCTGCCTTTATAGTCAAAGCCGTAGCTTTCCCCGGCACCGTATTGCACGACACGCAATATCTCGACAGCGAAGACATCGACGGCACATTGCCCCAGCAGTATCAAACGAGGGGTGCAACAACCTGAGGGTGCAAATGGCCTTCTTGTGCTCATCACCGATCAACCTAACTTGCGTGCCCCTGCATTAGCCAAACTGCTTGACACCTCGCCCAAGAACATCGAGCGCTGGCTCAAGCAACTCAAAGACCAAGACCTCATTGAATTCAGGGGCGCTACCAAAACGGGTGGCTACTATTCAAAAAAGAGCAGCGAAGCATGACCACCATCAAACTATTTGAAACCCACCACGTTCGCTCTGAATGGGATGCTGAGCGCGAGCTGTGGTACTTCAGCATTGTGGATGTCATTGCCGTACTGACTGACAGTGCGGATGCCGGAGCTTACTGGCGCAAGCTCAAACAGCGCCTGAAGGCTGAAGGAAATGAAACCGTGACAAACTGTCACGGTTTGAAAATGACAGCTGCCGACGGCAAGTCGCGCTTAACCGACCTTGCCGACACCGAACAACTCCTGCGTTTGGTGCAGTCCATCCCGTCCCCCAAGGCTGAGCCGTTCAAACAATGGCTGGCGCATACCGAAACACAACACCGAAAAGAATTAGACTCTGACCCCAATTACCACCTATTTGCCCGAAGCCATTACAGCCGCAGGTGCATGCCTGTGGCGCCTGTGAGTTGGCTACAAACTGTAGTCAACTGAAAATCCGTTCAATTGAAATGACCGCCCCCCAACATCTACAACAGCCTTTGCTTGCCGACGTGCGCGAGCTGATTGACGCTGCCCGCCAGCGCGTGGCGCAGGCCGTCAATGCCGAGCTCACCCAGCTTTACTGGCAAATCGGCCGCCGTATCAGCACCGAACTCCTGCACGGGCAGCGGGCTGACTACGGCAAGCAGGTGATGGCAGCGTTGGCCCGCCAACTAACGGCTGATTTTGGCAAGGGGTGGAGCGAACGCCAGCTACGCTACTGTGTTCGCGTTGCCGAGGTTTTGCCTGACGCTGAGATTCTGCACACACTGTGTGCGCAATTGAGCTGGTCCCACTTGCGGCTCGTCATTCAAATCGATGCCCCCCTCAAACGCGACTTCTACCTTGAAATTTGCCGCGTTGAGCGTTGGAGCGTGCGCCAGTTGCAAGACCGCATCAACTCGCAGCTCTTCGAGCGCACCGCCATATCCAAAAAGCCCGAGGAAACCATCCGGCAAAACCTCGACCTGTTGCGCGACCAAGGCCGGCTTTCGCCAGACTTGACCTTTCGAGATCCCTACGTTCTCGACTTTCTGGGCCTGTCGGACAGCTATTCTGAGCGCGATCTTGAATCTGCCATCATTGCAGAAATGCAGCGTTTCATCATTGAGTTGGGCAGTGATTTTGCTTTTCTTGCCCGCCAAAAGCGCATCACCATCGACAACCGCGACTACTACATCGACCTGCTGTTTTACCATCGTCGCCTGCGCCGACTGGTCGCCATCGAACTCAAAATGGGCGAGTTCGAAGCCGCCCACAAAGGCCAGATGGAGCTCTACCTGCGCTATCTGGAAAAACACGAACAAATGGAAGGCGAGGCCACCCCGATCGGCCTAATTCTGTGCACCGGCAAGAACACAGAGCATGTGGAACTATTGCAGCTGCCCCAAAGCAACATCCGGGTAGCGGACTACCTGACGCTGCTGCCGCCGCGTGAAACCCTGCAAGCCAAGTTGCACCAATCCATTGAACTTGCGCGCCAGAAATTGGCGCGAAATGTATGATTGCAAGACCTGACCCCAATGTTTCTTTGACAGACCAACTCTTGCCCCCTGCAGGCGAATTTTTGCTTTACCAAACCGAAGACGGTCGTACCCGTGTGGAATGCCGGTTTTCCAACGAAACGCTATGGCTATCGCAAGCGGGCATTGCAGAGTTGTTTCAAACCAGCAAACAAAATATTGCCAAACACCTGAAAGCCATCTTTGCTGAAGGTGAGTTGGCGGCCGATGCAGTTGTCAACTACTGGTTGACAACTGCCTCCGATGGCAAAAGCTACCGTGTTGCCCACTACAACATCGAGGCCATTGTGGCTGTGGGCTACCGGGTGCGCTCCAGTCGGGGCACCCAGTTTCGCCGCTGGGCTACGGAGCGCTTGGGGGAGTACCTGCTCAAGGGCTTCACCATGGACGACGAGCGGCTGAAGAGCCCCACCACAGGCGTGTACTTTGAAGAGTTGTTGGAGCGCATTCGCGACATCCGCTCATCCGAAAAAGTGTTTTGGCGCAAGATGCTCGACATTTACGCCACCAGCATTGACTACGAAGCCTCCGCCGAAGCCTCGCAGCGATTCTTTGCCAGCATCCAAAACAAAATGCACTGGGCGGCACATGGACAAACTGCTGCCGAGGTGATTGCCCACCGTGCCGACGCATCATTGCCCAAAATGGGGTTGACCAGTTTTGCCGGCTCACATCCACGTCGCTCAGAAGTTGCCATTGCCAAGAATTATTTGAATGCGAATGAACTGGAGACGCTTAACCGCATCGTTATGTCTTACCTTGAATTTGCCGAACTGCAAGCCAGTGGTCGCCGTGCCATGACCATGGCGAACTGGAGCAGCAAACTCGATGACTTTCTGAAACTCAGCGACCGCGAGGTCTTGACCCATGCTGGCCACATATCCGCCGAAGCTGCCAAGCAAAAGGCTGAAGCAGAGTACGCCAATTACCGCCTGCAGCTTGACGCATTGCCCTCGCCTATTGAACTTGACATGAGCCGGGCGCTCGAGGCCGCTGCCAAGGCATTGCCAAAGGGAAACAAGCCGTGAACATAACAATAATAGGCACCGGCTACGTAGGCCTAGTCACCGGCGCCTGCCTGGCCGACCTGCAATACGTACTGGCCGCCGCCCCTCCCGTCATTCCCGCCTTCCCCGTCATTCCCGCGAAGGCGGGAATCCAGGGGCCCCGAACCCACTGGATCCCCGGGACAAGCCCGAGGATGACGCAATCCGTAACCAATCATGCCGCTTAGCGCCCTGCACAGCCTCATTGCCGCCGGCGAATCCCTCACGCTGGAACTGAAAAAGTCCACGGCAGAGAAAGACCGCGCCTGCCGCACGCTGTGCGCGTTTGCGAACGGGCGGGGCGGGCAGGTAATTTTTGGCGTCACACCCGCCGGCAAGTTGGTGGGGCAGACCGTGACAGACCGCACGCTGGAAGAGCTGGCGCAGGAGTTTCAGGGTTTCGAGCCGCCATTGTTCCCGCAGACCGAACGGGTGCGCCTGCCAGACGGCCTTGAAGCGCTCGTCGTGCGAGTGGAACGTGCGTCTCACGCGCCCGTCTCCTTTCGGGGTGTGCCCTACGAACGAGTGCTCAACACCACCCGCGTCATGCCGCGCCACACCTATCAAAACCTGCTGCTCGAATCCGTGCACGCCAGCAACCGCTGGGAAACGCAAACCGCTACGGGGTGGACTATTTCCATGCTGGATGCCAATGAAATTCGGGTGAGCCTGGAAGAGTCCATTCGCCGTGGGCGCTGTGAAGACCCTGGTACCCGCGACCCGTTGGACATTCTGCGGGGCTTGGGTCTATTGACGGCAGAGGGTCTCATCTCCCGCGCGGCAGTTGCACTGTTTTGCAATAGCGATGTGCCTAGTGCAGATTTTCCACAATTCAAACTCAGCGTAGCGCGCTTCAAAGACACCACGCGCGACGAATTTTTAGATAACCGCCAATACTTTGGCAATGCTTTTGCCCTCCAACGCCGTGCCGAACGATTTTTGATTGACTGGTTGCCCGTGGCTGGCAAGATCGTGCCTGGCAGCATGGCCCGCATCGACACACCGGCCTTACCAACCGAAGCCGTGCGCGAAGCCTTGTCTAATGCCTTTATTCACCGCGACTACGCCAGCGCGGGCGGATCGGTTGCCGTAGCGTTGTACTCCGACCGACTTGAAGTTATCTCTGCGGGTGAACTGCACTTTGGGCTAACGCCTGCGATGCTGTTTGAACCCCACGAATCCAAGCCATGGAACCCGTGGATTGCCGGTGTGTTTTACCGCCGTGGTTTGATTGAAACGTGGGGGCGCGGCACTCTCAAAATTTCCAAGCTCATGAAGGATGCGGGGCTTGAAGCACCCACCCTGTTTGAGCGCAGCGGCTGCGTGGTGATGACCTTTGTTTTACCCGCAGAACCATCGGGTAGTGACATGACGGGGAAAACGTCGGGGAAAACGTCGGAGAAAACGTCGGAGAAAACGTCGGAGAAAACGTCGGAGAAAATTCTGGCGAGTGTGCGCCAAAACCCGCACGTCACCATTGCCGAGCTGTCAGCGCAAATCGGGGTAACCGCCCGTTCTATTGAACGCAACCTGCAAAAATTGCAGGACGAGAAGCGGCTGCTGCGCATCGGCCCCGCCAAGGGTGGCCATTGGCAGGTTGTTGAGTGAAACAAGATTTCCTTGCCCCTTGAATCTTGAATCTTGCCCCTTGAACCTTGAACCTTGAACCTTGAACCTTGAAATGCAGTCCACCCCCACCGCCATCCCCGAAGTCCTCATCATCGAACCCAAGGTGTTCGGCGACGCGCGCGGCTTCTTCTATGAAAGCTTCAACCAGAAAGCCTTTAACGAAGCCACCGGCCTGAACCTGAACTTTGTGCAAGACAACCACAGCCGCAGCGCCAAGGGCGTTCTGCGTGGCCTGCATTACCAGGTGCAACAGCCGCAAGGCAAGCTGGTGCGTGTGGTGCGCGGCGCGGTGTTTGATGTGGCGGTGGACATCCGCAAGGGTTCACCCACGTTTGGGAAGTGGGTAGGCATTGAGCTGAGCGAAGACAACAATAGACAGATGTGGGTGCCGCCGGGCTTTGCCCATGGTTTTGTCGTGCTGAGTGATTCGGCCGACTTCTTATACAAAACCACTGCGTACTACGCGCCCGAACACGAGAGGTGTATTGCTTGGAACGATCCAGACATCGGGATTGATTGGCCTTTCACGCTGGCGCCCAGCTTGTCAAGCAAAGACCAGCAAGGGATGGCACTGCACGAGGCCGTGACCTTATCCTTGCCCCTTGCCCCCTTGCCCCTTGAACCTCAAAAAATGAACCCAATCACCCCCGTTATCCTCTGCGGCGGCTCGGGCACCCGGTTGTGGCCGCTCTCGCGCAAGAGTTTCCCCAAGCAGTTCGTTCCGCTGATCGACAACAAAAGCCTGCTGCAACTGACGCTGGAGCGTGTGGCCCAACTCAATGGCAGCGGCACAAGTTCCAAGGTGATTTGCGTTGCCGCAGAAGACCACCGCTTCCTGGTGGCCGAGGCCATGCAGGCGGCCAAAGTCAAAGGCTCAATCATCCTGGAGCCGGTTGCGCGCAACACCGCACCAGCCATGGCGCTGGCCGCGCTGCAGGCCGCACCGCAAGACCTGCTGCTGTTTTGCCCCTCAGATCACCACATTCCCGATGCGCCCGCTTTTGCGGCCATGGTGCAGCAGGGCAGCCTTGCGGCCCGCCAAGGCGCCATTGTTACCTTTGGCGTGGTGCCCAGCTTTCCCAGCACGGCCTATGGCTACATTGAACAGGGCGCCGCCAGTGGTGATGGCAGCTATGAAGTGGCTCGTTTCATTGAAAAGCCCAACGCCGAAAAGGCGCAAGCGCTGATATTGCAAGGCAATGTTCTCTGGAACGCCGGCATTTTTCTGGCACAGGCCAGCACCTTGCTTGAAGCCCTGCAGCAACACGCGCCCGACATTTTGCAAAGCTGCCAACAGGCCATGGCGCAAGCTGCGCAAGACCAGCAATTTGTCCGTCCTGAATCTGAATCTTTCGCCACCTGCCGAGCCGACAGCATCGACTACGCCGTGCTGGAGCGTCACAAAAAAGTAGCCGTGGTGCCGTTTGCGGGTGCCTGGAGCGACGTCGGCAGTTGGAATGCCGTGGCCGACCTGAGCCCAGCAGACGAACAAGGCAACCGCATTGACGGCCAAGGCCTGGCAATTCAAAGCCAGCGCACCTACATTCACGCACCCCACCGCGTCGTCGTTACCTTGGGCACGCAAGATTTGCTGGTGATCGACACGCCCGATGCCCTGCTGGTAGCGGCAAGCAGTCATGCCGAGCAAGTCAAGAACGTGGTGGCCCAATTGGAATCCCGGCAAAACCCGGAAGCCAGCTTGCACCGCAAAGTGGCGCGGCCTTGGGGCTGCTACGACAGCGTTGACCGTGGCGAGCGCTTTCAGGT
>JBBQZA010000206.1:0-7155 GCA_038208175.1 Burkholderiales bacterium
ATCAACAGGCTGATGATTGCAAAAAGTCTGGGGGGCGTGCTCAGCTTGAACATCGGTTTTCTTTGTTCTTTGTCATCTGTCTGCCAACAAGGGTCTGTCATGATAGCGGGGTAGCGATAGGGCCTTGTCAACAACTTTATCGAATACCATCGTGTTTTGAGTCCCACGTTAAGGAGTAACCACCATGCTGAAGCTCACGCACAAGGCGAGCGGTCGTCACTTTCTGCAAATTCCAGGTCCCACCAACGTCCCTGATCGAGTCATGCGCGCGATGGACAATGCCACGATCGACCATCGCGGCCCGGAATTCCAGGTGATCGGCAAGAAAATTCTGGCCGATATCAAGAAAATATTTCAAACCGATGGTCCGGTGGTCATTTACGGTTCGAGTGGCACCGGTGCCTGGGAAGCCGCACTGGTCAATACGCTGTCGGCCGGTGACAAGGTGCTGATGTACGAGACCGGCCACTTTGCAACCCTGTGGAAAAAAATGTCAGAGCGCCTCGGTCTCAAGCCGGAATTTCTGGCTGGCGATTGGCGTCACGGCGTCGATGCATCGCGCATTGCGGCCCGTCTGGAGGAAGACACGCAGCATGAAATCAAGGCCGTTTGTATCGTTCACAACGAAACATCAACCGGTGCCACCGCAGACATTGCGGCCGTGCGCAGCGCCATCAATCATGCAAAACACCCGGCGCTGTTGATGGTGGACACCATTTCGTCCCTGGCCTCGATTGACTACCGGCATAGCGAATGGGGCGTTGACGTCACCGTCGCCGGATCGCAAAAAGGGCTGATGCTGCCACCGGGCCTGTCTTTCAATGCGCTGAGTGAGAAAGCGATTGCCGCGTCCAAAACATCCAGCCTGCCTAAATCGTACTGGGCCTGGGGCGAAATTCTGGAAGCCAACAAGAATGGCTTCTGGCCTTACACGCCGTCAACCACCTTGCTCTATGGTCTTTCCGAGGCCTGCGACATGCTGCTTGAAGAGGGCCTGCCCAACGTTTTTGCAAGGCATACGCGCTTCGCTGAAGCGACGCGGCGCACGGTTGAAGCCTGGGGACTGGAAGTCTTCTGTAACAACCCGGCGGCGTTGAGTTCATCGTTGACCACGGTGCTGATGCCGCAAGGGCACGATGCCGACAAACTGCGCAAAATCGTACTCGACAACTTCGATATGTCACTCGGTGTCGGCCTGTCCAAACTGGCTGGTAAAGTATTCCGAATCGGACACCTGGGTGACTTCAATGAATTGATGCTGATGGGAGCATTGGCCGGTGTGGAAATGGGACTCGCATTGTCCGGTGTGCCGCATAAGCCAGGTGGCGTCAGCGCTGCCATGAATCATTTGGTTGGAAGCATTAAGTCTTAACAGGAGAAAACATGAAATCAAGCTTGAATTTGCCAAAGACAGTGATTGCCGCAGCGTTGCTGTCCTGTATCGCTAGCGTGCCCGCGTTTGCCGATTGGCAGCCGACCAAGACCGTTGAAATCATCGTGCCGGCCGGGGCTGGTGGCGCCGCCGACCAGATGGCGCGCACGATCCAGAGTATTGTCCTGAAATACCAGTTGATGAAGCAGCCGCTGATGGTCATGAACAAGTCCGGCGCCAGTGGCGCCGAGGGCATCATGGACGTCAAGGACGCCAAAGGCGACCCGCACAAGCTGATGGCGGCGTTCTCTGCCATTTACACATTGCCGGTGGCGGTAAACCTGCCGTTCAACTGGAAAGACCTCAATCCGGTTGGCCTGATTGCGATGGATGAATTCCTGCTCTGGGTGAACGCCGACTCGCCCCACAAGACGCCCAAGGACTACCTTGCCGCGGTCAAGGCCGCGCCACCCGGCACCTTCAAGATGGGCGGTACCGGCTCGAAGCGCGAGGACCACATCATCACCGTCATGCTTGACAAAGTAGCCGGCACCAAGTTCACCTACATCCCGTACAAGAGCGGCGGTGAAGCGGCCACCCAACTGGTTGGCAAACATATTGACTCCAATGTCAACAACCCGAGCGAGAACGTCTCTGAGTGGCGCGCCGACCAGGTGCGCGCGCTGTGCGTGTTCTCCGAAAAGCGCATGGTCTATAAGGAAAAAGTCACCAAGACGCAGTCGTGGGCCGACATCCAGACCTGCAAGGAACTCGGCATCGATGTCGAGTACCAGATGCTCAGGGGTTTCTTCATTCCGTCCGGCACGACGCCCGACCAGGTCGCTTTCTACACCGACTTGCTGAAGAAAGTCATCGCCACGCCGGAGTGGAAAGACTACCTTGCCAAGCAGGCGCTCAAAGACGACGTGCGCTTTGGTGCCGACTTCGTCAAGTTCCTGGAAAAGGACGAGGCCTTTCACAACAAGCTGATGAAGGAAGCCGGCTTTGCCCACAAGTAATCGCCATCTGAGCGGGAGCCGAGAATGAAGTCTTTGCATCGACGCACACAGCGCGGCGCGATCACGCGCAACGCAATGGACGCGATCACCGCTGCCGTCATTTTCGCGCTGGGTGTGGTGATGATGGTTGACAACTACAAGATCGGCGCCGGCTGGGCCAGCGACGGGCCCGAGTCCGGCTATTTCCCGTTGCGTATCGGTGCCATCCTGTGCATTGCAAGCGCCGTCATCATGCTCAAGGCGCTGCTCGGAAAACACGACAAGAGCGAGATCTTTGTCTCGCGCGAGAAGTTCCGGCTGGTGCTGATGGTGCTTGTGCCAACTGCGCTGTATGTGCTGGGTATCCAGTTTCTGGGCATCTACATCGCGTCAACCATTTTCATTGCCGCGTTCATGCGCGTGATGGACAAGAGCAGTTGGCTCAAGACGGTGCTGGTCAGCGTCGGCGTCAATGTCGTGCTGTTCTGGATGTTCGAGATTCAGTTCAAGGTTCCACTTCCGCAAGGGCCGCTCAAGACCCTGCTCGGCTATTAGGGGAATTTGCAGTGGATGAACTCAATTCGCTGTTCCAGGGCTTTGCCGTTGCGCTGAGCTGGTACAACATCGGCATGATGATAATCGGCATCACGCTGGGCGTCGTCATCGGCGTTCTGCCCGGGCTCGGCGGCCCCAATGGTGTCGCGATTCTGTTGCCGCTGACCTTCACGATGGCGCCGACCTCGGCCATCATCATGCTGTCATGCATCTACTGGGGCTCGCTGTTTGCCGGCGCGATTACCTCGGTGTTGTTCAACATACCCGGCGAAACGCATTCGGTGGCGACTACTTTCGACGGCTATCCGCTGGCGCAGCAGGGGCGCGCCGGCGAGGCGCTGACGGCGTCATTCACCGGTTCATTCCTGGGCGCACTGGTGTCGGTGCTGCTGATCACCTTTCTGGCGCCGATGGTCGCCAAATTTGCGCTGAAATTCGGACCACCCGAGTTCTTTGCCGTCTTCCTGCTGACCTTTTGCAGCTTTGTCGGCACCGGCAAGGACCCGTTCAAGAACATCATTTCGATGATGATCGGCTTCGGGCTGGCGGCCATTGGCATGGATTCGGTCAGCGGCGAACTGCGCATGACATTCGGCTTGTCGGAGCTGCTGCGCGGCATCGACTTTTTGATTGTCGTGATCGGCCTGTTCGGCATCGGGGAGATCCTGATCAGCATGGAGGAAGGCCTGGCGTTTGAAGGCAAGCGCGCCAATATCAACCTCAAAGTGGTGTTCGAAACCTGGAAGCAGTTGCCGCGCTACTGGCTGACCATTATTCGCAGCGCGGCGATCGGCTGCTGGATGGGCATCACGCCGGGCGGCGCCACCGCCGCATCGTTCATGGGTTATGGCATTGCGAAGCGGTTCTCGCGCAACGGCGACAAGTTTGGCACCGGACAACTCGAAGGCGTGATAGCCCCCGAGACCGCCGCCCATGCCTCTGGTACCGCCGCCTTGCTGCCAATGCTGGCGCTCGGCATTCCGGGCTCAGCCACGGCCGCCGTGCTGCTCGGTGGCCTGATGGTCTGGGGGCTGCAGCCGGGGCCGATGCTGTTCGTTGAGCAAAAGGAATTTGTCTGGGGCCTGATTGCCAGCATGTACCTGTCGAACGTCGTCGGCTTGATCATTGTGCTGAGCACCGTGCCCTTGTTTGCGGCTATTTTGCGCATACCGTTTGCCATCATCGCTCCCATCATCATTGTGGTTTGCGCGATCGGCGCGTTCACGGTGCACAGCGCGATGCTCGACGTCTGGTTCATGCTGCTGTTTGGCGCCATCGGCTATGTGCTGAAAAAACTCGATTACCCGATTGCGCCGCTGGTGCTGTCGCTGGTGCTGGGCGATCGCGCAGAAGTTGCGTTTCGCCAGTCGATGATGGGAACCACTGGCAATCTTGGCATCTTCTGGTCCAACCCGCTGGTCGGCACCATTACCACGCTGGCGCTCCTCATGCTGTTCTGGCCGGCGCTTGGCTTTGTTCGAGGCAAGCTGCGACAACAATGGAAGAGCGCATGAACGCCGCCAACCACAAGACTTGGAGCTTCAGATAAGTCTGTTCGGCAGACGTCCGCTTAAGAGTCGCTGGTCTTTCGAGGCAGGTCATCATAGAGTGTGACCCATTCAACATGGGTCTCAAAATAGACGTGCGCTTGAGGTTCCCGGTCGATCGGTTCAAGAAACAAAGCTCTGGCGATATGGAGCTCTCCGGGCCAGCGCTCACCTTTGAAGAACATGGGGCTTCCGCAGCGACCACAGAATCCTCGGGTGCCACCCTCCGTCGCGACGTGCCAGCGAAGTTGATCTTCGTCGTTGTGGATCGCGACTGCACAGTCTTCGAACCCAGCCCAGGTGACGAGCGGCGCCCCGTGCGCCCGCTGACATCGTGTGCAGTGGCAGTGAGCAACCCATTTGGACGGCAGCGTGACGGAGAATTTCACCGCTCCACACAGACAACTTCCGCGTGACGACGGGGGGTCGCAATCAGTGTTTGGGTCCAACACCTGGGCGCCTATTTGTCCGGTTCCCCGAACAGCGCATTGAGCAGGCGCTCCGACTCGCGAAGTCCTTGCTCGGTGAATGCGATGGACTTTGCCTTACCCACCGGATCTGAGATGTGACCCTTTTCATGCAGTCGCGCCAAAACTGTTTCGTCAATGCGGTCTGTGTTGAGTTTCATGGTCTATCTCCTGAGGTCAAACATCCAAGCTACTTTAGTGCCTGACCGCAAACCTCAATTCCCCAATGGCAGCAGGTCACTTTGCTGAAACGAAGATTTCCTGGAACTTGCGGTTTTGAGCATTTTCCAACGCACTGATGGCCTGAATCGGCCTTTGCACCGAAATCTTCGGGCTGGTTTCTCAAGGTTTTCCGAGGCCAATCTCCTCTCAAAATGATGGCTGTTTTGTATGCGATTTGCGCTGCTGAAACGTTAATAAAGGAGTTGTAAAAGCAGTGATCTTTGAGACAGGAAATACCCCCATGCGCGTCGTCCAAAACGAACAAATGACCGTCGGCGAAGTCGATGTATCCAAAATCACCTTCGACCCCAAATCACGCGACGACATCCCAAAAATCTTGCGCGGCTTGCAGTACCTCTACATGGAGCCAACCCTTCGTGCATCCATCTTCGAGTTGCTCAACGCCAAAATATCTCCCAAGGTAGACAAGTCCAACGGTCGCCCCGGCATGACCCTGTGGACCATTTTTGTCTGTGGTGTGCTCCGCCTGGACCTCAACATCGACTATGACCGCCTGCACGAACTGGTCAATCACCACAACACCATTCGCGAGATGCTCGGCCATGGTGCTTTTGAGGATGTGTCGTACCACCACCAAACCCTCAAAGACAACGTCAGCCTGCTCACAGCGGAGCTACTCGATGAGATCAACCAGTTGGTGATCAATTCCGGCCACGCGTTGATGTTCAACGCCGATGGTAAAAAAAAAGACGCACCAGCGCTGCGTGGGCGCTGCGATTCCTTCGTCGTTGAGACCAACGTCCACTACCCCACCGACATCAACCTGCTGCTCGATGCCCTGCGCAAGACCATCACCCTGACGGCACAGTTGTCTGAAGATCATGACCTGAGCACCTGGCGCCAGCACGCCTACAACCTGCGCCAGATCAAACGCAAGATGCGCAGCGCCCAAAACAAGAAACGCTCACGCGCCAAATCGCCACAGCAGCAAGACAAGAATGAGGTTCTCATCAAGGCCGCCCACCAGGACTACATCGACTGCGCCCAGGGCTACTTGGACAAAGCCCACCAGAGCCTGATTGATCTGAGCAAGTTTGAGAGTTTTGGCGCCATTGATCTGGTGCGCAAGATGGAGATCGATGGCTTCATTGCTCATGCAGTACGCCAGATCGACCAGATCCGCCGGCGGGTGATTCTGGGCGAGGTCATCGCCCACGAAGAAAAAGTCTTCTCGATCTTTGAGACCCACACCGAGTGGATCAGCAAAGGCAAGGCCGGTGTGCCGGTGGAGTTGGGCCTGAAGGTGTGCATTCTGGAAGACCAGCACCAGTTCATCTTGCACCACCAGGTGATGCAAAACCAGACGGACGATCAGCTCACGCTGGAGATGGTGGCCCAGGCCAGAAAGCGCTTTGCCAACCTGAGTGCTTGCAGCTTTGACAAAGGGTTTCACTCATGCGCCAATCAGATCGAGTTGAAAGAGATGCTCGATTTGGTGGTGCTACCCAGAAAGGGCAAACTCTCCAAAGAATCCCAAGCAATAGAGCAGGCCCCCGAGTTCGTCAAGGCCAGGCGCGCCCATTCGGCGGTGGAGTCAGCCATCAATGGTTTGGAAGTGCATGGTCTGGATAGGTGCCCGGACCATGGCATTGATGGATTCAAGCGCTATGTGGCGCTGGCGGTGGTGGCCAGAAACATTCACCGCATTGGTGCAATTGTGTGGCAACGGGATCAGGAACAACGAGCGCGCGATCAGGCCGCAGAGCGCAGGCGTGATGACAAGAGGCAGCAATGCGCCGAGCAGCGACTACCCGACAAGCTTGCGGCTTAGTAGCAGGACTTTTGACTACGCAGTAGCCGGTTTGCTTGAACCCCGGTGATGAGGCTCGTGTGAAAATTGAAAAATCACACCAGGGCGCGAAGAAATTGAAGAGTTCATTCAGACTGGTCGCTCAAAATTTTAAAAAAACCAGGTTGCCTAAATATTAGGCAGGCGAATTCTCGAAAAAACAGGGGTTCTCTGGCGAGCACTA
>JBBQZA010000207.1:0-7101 GCA_038208175.1 Burkholderiales bacterium
GAGCCCGGCGCTTCCGCACAGGACCTTCCGATTCCCGCAATGAGCGAAGACGCAGTGGCCTATATAGCCCAGAATCCGATACGGCCCGCAGAGATCGCCATTGCCAGCTTCAAGCGCAGTGTGTTCATCAGCCGGGACGAGGGGCGCACCTGGAAGCCAATTGCCCAGAATGGAGCAAGTGATGAGTGAATTCGTCTCCCATTCGGCGCTACGCATCGGCGTCATCGCTTTGGCGGGTATCGGCGCGATCACCGTGCTGTTCGTAGCCTGCATGGCAGTCATGCACAGCTCAACGATGGGTTGCCTGGCGCGTTGATGGTCACCCGATGGCAATGCTGCTTCGATACCTCGGCACGAACCTCAATTCCCGCGCGCGCCGGACTTTCTCAAGCGGCGGACACGCCGAACCGATCTGGGACGGAATAGGTATGCCAGTCGTTCGTGCTGCGTTGCTGTGGGTCTGTCTGGCACTGGGGATGTCGTTGGCTGCCTTGGCCCAGACACAGGCGACAGATGGCAGCGCGCAGTTGCAATCCATACCCGCGGCACCGGGACCGCTGGATGCGCTGCGCGATCTGTTCGCAGGCCGAGGCGCAACAGCCGAGTTGTTGCCGCCGGAGCAGGCGTTCGAGATAGTTGTCACCGCCCGCGACGCCAACACCTTGATTGCCACGTTGACGCCAACGCCGGACTACTATCTTTATCGCGACAGGATCAGCTTCAGCGTCGTGCGGCCGGCCGGTGTCTCTGTCGCAAGCGTTGCACTGCCGCAGGGCAAACCCAAGGCCGATCCCAACTTCGGCACGGTGCAGGTCTACTACCATCCTGTCGAGGCGTTAATCGGATTGCGGCACGACGGTCAAGCACCGCCGGAGATCCAGCTGCTAGCAAGTTATCAAGGTTGCAACGAGCCTCTGGGCGTGTGTTACCCGCCTATCGAGAAGACAGTGACGGTGGCATTATCCGGATTCTCCGGTGCCAGCGCGACCAGCACGCAGACAGCATTCACGGCGCAGAGCATCGCGACGGGGTCGGCAGCTGCCGCTGCGAAATCGACAGCGCTGGTCTCCTCGGACCCGGACGACGTGGGTCAGCTGTTTGCCCAAGGCAACCGCTGGGTGCTGGTGGCGGCGTTTTTCGGCTTCGGCCTGCTGCTGGCATTCACCCCATGCATGCTTCCCATGATTCCGATCCTGTCAGGCATCATAGTCGGGCGGGGGAATCCCTTGACCAGACGCCATGCTTTGGGCTTGTCGGCCATCTATGTGCTTGGCATGGCAATTACCTACGCGCTGGCGGGCGTGGCGGCCGGCTTGGCCGGCACATTGTTGTCAGGCTATCTCCAGAATCCGTGGGTACTGGGCAGCTTTGCGCTGATCTTCGTGTTGCTGGCTTTGTCCATGTTCGGACTCTATGAGCTGCGATTGCCTGCGGCGCTGCAGAACCGGTTGAGCGCGACAAGCGGTCGGATGCGGGGTGGACGCGCGCTCGGGGTGTTTTTGATGGGGGTGTTGTCGGCCATCATCGTCGGGCCCTGCGTGGCCGCGCCGTTGGCCGGTGCCTTGCTGTACATCGGGCAAACCCATGACGTGTTGCTGGGGGGTGTCGCGCTTTTTTCAATGGCCATCGGCATGGGGGTGCCCTTGCTTCTGATCGGTGCCAGCGCAGGATCTCTGCTGCCGAAATCAGGTCCCTGGACCATTGCAGTGCAGCGGGTATTTGGCGTTGTCATGCTCGGCTTGGCCCTGTACATGCTGACACCGGTCATCCCTGTCGTCGCGCAGCAATTGTTGTGGGCGGCACTTCTCATCGTGCCGGCAATCTACCTGCATGCACTGGACCCTTTGCCGGTCGATGCGCCTGGCCATCGGCGCTTGTTCAAGGGGTTCGGTGTGCTGTCTTTGCTTGTGGGTGCGGCGCTGCTGGTGGGCGCACTGTCGGGCCATCGCGAACTGCTGCAGCCATTGGCTGGGTTGCGGGGCGCGGTCGCGACCAGCCAGACGCGCGAGCTGCCATTTCAACCCGTGCGCCGCATTGCGGACCTCGACGCCCGACTGCTCGGCGCGAGGAGCCGGCCCGTGATGCTCGATTTCTGGGCTGAATGGTGCGTGTCGTGCAAGGAGATGGAACAATTCACGTTTTCAGATGAACGGGTCCGGGCACGCTTAAAAGACACGCTGCTGCTCCGAGCCGACGTGACCGCCAACAATGCCGACGACCAGGCGCTACTACGCCGATTCAAACTTTTTGGGCCACCGGGGATTGTGTTCTTCGATCGCAAAGGCACAGAGGTCGCGTTTCGGGTGATCGGCTATCAGAGCGCTGATCAGTTCCTCGCGTCACTCGCTCGCGTTGACGCCCTGAGAACGGCGCCGTAGAAGAAAGCGAATAATGGATATTTTTGCGCACCTATTGTGGGCCGGTGCCGGCGTCATGCTGGCACAGCGCCGCTGGTCCATCTCAACACAAACCGCGACAGCAACTGACGGACTTGCGGTGCTGCCGGACATTCCGCACTAGTTGCCAATAGCGGGCTGGTGGGCATTCGGGTCCGGAAATGTGGCGGCGGTGCAAGGCTACGCCGTTGCCGTCCCTGGAGAAGAGCCAGTATTGCCCGCCGCGGTTAAAGGGCTGTCCCACAACCTGCACTGCATCCCGCACAGCGCAATCGTGGCTGGCGTGGTCACATTGCTCGTTTGGTCGTGGAGAAGGGCACTGTGGATTCCGTTGCTGGGCTGGTGGTCGCTTGGCGTGATTGACGTGTTTACGCACTCGGCGGACTACTACCCTTCACCTGTACTGTGGCCGATCACCCGTGAAGGTTTTGATGGTGCCCGCTGGCATACGACGCCATTCATGGCAGTGAACTACATCGCGTTGATTGTGGCCTATCTTTGGTTGTTGCCGCGATGGTGGCGCACGCGCCGTGGGCGCGTCGATTAGCCTGAACTTCCAGCCCACTGCGTAGTCACGCGGAGGGCTGGAACTTCGGATTAACAACACAGGCGTCGTGTCCCCGCGCTTGATGTCGAGACGCACGCCTTGGCGCTGCAGTGATCGCGCAAGTTGCGCCGTCGGTATGCCGAAATCCTGATCCGTCATGGCCAGCGTCGCGATGCCGGCGGGGCGCGCCAGGCGCTCGAGGGTCACCATCCCGAGCCACAGCGCCGCCGGCGGGTGGTTCGCTGCTCCGACCTGGTAGGACGTTGGCCAAAGGCGAATCACCAGGCGACTCGAAGAGTCCAATTCCCGCTCAAGAGTCATCGACGGCAACGCGCCGCGGTGAAACTTCGCCAGCACCGGGAGCTGCCCGACGGCAGTCGATGGCAACAGCCAAATAAGCGTCGAGCGCAACGTCCATGGCGGCGGACGGCGCCACCCATCTGCTTCGAGCACCTGCACGATCTGGTCCGCGGAGCCGCCCCACTGCACCGACAGCGGCTCTTCATGATCACCGTCGACCTCGGTTCGGCGGGCCGGCAGGCGCTGCCATCCGCCGATCTGCCAACCGACCAAGAGGCCCGAGGGGGTAGACGAGCGCGGCGCGTACCGCGCGGTGTCTGCTGCATGGCGGGTCACCACCACCAAGGTCCCCGCGAGGACCAGCGCCCCCAATGCTGCAAACGACAAGGCGCGCGCAGGCAGTCGCTCTGTACGCACATGCTGCATGTAGGCGATGCTGAGCAGCGCCACCCAGGCCGTTCCGAGACTCAGACTGGCCAGCACGTCCGACAGCCAGTGGGCCCCGAGATACAGTCGCGAGAACGCGATGAGCCCGACCAGTCCCGCCGCCAGCAGCGTCACGGCCCATCTGATCCTGGGACTCTTTTCGCGCGCCAGCAGGAAAGCCAGGAAACCGTAGAGCACGATGCTCGAGGCGGCGTGCCCACTGGGGAATGAGAAAGCGTCAGTGCTGTCGTACATGGCCGTCGGCCGTGCACGCTCCAATGTCGTCTTCAGGAGCCAGACCACCGCCTGTGCAAAAACGACAGCCGTCAGCCAGTACGCCAGCGTGCGCCAGCAGCGCTTCCAGGCGAGCAGCAACGATACCGACGCAATGACGGCGATCGCAACCTTGGCGCTGCCGAGTTCGGTGGCGGCGATCATCACGCTGTCGACCCAACCCATGCGCAGCTTCTGCAGAACCCCAAACACGACATAGTCCAACTGCACGAGCGGATCGCTCGACACCACGTCCTCCAGGATGCCAAGGAACATCCAGGCCCCGCCAAGCAACATCACCGCTGCAATGAGGAGACCGAGTGATTCGGGTCGCGCGGGGTCCAACAGCGACAGGGCGACCCGCGGGAGTGCGCCGGTTCTGGAACGCGCCGATGCCACGATACGATCACGCTGACGGCTGATAGCCGGCCAGGCGTACCGATGAGCCAGGCGCAGCAGCACGGCACACAGCCAGGCGACAGCCGCGACCCCTACCAAGAGAATGAGCAGGCGGGAACTCACTGCACCAGCGAGCTGCAGCGAAGCGCCGAAGAGCGCACCTGGCAGTAGGTGCGCTGCCGACCAGGCGACGGCGGACAGCACATTCACCACCGTGAACCTGAGCACCGGCATGTCGGACATGCCGGCGACAACCGGCACGATGGCACGCACAGGCCCGAGGAACCGGCCCAGGAACACACTCTTGCCGCCGTGCTCTGCAAAGTACGCTTGCCCGCGCTCCAACCATTCGGGATGAACGTTCAGCGGCCACATGGTGCGAAGAGATTCGTGGTATCGGCGACCGAGCCAAAAGCTGAAGCCGTCGCCGAGAATGGCGCCGACTACGGCAACCCCTGCAACCCACCATGGATCGAGCACCTGAAGGCCGATGAGGATGCCAGCTGCGAGGACTACCGAACTTCCTGGGATGACGGTTCCGATCACAGCCACCGACTCCAGCAAGGCCGCGGCGAACACCACGGCAAGCGCCAGAGTGGGATGCTGGGAGAGGAAGTCGATCAGGGCTTGCACCAGCTCACTTCGCCAACTGCTTTCGAATCGCTTTCAGCTCCTGCCGCCGCGCTGCGGTGACCTCCGGGTAACGCAACTTCAGCCCTTCCAGCGCGTCGAGCACGATCTGCGACACGATCAACCGCGCGTTGTCCTTGTCGTCGGCCGGCACGATGAACCAGGGCGAGTCCGTCGTACTGGTCGCGCCCAGGGCACGGTCATAGGCTTGCATGTAGGCGTCCCAGAACTTGCGCTCGGCGATGTCGGCCGCGCTGAACTTCCAGTTCTTGTCGGGTTCATCGATACGCGCCAGCAGACGCTTGCGCTGCTCCTCCTTCGACAGGTGCAAAAACACCTTGACGATGCGGGTGCCGTTGGCGTGCAGGTGCCTTTCCAGGTCGACGATCGACCGGAAGCGGCTCTGCCACACCGACTCGTCGGAAGCAGTATCGGGAAGGGATTCGCTGTGCAGGAGGCTGCTGTGCACGCGCACGATCAGCACCTCTTCATAGTACGACCGGTTGAAAATGCCGATGCGTCCGCGCTCGGGCAGGTCGCGCGTGGTACGCCAGAGGAAGTCATGTTGAAGTTCCCGCGCGCTCGGATGCGCAAAGCTGAATACCTGACAGCCTTGCGGGTTGACGCCCGACATAACATGGCGAATCGCGCCGTCCTTGCCTGCCGTATCCATAGCCTGGAACACCAGCAGCAGGGCGTGCCGGTTCGACGCGTAGAGCAGGCGTTGCTGGTCGCTCAGCTGCTCGACCTGGTCCTGCAGCACCTTGCGGTACGCCTTCTTCGACTTGCACAGCGGTTTTACATTGGTGGCCCAAAGGCCGAGGTCGACTTCGTCGCCCTCGCGCAGTCTGAATTCAGTGACGTCGATTTTCATGAGGTTTCCTTTTTCGTCGCCGGTGACACCGCGGCAAGGCTCTATGCGCAGGCGTGCTTCTCGCAGCCAAGTCTGCGCGTTGACGAACGCTGGCTTGGGCGGAGAACGAATAATAAAGCGCGAATCGATATGCCATGCGTGCGCTGGCGCACTGAAAGCAGCAGCTTCGTGGCCTAAGCTGTGTTTGCTGGGCTTCTTGCTCATGGCGGAGGTTTCGATGAAGGCACTGATCGCGATAGCTACTGGTTCCGTGTCGGCGCTCGCCAGCGGCGCGGCGTTTGCCCAGAACGGCAACATGATGAATGGTGGCGGTATGTGGGGCGGAGGCTGGATGGGCGGATACGGCGGCTACTGGATGTCGATCCTGCTGGCCGTCGTGGTCGGCGTGGTCGTTTGGGTCATCTTGCAAAAGCGCAAGTGACCCAGGAGGGCTTCGACCCGCATCGTGGCGCCCATTCATCAGAGACCCACGGAAGCGCCACCATGCAGCCGATCTTGACCGTTTCCTACTTTTCCGACGTGCTCTGCATATGGGCCTATACGGCGCAAATCAAGCTGGACGAGTTGCGGCGGCAATTCGGCAACCAGGTCCATGTCGAATATCGATTCCTCCACCTGTACGGCGACGTCGCGGCGCACATCGAGGCCGGCTGGGCCGACAAGGGCGGCATCGCGGGCTATGCGCGACATGTGCAGGGGATCGCCGCGCGCTTCGATCACATCGATATTCATCCCGAGATCTGGACCAGGAATATTCCGTCCACGTCGATGAGTTGCCACCTTTTTCTCAAGGCCGTTCAGTTGCTGGAGAAGCACGGGGAAGTATCGGCAGAGCCCGAAGAGCGGTTCGCCGGCAAGACTGTCTTCGAAGAGGCGTTGTGGCGTTGCCGGCTCGGTTTCTTCCTAGACCTGCAGGATATCGCTGATCCACGCATACAGGAAGCAATGGCCTCGGACATGTCATTGCCCCTTGCCAGCATCCGCCGGCAGATCGACAGTGGTGCTGCCCATGCGGCGCTGTGCGCGGACTTCGATGCGCAGCACCGGCAGCTTGTCGAAGGCAGCCCGACCTTGGTGTTCAACGAAGGCCGGCTAAAGCTTTATGGCAATGTCGGCTACCGTTTCTTTGAGGCCAACGTCCATGAGTTACTGGCCGACCCCGGCTACCGGGCCAGCTGGTGTTGATGGATGGCACACAAACCGCAGGCACGGGACACATCCGTGCACCGCACCCGGATTCCGTATTGCGGAGATAA
>JBBQZA010000208.1:0-7082 GCA_038208175.1 Burkholderiales bacterium
GCCGGTGACCAGCCCGAGGCCATTGAGCGACTGGTCGAGGGCATCAATGACGGGGAGGTGTTTCAAACGTTGCTCGGTGTCACGGGTTCCGGCAAGACTTTCACCATGGCCAATGTCATCGCCCGGCTCGGTCGGCCGGCCATTGTGTTTGCGCCCAACAAGACGCTGGCGGCGCAGCTCTACAGCGAGTTCCGCGAGTTTTTTCCAAAGAATGCGGTGGGGTACTTCGTCAGTTATTACGACTACTACCAGCCCGAAGCCTATGTGCCGCAGCGCGACCTCTTCATTGAAAAAGACTCTGCCATCAACGAGCACATCGAGCAGATGCGCCTCAGTTGCACCAAGAGCGTACTGGAGCGCCGCGACGTGGTCATCGTGGCTTCGGTGTCGGCCATCTACGGCATTGGCCAGCCCGAGGCCTATCATCGGATGGTGATGACGCTGCGCGTCGGCGACAAGCTGGGTCAGCGCGATGTGATCACGCAGTTGGTGCGCATGCAGTACCAGCGCAACGACGTGGATTTTTCGCGCGGCAAGTTCCGCGTGCGTGGCGACACCATCGACGTCTTTCCGGCCGAGCACAGCGAGATGGCGCTGCGCATCGAGCTGTTTGACGACGAGATCGAGTCGCTGCAGTTGTTTGACCCGCTGACCGGTCGCATCCGGCAAAAGATTCCGCGTTTCACCGTCTATCCGAGCAGCCATTACGTGACGCCGCGCGAACAGGTGCTGGCAGCGGTCGAGACCATCAAGGTGGAACTGGCGCAACGGATCAAGGACTTTGTCAGCCAGGGCAAGCTGGTGGAAGCCCAGCGCATCGAACAGCGCACCCGCTTTGACCTGGAGATGCTGAGCGAGGTCGGGCATTGCAAGGGTATCGAAAACTACAGCCGGCATCTCAGCGGCGGCGCCCCGGGTGAACCGCCGGCCACGTTGACCGATTACCTGCCGCCGGATGCGATCATGTTTCTGGACGAAAGCCATGTGCTGATCGGCCAGTTCGGCGGCATGTACAACGGTGACCGTTCGCGCAAGACGACGCTGGTCGAGTATGGCTTTCGCCTGCCCAGCGCGCTGGACAATCGACCGCTCAAATTTGAAGAATTCCAGACCCGCATGCGTCAGGCGATCTTTGTTTCTGCGACGCCCGGGCAATGGGAAAAAGAGCATGCCGGTCAGGTGGTGGAGCAGCTGGTGCGCCCAACCGGTCTGGTGGACCCGCAAGTCGAGGTGCGTCCGGCCAGCAGCCAGGTGGACGATGTGTTGCAGGAAATCCGGATTCGCGTCGAAAAAAGAGAACGCGTCCTGATCACGACCTTGACCAAGCGCATGGCCGAGCAGTTGACCGATTACTTGAGCGACAACGGCGTCAAGGTGCGCTACCTGCACAGCGATGTGGATACGGTTGAGCGGGTCGAGATTTTGCGTGACCTGCGGCTCGGTGTCTTTGATGTACTGGTGGGTATCAACCTGTTGCGCGAAGGGCTGGATATTCCAGAGGTCTCGCTGGTGGCCATTCTGGATGCAGACAAGGAAGGGTTCCTGCGTTCCGAGCGTTCGCTGATCCAGACCATTGGCCGCGCCGCGCGCAATCTACAGGGCCGGGCTATTCTGTACGCTGACCGGGTGACGGACTCGATGCAAAGGGCGATTGGCGAGACTGATCGGCGCCGGGTCAAACAGGTGGCCTACAACCTGACGCATGGCATCACGCCGCGTTCCATTGTCAAACAGGTGCGCGATCTGATTGATGGCGTGTACAGCGAAAAGGCCGGCAAGGAAGCGGAAAAGCTGGAGCGCGATGCGCTGCAAAGGGCCCAGATCGAGGACATGAGCGAGAAAGACATTTCGCGTGAAATCAAGCGCCTGGAAAAGCTCATGCTCGAGCACGCGCGCAACCTGGAGTTCGAGAAAGCGGCTCAGGTTCGTGACCAACTGGGCATTCTGAAAGAGCAGGCGTTTGGTGCGTCCGGCAGCGACAATCTGCTTACTTGAGCAAATCAAAGGGTTTATTGGTATACTTGAGTTTATTAGTCAACCAAACCTGAATTTGAAGGAGAAGGCGATGCGACTCACTACCAAAGGCCGTTTTGCGGTTACTGCGATGATCGATCTCGGTTTGCGCCAGAGCACGGGTCCGGTGACCCTGGCCGCCATCAGTCAGCGGCAGCAAATATCGCTGTCCTACCTGGAGCAGCTCTTTGGCAAGTTGCGGCGTAATGGCCTGGTCGAATCGACCCGCGGCCCCGGCGGCGGCTACATGCTGGCGCGCAACCCGGCGCAGATCACGATTGCGGAAGTCATTATCTCGGTCGATGAACCCATCGACGCGACCCACTGCGCCGGCAAAGAAAATTGCCTGGGCGAGGGCGACCGTTGCATGACACACGACTTGTGGGCGGCGCTCAACGTGCGCATGGTCGAATTCCTGAGTGCGGTAACCCTGCAAAAGATGATCGATGATCAACTGGCCAAGGGCCTGCGGGTGGAAGACAAGCCAACCTTGAAACGGGCGATCTTCAATATGCCGGGCACCAAGCCAGGTCGCGTCAATGCACCGAATTCTGTTTTTGCGCTGGGCAACGGAACGTCCGAAACCTGAGCGCAAGCGCTAGATCATTTATTTTCTTACAAGCAGAAGCAGCGAAGCCGACATGGATACGACCCCCCATTTCCCGATTTACATGGATTACAGCGCTACCAACCCTTGCGATGAGCGGGTGGTGGACGCGATGATTCCCTGGTTGCGTCAACACTTTGGCAACCCGGCCTCGCGCAGCCACGCCTGGGGCTGGGAGGCAGAAGCGGCGGTTGAAAAAGCACGCGAGCAGGTTGCGGCCTTGATTGGTGCCGACCCGCGCGAGATCGTCTGGACCTCTGGCGCTACCGAGTCGGATAACCTGGCGCTCAAAGGCGCTGCCGGTTTCTACAAGAGCAAAGGCAAGCACATCATCACCGTCAAGACCGAGCACAAAGCCGTGCTGGACACCTGCCGCGAGTTGGAACGCCAGGGCTTCGAGGTCACTTATCTGGACGTGCAGGAAGACGGACTGCTTGATTTGGAAGTCTTTAAGGCGGCGCTTCGGCCCGACACCATCCTGGCCAGCGTCATGTTCGTCAACAACGAGATTGGCGTGATCCAGGATATTGCTGCGATCGGCAACATCTGTCGTGAAAAGGGCATCGTCTTCCACGTCGACGCGGCGCAAGCCACCGGCCGCGTTGATATTGACCTGAGTCGCTTGCCAGTCGACTTGATGAGTCTTACAGCGCACAAGACCTATGGACCCAAAGGCATTGGCGCGCTGTTCGTGAGGCGCAAGCCGCGCGTGCGGATCGAGGCGCAAATGCATGGTGGCGGCCACGAGCGCGGGATGCGCTCCGGCACGCTGCCAACGCATCAGATAGTCGGCATGGGCGAGGCTTACCGCATTGCCAAAGACGAGATGGCGCTGGAAAACGTGCGTATTCGCGCGCTGCATGACCGCATGCTGGATGGATTGAAAGATGTGGAGCAGGTGTTCGTCAACGGTCACCTGGAAAAAAGGGTGCCGCACAACCTGAACATGAGCTTCAACTATGTGGAAGGCGAGTCATTGATCATGGGCATCAAGGGTCTGGCCGTCTCCAGTGGCTCGGCCTGTACTTCGGCCAGCCTGGAGCCGAGCTATGTGTTGCGCGCCCTTGGGCGCAGCGATGAACTGGCTCACAGCAGTCTGCGCATGACGATTGGCCGCTACACCACGGAAGTGGAGATTGACTACGCGGTCGAGACCATCAAACTCAATGTGGCACGACTGCGCGATCTGAGCCCCTTGTGGGACATGTACAAAGAAGGCATCGACATCAGCACCATCGAATGGGCTGCTCACTGAAGGAAAGACAAAATGGCATATTCTGAAAAAGTGGTGGACCACTACGAACATCCGCGCAATGTCGGGTCGTTCGAAAAAGGTGACGACTCGGTCGGCACCGGCATGGTTGGCGCGCCGGCCTGTGGTGACGTCATGAAGCTGCAGATCAAGGTCAACCCGCAGACCGGAGTGATCGAGGATGCACGCTTCAAAACCTACGGTTGCGGCTCGGCCATCGCCTCGTCGTCGCTGGTCACCGAATGGGTCAAGGGCAAGACGCTGGAGCAGGCGGCAGCGTTGAAGAACAGCGAGATTGCAGAAGAACTGGCGCTGCCACCGGTCAAGATCCACTGCTCGATCCTGGCCGAAGATGCGATCAAGGCCGCTGTCAACGATTACAAGAACAAACATCTGTGAAATCGACCATGGCTGTTACCGTCACTGAAGCTGCCGCCCGGCACGTCAGCCGTTATCTGAGCAAACGCGGCAAAGGCATCGGGGTCCGCCTCGGCGTCACCACCACCGGCTGCTCCGGCTTGGCTTACAAACTCGAGTATGTAGACGAAATTGCGCCTGAAGACATGGTCTTTGAGGGGCATGGCGTCAAGGTCCTGATCGCGCCCAAGAGTTTTGCCTACCTGGATGGCACCGAGCTTGATTTTGTTCGTGAAGGCCTGAACGAAGGCTTCAAGTTCAATAATCCGCGGGAGCGTGATCGCTGCGGTTGTGGCGAGTCGTTTCGGGTGTGAACCTCCAGTCAAACGATTTTGAGCTGTTTGGTCTTGCACCCCGGTTTGGGCAGGATCGCTCAAACATTGATGCGCGCTGGAAGGACCTGCAACGCGAAGTTCACCCGGACAAATTCACTCTGCAGGGTGCTGCGGCACAACGCCTGTCGATGCAATGGTCGGTGCGCATCAACGAGGCCTATCAGCGTCTCAAGGATCCTTTGAGACGCGCGGCCTACCTGTGCGAGTTGCAGGGTGAGGCGGTCAACGCTGAAAACAACACCGCGATGGCAACTGAATTCCTGATGCAGCAGATGCAGTGGCGCGAGGAACTCGAAGAAGCCAGCGCAGCCGAAGAACTGGAGCAGTTGTCCTCACAGGTGTCCGTGGCCCGGCGCGAGTTGCTGGAAAAGTGCGAGCAACTGCTGGACCAGCAGCACAATTACCGTGAAGCGGTGCAACAGGTACGCTCCCTGATGTTCATCGAGCGCTTTGCCGCTGATGTCCAGGCCCGAATGGACCGATTGGAAACGGCGGACAGGGGACAATAGCCCACCGATTCGAGAATATTCACTCATGGCTTTGCTACAAATTTCAGAACCCGGTCAAACACCCAACCCGCATCAGCGTCGCGTTGCTGTGGGCATCGATCTGGGTACTACCCACTCGCTGGTGGCCTCAGTGCGGCACGGCGTGGCCGAATGCCTACCCGACAACAAGGGGCGGGTCATCTTGCCATCCGTGGTTCGCTATCTGGAAGGGGGCGGTCGCCAAATCGGTTTTGAGGCCCAGCAGGCCATGGCGCAGGACCCGGAAAACACCATCGCCTCGGTGAAACGTTTCATGGGGCGCAGTCTCTCGGACGTGGCCGGCAACGCCAAGTTGCCGTACCGCTTCGTGCAGCACACCGGCATGCTCGGTCTGCAGACCGTCCAGGGTGAAAAATCGCCGGTCGAGGTCAGTGCCGAAATCTTGGCGACTCTGCGCTACCGGGCCGAAGATACTTTTGGCTCCGACCTGTACGGCGCCGTGATCACGGTACCGGCCTATTTCGACGATGCGCAGCGACAGGCAACCAAGGACGCGGCAAAAATGGCGGGTCTGAATGTGCTCAGGCTCATTAATGAACCGACCGCTGCCGCCATCGCCTACGGACTGGATAACGCCAGCGAGGGTGTTTACGCCATCTACGACCTGGGCGGCGGTACTTTTGACATCTCTATCTTGCGTCTGACCAAAGGTGTTTTCGAGGTCCTTGCCACCGGCGGGGATTCGGCGCTGGGCGGGGACGACTACGATCGCGCGCTGGCCGATTGGGTCATGACCCAAGCTGGCGTCCAGGCCAGAACGCCCCAGGACAAGGCGATCGCCATCATCGCCGCCAGGGCCTGCAAGGAAGAGTTGTCGGCCACCCACTGTGCCGCTTGCCATGCCTGCATCGGTGGCGAAAACGTCAAATTTGAAGTGGTCAATGAGCAGTTTGAAAAGCTGACTGCCAATTTGACGCAACGCACCATCTCCGCCGTGCGCAAGGCGCTGCGCGATGCCAAACTGGACAAGGACGACATCAAAGGCGTCGTGATGGTGGGTGGCTCGACCCGCATGCCGCAGATTCAGCAGGCAGTAGGCAATTTCTTTGGCCGTGCGCCGCTGACCAATCTGAACCCGGATGAAGTGGTTGCGCTGGGCGCAGCCATTCAGGCCAATCAACTGGCGGGCAACAATGCCGGCGGCGATTTGCTCTTGCTCGATGTCATTCCGCTGTCGCTCGGGATCGAGACCATGGGTGGCCTGGTGGAGCGCATCGTGCCGCGCAACGAGACCATTCCAACCGCCAAGGCACAGGATTTCACGACCTACAAGGATGGTCAAACGGCACTCGCCTTGCACGTGCTGCAGGGCGAGCGTGATCTGGTTGCGGATTGCCGCAGCCTGGCACGATTCGAGTTGCGCGGCATACCCCCGATGGCGGCCGGGGCGGCCCGTATTCGGGTCACTTTCACGGTCGACGCAGACGGCCTGCTGAGCGTCGCTGCCAAGGAACTGATCAGTGGTGTTGAAGCGCACATTGAAGTCAAACCCTCGTATGGTTTGGGTGATGATCAGATTGCCAGCATGCTGCAGGACAGCTTCAGCACGGCGGATGCCGATATGAAGGCCCGTGCGCTGGTGGAAGCCCGGGTCGATGCCGACCGCATGTGCCTGGCGACCCAAAGCGCGCTGGCGGCAGACGGAGATTTGCTCTCTGACAATGAGCGTGCTGAGATTGACGCGTTGATGGGCCATGTCAAGCGTGCAAAGGTGCTGGAAGATCCGGCGCTGATCGAAGCCGCCACTCAGGCCCTGGCGAAGGGCACAGAGGCCTTTGCCGCCCAGCGCATGAATCGTGGTATCCAGAAAGCGCTGGCCGGCCGAAATATCGAGACCGTCTGAGCCTGAATCATCGGACAACAGATGCCTACCATCAAAATACTGCCGCATCCGGAATACTGCCCACAGG
>JBBQZA010000209.1:0-7066 GCA_038208175.1 Burkholderiales bacterium
GGCCGATCTGATCCAGCAAAAAACCCAACCCGATGGTCTGGCGATCGTGATGGAGGCAACCCATTTTTGTATGGGATGGCGCGGCGTCAAAGACATGGACAGCAAGATGATCAATTCGGTTATGCGCGGCAGTTTCCTGAAGGACCCGAATTTGCGCCGTGAATTTCTTTCGCTTATTCCGAAGAAAGGCTGATTATGTTGGTACGCCTGCTCTATGCCAGCCGTGCGCTTGATACCAGTGTCGAAGCGATTGCAGCGATTCTGGCGCAGTCGCGCAAGCACAACCCGGAGTGCGGTATCACCGGCATTCTCTGCTATGGAGGCGGCATTTTTTTACAGGCCATTGAGGGCGGGCGCATGCCGGTGAGTGAATTGTTTGGTCACATTCAAAAAGATCCCCGCCACAAGGACGTGGTGCTTCTCCACTACCAGGAAATATCGGAACGTCACTTCGGTGGTTGGAGCATGGGACAGGTCAACATGTCCAAGATCAACGCGTCTCTTTTGCTTAAGTATGCTGAAAAGGCGGAGCTTGACCCTTATTCGGTATCCGGCAAGGTTTCACTTGCGCTGCTTGAAGAACTGATGGCCACGGCCTGCATCATGGGCCGTGCGTGACGTTGGGCAAGCCTGCTTGAACTAGGGTCTGCTTGGGTGAGACGCGGACGGAAGCATGGCTTCGATGTAGGGAGCTTCGTTGACCGTCAGGCCTTGTGAGGAAAATTTGACCGCATTCTTCGGTCCCATCCCTTTGACGCGGGACATGAAGTCACTCCAATTGTTGAAGGGAGCCTTCTTGCGCTCAACAAGGATCTTGCTGGACAAGGTTGGCCCGATGCCCTTGACGCTGTCGAGGTCAGCTGCGTTGGCTTGGTTCACATCGACACCGGCAAAACAGGTTGCGACGTAGAGTGTGGTGATCAGAACCAGAAAAGATTTGCACATAAAGAAGCTCCCTGCCCCAAATTGGAGAATACCGACGCTTGAGTCAATTTTCAGGCCTTCGCCCCTGCTACAACGAAGCCGGACAGCTGGCCGTTGACGCACGGCTCGTGAAATGGTCAGGAGACACGGAAGAAACGGCTCCGCTCAGGATTGGCTGAGCAGCCAGTTCATGTATTTTGAAACGCCGTTTTGCACGTCGGTAAATTCATGGGTGCAACCGGCGTTGCGCAAGGCAGTCAAGTCGGCCTGGGTATAGCTCTGGTATCTGCCGCGCAAACTCTCGGGGAAAGGCACATACTCGATCAGTTCGCTTGACACGAGGGACGCAAGCGTCAGCGCGGGCTCGCGGTGCTGGCTTCGCATGGCGTTCACTACTGCCGCAGCGACGTCATTGAACGGTTGTGCCCGACCCGTTCCCAAATTGAAGATGCCGGAAACGCCAGGGTGATCGAAGAACCATAGGTTAACGCTCACCACATCATCTACAAAAATAAAATCGCGCATCTGGGTGCCTGCGGCATAGCCGTCATACTCACCAAACAGCTTGACTCTTCCTTCCAGCGCAAACTGGTTGAACTGGTGAAAGGCAACACTTGCCATGCGACCTTTGTGCTGCTCGCCAGGTCCGTACACATTGAAGTAGCGAAAGCCCACCACCTGGGTTGTCTTGCTCGCCGCCAAGTGCTCAAAGTGGTTACCAAGCTGGTGGCGCATATGCTGGTCAAACAGCAGCTTTGAGTAACCGTAAACGTTCAGGGGACGTTCAAAAGTCGGGTCCTCGCGGAATGTGTCAGAACCACCGTAAGTGGCAGCACTGGAGGCGTACAACAACCGCGTTCGGCCTTTGCGACAAGCCTCGAACAACTCACATGACAGGCTGTAGTTGTTGTTCATCATGAACTTGCCATTGCTTTCCATGGTGTCGCTACAAGCGCCTTCGTGAAACACGGCCTCTACCTGACCGAAGTGACGCGTCGCGAACCTGCCATAAAAATCGCCAGCGTCCACATAGTCGGTGATCCGTAGATCCGCCAGGTTGCGGAATTTGTCGCCCTGCGTCAGATCGTCGACAGCAATGATGTCGTCCATCCCTCTCGCGTTCAGGCCTTTTACGATATTGCTGCCGATAAAGCCAGCGGCACCGGTCACAACGATGCGAGTCATGCAAACAACTCCTCGTATGACACCGAGGCGGTGCCGAATTTTCCGACCACCAATCCACCCGCCCGATTCGCCAGCGGAAGTGCATGCCGCAAACTGACGCCTGCCGCGACCAACGTGGCCATCGTGGCAATCACCGTGTCGCCAGCTCCGGTAACGTCAAAAACCTCTCTTGCCTGCGCGTCCACGTGCAACTGCCCCTGGGCGTCAAACAGTGTCATGCCGTCTTCACTTCGGGTCAAGAGTACAGCGGCCAGTCCGAGCTGTTGGCGAAGATTTTGGCACTTTGTCTGCAAATCGGACTCGTCCAGCCAGGGGCCTGTAACTTGCCGCAGCTCAGCGCGATTGGGTGTTATGACACTGGCGTTCTTGTATCGGGAATAGTCCGTACCTTTGGGATCAATCAGGATTGGCTTGTTGGCTACGCGCGCTCTGGCAATCATGTCTCCGATGTGGGCAAGTCCGCCTTTGCCGTAGTCAGAAAACAAAACGGCATCATGCAGCGGCAGCAACTCCGCAAAAGCCGTGCTTTGCGAGGCCAAAAGTTCACTTCTTGGGATATTTTCGAAATCAAGACGGAGCAACTGCTGCTGCCGACCGATGACCCTCAATTTGACAGTTGTCTTCAGGTCAGGGTCACGGCCAAAGTGCGCGTTGATGCCGGTACCGAGGACCAGTGCCTCCAGTTTATGGCTGGCCTCATCATCGCCAACCACAGTCAGCAGCGAAGCCTGCGCGCCCAGCGTCACCACGTTGTAAGCCACGTTGGCCGCTCCGCCTTTACGTTCTTCCTCGCGTGTGATGCGGACAATCGGCACCGGTGCTTCTGGCGAGATGCGGTCTACCGAACCATACCAGTAGCGATCCAGCATGACATCGCCGGCCACCAGCACACGCGCCCTGGACAAGGCTTCTTTGGAAACGGTCTGGGGCTGTTGTTTGTCGCTCATAACTCTTCCACCCGCCGGGCCGGATAACTATCCCATGCCTGGCACCCAGGACATTGCCAGAAGTGTTGTTTGGCCTCAAATCCGCAAGCTGCACAACGGTAGCGCATCAAGGGTTTGACAGCGTGATCGAGCGCCCGTTGCACCTGCGGATGAAATTGCTCATGTTCCAGCTTCTCGCCTGAAATCCATTTAGCTGCAGCAACCAGTGAGGGCTCCTGTTCCAGGTGCCGAACGTACCACTCGCGGGCTGTCGGTGAAGGGGTTTTCAGAGTGGCTTCGAGAGACACGATGGCGTCCAGAACATCCAGAGAGGGTGATTCATTGTAGTTACTCTTGAGCGCTTCGAGGGCCTCGGCAGCATGTCCGGATTCGACCGCAAGTTCAACCAGTTTGAGCGCGATCAGGGGGGTCGTGCCGGATGATGTTTCAACGCATCGGGCCAGCGTCTGATAGCCCTCTTCGAGTCTTCCCTGACTGGCCAACAGCTGTGCCAAAGCAATACCGGGCCTGGGTGATTCGGGTGCCGTGGCCATGGCTTGCTGCAACAAAGACAGGGCCTCATCCGGTTGCTCGCTGGCTACACATGAAGCAGCCTGTTCGCACAGATAGTGGGCCAGTCTCCCGTTGAAATTTCCGTGCCCGGAAGAGGCCAATTTTTCGGCAACCTGCGCGGCTTGCGGCCAGTCGCGGCTGCGTTCATAGTTGGCCAACAGTGCCAGCCGCGCCTGTGCCTCAAAGGGGGTTCCCTCCAACTTGAGCAAAGCAGTTTCTGCGCGGTCCAAAAGGCCTGCTTTCAGATAGTCCAGCGCCAGCGCATGCTGGGCACGATGGTGATCTTCTTGACCCAAGTCGCCACGCGACAGCAGATGTTCATGCACTCGCACCGCTCGTTCATATTCACCACGGCGTCGAAAAAGATTGCCCAACGCGAAGTGCAACTCGGATGTGTCGGGGTCGCTCTGAACGGCTTCAATGAAAGCATCGATGGCATGGTCCTGCTGTTCATTGAGCAAAAAATTCAGACCCTTGAAATAAGCCTTTGGCGCCTGACGGTTTTCAATGCGCAACTGGCGCAAATCAAGGCGCGAGGCCATCCACCCCAGTACGAAGGCCAGCGGCAGGCCCAGCAGTATCCAACTCAGGTCAAAGTTCATGCGTGGCTGCTGGGGATGCGGTGCTCACGGTCCGGGATTGCGCATCGGCCAAGGCTTTCAATGACGCAGCACGGCGTTGCTTCAACCAGCGCGGTACCATCCCCAGCGCTCCGACTACGACTCCAACAGCAAAAGCGCTGAGCACAACCAGCACCTGCGGCGCGCGCCACTGGGTGCCAAAGAAAAAATGCACTGTTGTGTCCTGCTGGTTGTTCAGCGCAAAGGCAAACAAGGTAAAAAAAATGGCGGCTTTAAGTACCCACTTAAGCAGCCATGCGAGGTTACTCATCGAACTCCCCTGTGGCGTGTCGATTCTAACGGTGTCAAGCCTTGCGCTTGCTTTCGAGTTCGGCTGTTCGCAGATCTACTGCCTCGCGCAATGCTTTGCCGGGCTTGAAGTGAGGCACGCGTTTTTCCGGAACGGCAACACTTTCACCGCTGCGGGGGTTGCGTCCGATACGGGGTGGTCGGTGATTGATGGAAAAGCTGCCAAAGCCCCGAATTTCAATTCGGTGCCCGCGCACCAGCGCTTCGTTCAGGGCTTCAAGAATGGCCTTGACGGCGAATTCGGCATCTCGGTGCGTGAGTTGGCCGAAACTGGCAGCCAATTCTTCAACCAGGTCTGAGCGAGTCATAGTATGAGACTTTGCGGGACAGACCGACTGACGCGCATCGCGCACGGGTCGCTCTGTCCTCAACCGATTAAAGTTACTTGTCCGAGTTGTCGAGTTTTGCGCGTAGCAAAGCTCCCAAGCTTGTGGTTCCGGCATTTTCACGGGCGGAGGCTTGACTCAAAGTAGCCATTGCCTCGTTCTGGTCTGCCGCGTCTTTTGCCTTGATGGACAACTGAATGTTGCGTGCCTTGCGGTCTACGTTGACGACCACAGCGGTCACTTCGTCACCTTCCTTTAGCACGTTGCGTGCGTCTTCGACGCGATCGCGAGAAATTTCGCTGGCGCGCAGGTAGCCAATGACGTCATCACCCAGACTGATTTCAGCGCCTCTGGCATCCACAGACTTGACCTTGCCGGTTACAACCTGACCCTTGTCGTTGATGGTGGCGAAGGTGGTGAACGGGTCGGAGTCCAGTTGCTTGATCCCCAGCGAGATGCGTTCGCGATCAACGTCCACTGCCAATACCAGGGCTTCGACTTCCTGGCCCTTTTTGTATTCGCGCACTGCAGCTTCACCGGTCTCGTTCCAGGACAGGTCGGACAGATGGACCAAACCATCGATTCCCGCTGCCAGACCAACGAATACGCCGAAGTCCGTAATGGATTTGATGGGTCCCTTGACGCGATCACCGCGTTTCGTATTTTGAGCAAATTCCTGCCATGGGTTGGCCTTGCACTGCTTCATACCCAGGGAGATGCGGCGCTTGTCTTCGTCAATTTCCAGAACCATGACTTCGACCTCGTCACCCAGCGCGACGATCTTGCTGGGCGCCACGTTCTTGTTGGTCCAGTCCATCTCACTCACGTGCACCAGGCCTTCGATGCCGGGTTCCAGTTCCACAAATGCGCCGTAGTCAGCGATGTTGGTGATCTTGCCGAACATGCGGGTGCCTTGCGGATAACGGCGATTGACGCCCATCCAGGGGTCGTCGCCCATCTGCTTGAGACCCAGTGAGACACGGTTCTTCTCGGTGTCGAATTTCAGGATCTTGGCGGTGATCTCTTGACCCGCCGTTACCACTTCGCTGGGGTGACGGACACGGCGCCAGGCCATATCGGTGATGTGCAGCAAGCCGTCAATACCGCCCAGGTCGACAAATGCGCCGTATTCGGTGATGTTCTTGACGACGCCCTGAACCACGGAGCCTTCCTTGAGGGTGTTCATCAGTTTGGCGCGCTCTTCGCCCATGCTGGCTTCGACCACGGCGCGGCGCGACAGAACAACGTTGTTGCGCTTGCGGTCGAGTTTGATAACCTTGAACTCCATTGTCTTGTTTTCGTACGGCGACAGGTCTTTGGTGGGGCGTGTATCAACCAATGAACCGGGCAGGAAAGCGCGGATGCCATTGACCAGCACGGTCAGGCCACCCTTCACTTTGCCGCTGGTCGTGCCAGTGACGAATTCGCCAGTCTCCAGCGCCTTTTCCAGGCTCATCCAGGACGCCAGGCGTTTGGCAGTGTCGCGCGAGAGAATAGTGTCGCCGTAGCCGTTTTCGATGGAGCCAATGGCCACCGAGACGAAGTCGCCAACCTGGAC
Source organism: Burkholderiales bacterium (assembly GCA_038208175.1). GTDB lineage: Bacteria > Pseudomonadota > Gammaproteobacteria > Burkholderiales > Burkholderiaceae_C > Rhodoferax. The sequence continues at coordinate 6,422 of JBBQZA010000209.1, forward strand.
TTCAATTTCGCCCTTGTCACTCTTGAACTCTTCGAGCGGAACGTAGGCCTCAGACTTGAGGCCAGCGTTGACAACCACAAAGCTGTGCTCGATACGAATCACTTCGGCAGTGATAACTTCGCCCGGACGCATTTCGGTGCGCTGCAGGGACTCTTCAAATAGGGCGGCAAAAGATTCTGACATTTTATGATGCGGATGATTCCGCGGTTTGGTTTTTAGAACCACTCCAGCAGTGCGCCAAGTGCTGCGCGAAAAGGCTGGCGTGGACCGGTGCAACCCTTCAGATTGACCTGAAAGGCTGTTTGCCCTGCCACCAGTTCAACACCAGATCAACGGATTCTTCAACCGTCAAATCCGAGTTGTCCAGCAACCGAGCGTCTTGCGCAGGCCTCAAAGCCGCCACGCTACGGGACGAATCCCGTGCATCGCGCGCGTCCAGATCAGCGCAAAGGGATGAGAGTGTAGCTGAAATCCCTTTTGAAATCAATTGATTAAGGCGTCGTTCAGCGCGCTTGCTGGCGCTGGCAGTCAAAAACACCTTGAGGGCAGACCCGGGAAAAATGACTGTGCCCATGTCGCGTCCGTCAGCGACCAGGCCCGGCAACCTGCGAAAACTATGCTGCAAGTCAATCAGCGCGTCGCGGA
>JBBQZA010000210.1:0-7058 GCA_038208175.1 Burkholderiales bacterium
AAAGGAAGGCAAAAGAGAATTTCAGATCAAAAAAAGACCTCGCACGGAGCACATAAAGGCTGGATCATCGAACCACAACCCAAATCAGAAACAAAATATCAATCCGAATCAAAGGCCGAATCCAAACAAAAATACAGATCAAATTCAGAAGAAAAACGAAATTCAAAATCCAAACCAACTAAATAAGGTTCTCATTCCTGGTACGGGTCATTGAACCCGAGTCCGGCCAGGATGAGGGTTTCGCACGCCTCCATTTTCAGCGCTTCGCGCTCGCTGGTTTCATGCTCCCAGCCTTGCGCGTGCAAGGTTCCGTGGACCAGCAGATGCGCATAGTGGGCCTGCAGGGACTTACCGTTGTCCCTGGCTTCCTGCGCCACGACCGGGGCACATAGCACCAGATCGGCACTGACCACAGGTTGTTGCGCATAGTCGAAGGTCAGCACGTTGGTGGCATAGTCTTTTCGACGGTAATCGCGGTTCAATCGTCGGCCTTCATCGGCGTCGACGATACGCACGGTGACCTCGGCGTCATTTTCCAGAGCATGGCGAATCCAGCGTGCCACCTTGTAACGCGGCAGTGCGGCGCGATGCAGAGCAGCATCCTGGAACTTGCCGAACTGCAGTGACAGCGTCAGTCGTTTAAGCATGATTCAGGACTGCGATGGGCTTCTGTTGCGCGGTGCGTCGTAAGCATCGACAATGCGTGCGACCAGCGGGTGCCTGACCACATCGACACTCGTGAAGCGGCAGATCGCGATCCCCTTGACACGTTTAAGCACTCGCTCGGCGTCGATCAGGCCACTGAGCTGTGTTTTGGGCAAGTCAATCTGGCTCACATCACCGGTCACCACCGCTTTGGAGCCGAAGCCGATGCGGGTCAGAAACATCTTCATTTGTTCGGGGGTGGTGTTTTGCGCTTCATCCAGAATCACAAAAGCAGTGTTCAGTGTGCGACCGCGCATGAACGCCAGCGGGGCGATCTCGATGGTCTGGCGCTCCAGCGCCTTTTGAACCTGCTCGAAACCCATCAGATCGTACAACGCGTCGTAGAGCGGGCGCAGGTAGGGGTCTATCTTTTGCGCCAGATCACCCGGCAAATAACCCAGTCGCTCACCGGCTTCAACCGCCGGGCGCGTCAGCACAATGCGCTGTACGGTGCTGCGCTGCAAGGCGTCCACGGCCATCGCCACCGCAAGATAGGTTTTGCCGGTGCCGGCCGGGCCAATGCCGATGGTGATGTCGTGGCTGGCAATGTTGTCCAGGTAAGTGGCCTGGTTGATGGTGCGCGCGCGCAGGTCGCTGCGCTTGGTTTTCAGCGCTGGACTGTCGTTATCGCCGATGCTGGGATCGCCTGCCAGCATCAGCTGCAAGGTCTCGTTCGCTATCGGGCGCGCCGCCATCTCATAGAGAGCCTGCAGCATTTCCATGCCGCGTGTTGCATTGGCCTTGTTGCCGTCGACCTTGAACTGCTCGTGCCGGTGGGCAATCTTGACTTGCAGGGCCACCTCGATGGTCCGCAGGTGCTCGTCCATCGGTCCGCACAGGTGCGTCAAACGGGTGTTATTTAAAGGTGAAAACAGGTGTCTAAGAATCAAGTTGATAATTCCTCAAAAGGGCACTCCATGATAGGCAAAAAATGATCGGCAAACTGACGGGCACCTTGAGCGACAAAAATCCACCCCAGGTGCTGCTGGAATGCAACGGCGTGGGCTACGAAGTTCATGTGCCGATGAGCACGTTTTACAACCTGCCTGATTTGGGCAGTCGAGTTAGTTTGCTGACGCACTTTGTGGTGCGCGAAGACGCTCAAATTCTGTATGGCTTTGCCAGTGCTGCAGAGCGCGAAGCCTTTCGCCAACTGATCAAGATCTCCGGCGTCGGTCCCCGCACCGCCCTGTCGGTACTGTCCGGCATGAGCGTCGCGGAACTGGCCCAGGCAGTAACGCTGCAGGAAACCGGGCGACTGGTCAAGGTACCCGGCATCGGCAAGAAAACGGCGGAACGCTTATTACTGGAACTTAAAGGCAAGCTCGGACCCGATATCGGTGTAGCGGCCAACGTCGCCAGTGCCGCCCAGGCCGACATTCTGCAAGCACTGCTGGCTTTGGGCTACAGCGACCGGGAAGCCGCGTCGTCGCTCAAAGCATTGCCCGCGGAAGCGGGCGTGAGCGAAGGCATCAAGCTCGCGCTCAAGGCCCTTGCGAAGTAGCCCATCCAGTGCTCTGCCAAGCTATAGTCGGACCTGATTCATAAGCCCTCTGCCGTGAGCATTCAAACTGACGATTTCGCCCTACCACCAGCCAAGCGCATACTGTCGGGCGTGCCGGCCTCACCCAATGAGGAGGCGGTGGAACGCGCTCTGCGGCCGAAACTGTTAGACGAGTATGTGGGGCAGGTGAAGGTACGCGAACAACTCGAGATTTTCATCGGTGCTGCCAGGATGCGCGATGAAGCCCTGGACCATGTACTGCTGTTTGGGCCACCGGGCCTGGGTAAAACCACGCTGTCGCACATCATCGCCCATGAGTTGGGCGTCAACTTGCGCCAGACCAGCGGCCCGGTGCTGGAAAAGCCCAAAGACCTGGCTGCGCTGCTGACCAATCTGGAAAAGAACGATGTTCTCTTCATTGACGAGATTCACCGTCTGTCACCGGTGGTCGAAGAAATTCTTTACCCGGCTCTCGAAGACTACAAGATCGACATCATGATCGGCGAGGGACCAGCGGCGCGCTCCATCAAGCTTGACTTGCAGCCGTTCACGCTGGTCGGCGCCACGACGCGCGCCGGCATGCTGACGAACCCGCTGCGCGACCGCTTTGGCATCGTCTCGCGGCTGGAGTTTTATACGCCCGAGGAGTTGGCGCGCATTGTCAAGCGCAGTGCCGGACTGCTTAAAGTGCCGACAGATGAAGAAGGTGGCTTCGAGATTGCCCGTCGTGCCCGCGGCACACCGCGCATCGCCAATCGCCTGTTGCGCCGGGTGCGCGACTACGCCGACGTCAAAGGCGTTGGCGAGATCACTCTCGACATTGCCAACCGTGCGCTGGCCATGCTCGATGTCGATCCGCAGGGTTTTGACGTCATGGACCGCAAACTGCTGGAGGCCGTCATTCACCGCTTTGACGGCGGCCCGGTCGGACTCGACAACATCGCCGCCAGCATTGGCGAGGAGCGCGAGACGATCGAAGACGTGATCGAGCCCTATCTGATTCAACAAGGCTATTTGCAGCGTACGCCGCGCGGCCGCATCGCCACGCCGGCCGCTTACCGGCATCTGGGTGTGACACCGCGCAATACGGATGAAAATCTGTTTGGGGAGTGAGTCCGTCGTCTTCAATAAGGAACACCCGCTTTGAGGTGATTACAGCACATCAAAGGGCGCCGGGACAACCGATGGCACACTGGCGAGTGCCGCTTTAAACCGCTCTTTCGAAGCGCGTGAGGCGCGCTCTGAAATGTATTTTTCAGTGGTGAGCGCAGATACCTTTTCGGCCACCGCCGATGCAATGAACTGGTTGAGTGACACATGGTCTTGTGTCGAAATGTCGCGGGCCAGCTGGTGCAGCGAGTCCGGTAGGCGAACACTGATTGCGCTCATTATTAAATCTCCAAAAGTTTTAAGAAGTCACGCGGTGTGAGCACGGTGACGTTCAGTCTGGTTGCGTTCTTGAAATCAGCAATATTCCACGTCACAATGTCTGCTCCTGCCTTCACCGCCAGTTCCAACAAAAAATCATCATCCGGATCTTTCAGTACCGGCCGCCACAAGTAAAAAATTTCATGGGCTGTGGCCTGCAAGCACAGAAAGTCGAGGATGTCATCAATTTGCGCCCCCGACAATGTCAACTGCCCGCGTTTGAGCACGGCCTCATATTCAGCGATCAGTGGCGTTGACACGTGGGCCTGAAAAACACTTGATGGCAGCAAACCCAAAAGCTTGAACGAAGAGCCCTGATTGGATTTCAGGGCACTCAGCAAGACGTTGGTGTCGATCACGATGTTGCGCATATTGGTATTATAGGCAATACCAAAGATGTGTGCGAAGATCCGGTCGTAATGTGAAAAGTGTTACCATGGTGTCACCTCAGCGGAACTAACCATGACCACCACCTCACTCAAGTTACCAGCAACTCTGAAAGAAAACATTCAGCACATTGCCGCCGAATGTGGCACGACGGCCCACGCGTTCATGGTGCAAACGCTGGAGAGCGAGGTCAAACGGCGAACACAGCGTGCTGAATTTCTGGCTCAGGCGCAAGCTGCTGCCGACGACATTGATGCTGGCGCTCCGGTTTACGCGCTGGCCGACGTGCATCAGTGGGTCAAGGCGCGAATTGGTGCGCGAAGCACCGGCGCCAAGGTCAAAGACCCGCTGCCGCTACGCGGCCGCACTGCGGCATCTACAAAGCGCCGCAAATCGGCATGACAAAAGTTGTCCTCAGCGACAGGGCGCGTCTGGACTTGATGCGACTGGCCGACTTTCTGGTTGAACAGGACCCCGCTGCCGCCCTGGCTACCACCGACCTCATTGTCGAAGCGCTGGGACTGTTGCAACGCCATCCTCGCGTCGGCAGACGCGTGATGCAGAACATGCGCGAACTCGTCATTCAACGTGGCACAAGCGGCTACCTCGCTCTGTACCGCGTTGACGCTAATGACCAGACTGCTGAAATACTTGCCATCCGTCATCAACGTGAATCGGGCTATCACCCGGATGATTTGTAGGCATTTGCCTTCACTTTTCCGATTTTGATTTTGTCAGTCATTCTTAACCAAATCGCGCGCATACTGGCGCCATGGAATTCAAGGACTACTACAAGGCGCTTGGCATTGAACGCAGCGCGACGGAAGACGAGGTGCGCAAGGCTTACCGCAAGCTGGCACGCAAGTACCACCCCGATGTCAGCAAGGAGGCCGATGCGCAGGCGCGCATGCGCGACCTCAACGAAGCCAACGATGTGCTGCGCGACAAGGAAAAGCGTGCTGCTTACGATGCGCTGGCCGACCGTGTGGCCCGCGGTGGTAGAGCTGACGGTAACTTCCAGCCACCGCCCGGTTGGGACGAAGGCTTCGAATTTCACCGTGGACCGGGCCAGGGGCCGGCCGACCATGCGGACTTCAGCGAGTTCTTTTCTTCGCTGTTTGGCAAAGGGGAGCATCGTGCCTCCGAGAGCCGCCATTACCGCGCCCGTGGCGAAGACCACCATGCCGCGATCGAAATCTCGATCGAAGACGCACTGCATGGCGCCGAGCGTGAAATCACCTTGCGCTCTCTGGAGCAGGACGCGCAAGGCAAACCCAGCTTCGTCAACCGGACGCTGAGTGTCAAAATTCCGGCCGGCGTCTACCCGGGGCAGTTCATCCGGCTCAGCGGCCACGGCATGCCCGGGCACGGCGGCGAGCCCGCTGGCGACCTGTACCTGGAAGTGCGCATGGCGCCGCACAAGCTGTACCGCGTTGAGGGGCATGACCTCTACATGACCCTGCCCGTGACGCCCACCGAAGCCGCGCTGGGCGCGCAGGTGCAGGTGCCGACGCCCGACGGCGGTGTGATTGAAGTGACGGTGCCGCCCAATGCCCGCAGCGGTCTCAAACTGCGCCTCAAAGACCGCGGACTGCCAGGCAAGCCGCCGGGTCATCTCTATTTGCTGCTGGAGATTGCGCTGCCACCCGCCGACACCGAGGCCGCACGCAAGGCCTATGAACAATTGGCCCAGGCGGCGCCTTTCAATCCACGGCGCCACCTTGGCGTGCAGGGAGTTTGATCATGAGCAGCTATACCCTCATCTCCGCCGTGGCGGTCAGCCACGAGAACCCGATCGCTGCCAGTGAACTGGCCCATACCTGCGGTGCAGATATCGATTGGGTGGTTCAACTGGTTGAAGTCGGCATCATTGCAGACGACAGCCTTGCGGCCAGCCCGGATGACTGGCGTTTTCACAGTGCCGATCTGCAAAGCGCCCTGGAGGCACGCCGTCTGGAGCGCGACTTTGGCGTCGGTCTGGAGGCCGCAGCGCTGATTCTTGATCTGCAACACGAAGTGCGCCGCCTCAAGGCCGTTCTGGTCTCGCAGGGGCTGCGAGCCTAGGTCGGCTTAGCCGCAGGCGCAAGCCGACAATTTCGATGCGCCACCGCCACTTTGAGTACCGGGTCGCGCAAGCCGCCCCAGACCCGCAATGAAGTAATTGCCGGGCAGCATCAGGAATATGTCACCGGCCAAGGAGGCCGCCAGTGCCGCCAGAAGAAGCCTGTAAAATATTGACAATCTGGCTGTACCCGCCGTCAATAAAGGACGAGTAGCTACCAAACTAATAGCAATCAGCATCACCAGGGGTTTCAAGATGAAGTGCAAGGTCGTCATGTCACAGGTCATTTCCCAGTCTGGCCCGCTCTCAACACCTTTGACCCCATCTTGCGCGCCGTCTTCCCCGAGCTAAATAGTGCATATTTGACATCATGACATGAAATATGCATACTTTCTGGATGGCTACTTCTGCAGCACCCTTTATTTCCCAATTTGACATTCTTCAAGCCTACAACCCTTGGTGGCGCGACGCGCAACAAGCCTTTACTGGCGTGCCCACATTTCGGCGGGATGTGTTCGACGCTATTTACGCCGATGTGAAGCATTTGCCGCAAATGGTGTCGGTCACCGGGCCGCGGCGGGTGGGTAAAAGCACCTTGTTGATGCAGTGCATTGCGCAACTCATCGCCGATGCGCCGGATGACCCCACTCAAGCCCAGCGCATTGTGTATTTTTCGATGCAAGACCCTGGGCTGGAGCTTCCGGGCTTCAATCAGGACCAGTTCTTCAATGATCTGGTCGCAGCCGCCGTGCGGGCTTCTGAGCACGGAACAACATACCTTTTCCTGGATGAAATCCAGCGTTTCCCGCGCTGGGAGCTGTACCTGAAGAAGTTTTATGACTTGAAAACGCCCGTGCGCTTTGTGGTGTCGGGCTCGGCCAGCACGCCGATTTTCAAGAAATCACGCGAGAGTTTGCTGGGACGGATCAGGGACTACCACGTACTGCCATTTAGTTTTCGGGAGTGGCTGTA
>JBBQZA010000211.1:0-7031 GCA_038208175.1 Burkholderiales bacterium
CTCATGGCTCATATTGGCCAGGAAACCCTCCCTGGCAGCGACAGCGGCTGCAAGCTCCTCGGTGCGTGCCTGCACTTTGGTCTCCAGCTCGGCATTGAGCTGACGGATCTGCTCTTCGCTGCGCTTGCGCGCGGTGATGTCCTGAACCAATGACAGTACAGAAGCGAGCTTGCCACTGGCATCGATCAACGCAGAATTAAACCACTCGCAGGTGATGACAGTGCCGTCCTTGCGGTAATTGTGGTTGATGTGAATGTTGCTGGGATTGGCTGCAGAAAGCATGTCGAAACTGAGTCTCGCAACATCTTGCACCTCTTCTTCATAGACCCAACGCAATTCATCAATCGTCTTGCCCACTACTTCATCGGCACTCCAGCCGAACATCGCCTGCGCTTTGTCCGACCACTTTGTAATCTGATAGTTACTGTTGAATTCAACCACTGCAAGCGGTGTGTTCTCAACATGAAATTCCAACTGTATTAATGCAACTTTTAGTTTATCATCGGCCAGCTTGCGGGCGTCGAGCATATTGTTGAACTCCCGCGCCACCTGCATGACCTCGACCGGGCCATCGATGCGCGCCCGAACACTGTCCTGACCGCGAGCGACGCGCCCAGCGGTGATGGCGAGGTCGCGTATGGGCCGCGCGATGCCTTGTGCCAGCCACCAGGTCAGCGCCACCACCAATAACAGTAGAACAATACCGATGACGATGCTGCGGGCGAGCAGCGCACGGGCGGGAGCAAGCACGTCGGCCTCGGGCAGGCCGGCGATGACGTTCCAGCCGGTGCCGGGCAGTTTCACCACGGTGTACAGTCGCTCAACACCATCGACGCCACTCGCGAGTAAGAAACCCTCGGTCCGGAACCGTTCCGACATTTCCGCGCTTTCGCTCCGGCGCAGGGGGCTCTTGCCGATCCACTTTTCGGGGTCCAAAGAGGTCATTCCCACTGCCCATCTTCTGCTGCGAGGACCCAGCACCGCATCGCTGACGAAGAACTTGCCGCTGCGCAGGCCTTCATAAAACCAGGGATATTCCTGGATACCGTATTGCCTGACCGGGTTGCCGAGGTAAGAGCAAACGATATTGCCGGCGAGATCGCGAACAGCAATCTGCGTGAATTCAGGATGCAATTCGATGTACTCTTTGATCAAAAAACCTGCGCGGCGCTGCAAAAAGCTGATCAACTTCCTGATCAAAGGAAATGCCCGACGCCTGTGCTTGTGCACGGATACTCAAAAGCGAAGCGATAAGAAAGATACTGCCCAGGTAATTTCCGATGCGCCCCGACCAGCCCAAGGGAGAACCCACCAGGCTTTGAACAAAAATGGCGAACAAGCCAACCGCTATCAGAAGGAGGCCGCGGGCATACCAGAAAACAAAATCAGAATCCTTTAAACGACGATCTCGCGCGAAGAGCAGCGAAGTGGTGGCAAAAAGTCCGATGGCGCTTGCCAGCACCAGTTGTCTGGCCCCTGTTGGCCCCTGCCCCTGTACAAAGAAGATCGGCAGCCAGTTTGAACCGATTCGTTGTCTGATTTTAGGGTCTGCCAGCCCTGCACTCACCTCAGCCAAGCAACCAGTCATAAACCGACTGCACTACCACCTCAGACGGGTCTGGTAACCAGGCACCGCGGTTCAGAACAAGCAAGCGTCGGCTTGAGTCCGCAAACTGTTGCTTCGCATCTTCAAGTGCACGCAGTTCGCGCTGGAGAGTGGCCGCCTCGGAAATGTCTGCACAAACCTGGATCAGCTCTGGTCTGCCATCGGCCGTGCGAACCAGGAAGTCGACCTCAAAACCCTGCTCGGTACGAACATATCCGATGTCACCGCCACGACGCGCCAACTCGTCGTGAACGACGCATTCCAGCGCGTGCCCGGTGTTGGCGCGTCCGCTGATGTCGAAGGCGCCAATCATGCCGGGATCAATCGGATATATCTTGCGCGGATTGGAGTTGCGCCTGCGCTCCGAGTCGGTTGCAATCGGCACTGCGTCAATCAGGAATGCGTCCATCAAGTACCCGAACATGGCGTGCAAAACTTCCTTGGACACGCCATGCCCTTGTGCCTTCAGGTCGAGATGCATGCGGTGCACACTCTGCAAGCTTGCCGGGTTGCGTAAACATTGGCGGATCAACCAGCGCAGTGCTGTGACCTGTGACACCTCATAGCGCTCGACCACATCACGGAACAGGACGCTGTCCACATAGCCCTGCAATAGTTCCACGCGCAAGCTTGCAGCCAGGCCCTGCGTCTCAGGGAACCCACCTTCTCTCAGATATTCGCCAAATCTTTTTTCCACCTTCGAGCGCTCCCCGGCAGTCCAGCGAGCCGGTTCCTGCTTCGGGACTTCACCCCGATGCAGCAAGAACTCCCTGAAACTGTAGGGCCGAATGATGGTCTCCATGCCGCGCCCGCGCAAAGAGGTGTGCACCTCGCGCGAGAGCATGCGAGCGGATGAGCCGGATACGATAATTTCCACCAGCTCCGTATCCATGACCCTGCGCACAAAGCGATCCCAATCCGTCACCAACTGGATTTCATCCAGAAACCAGTACACCTTTTCATGCCCCCTCAATTCCGGGTAGCGACGGTAGTATTCCTCGATCAAAAAAGACAGTTGATCAGCACCCAAATCAGACAGGCGGTCGTCGTCAAAGCTCAAGTAAACCGCACGCTCGGGCGGCAAGGTCTTTCGACACTCTGACTGCAACTGGCGCAAAAAGGTGGTTTTCCCGGAGCGGCGCATGCCGATCACGGCGTGAACCTTGCCTGGTACGGGAGGTAGCCTCGCATCGCGCAAGGTCATCAATGACGCCGACGTCGGCAGCATCGCAAAATTGAGCTTTTCCAGCAGTACCGGATGTATCGACATGGAGGCCACATTTGTAGATATGTGGCAAAGTACAAAGTATTGATTGTTACTTATCAATACTTTTTTCAGGTACTGATAACTTAGTCAAAGTTGCGCGTCACGGCCGGTGCGTCCCAGGGGTTGAATGCAGAATTCTTCCATGGACGTACCGTTGATTTATAATTCGGGAACGTAATTACCAATTTGTAAAATGATTCCTCGCCACGCTGCATCTACCCTGAAAAGTCTCGCAACGGGCTACCCCATCGTGGCCCTGACCGGGCCACGCCAGTCGGGCAAAACCACACTTGCCAAAAGTACCTTTGCGGACAAGCCCTACGTGTCGCTGGAAGACCTGGATGTGCGCGCCTTTGCCCTGGAAGACCCGCGCGGCTTTCTGGCGCGGTATCCGGCCGGGGCCATTTTGGACGAGGCGCAGCGCTGCCCGGCCTTGTTTTCCTACCTGCAAACCCGGGTCGACGGCAATCCGCGCATGGGCGAATTTGTACTGACCGGTTCACAGCAGTTTGGTCTCTTGTCGGGCATCACCCAAACCCTGGCCGGACGGGTGGGACTGGTGCAGCTACTGCCGTTTGCCATGGCAGAGCTTCAAGACGGTGGTGCGCTACCCACCAGCCTGGACGATGTGCTGTGGCGTGGCCTGTACCCGCCCATTCATGACCGCAGCTTGGCACCCGCGCAATGGTTTTCCAACTACGTGATGACCTATGTGGAGCGCGACGTGCGCCAACTCATTGAAGTTAAAGAGCTGAGCCTGTTCCAGCGCTTTCTAAAAATGTGCGCGGCCCGCTGCGGCCAGTTGCTCAACATGACGAGTTTGGCCAACGACTGTGGTGTGACGCACAAAACCATAGGCGCGTGGCTGTCGGTGCTGGAGGCCGGCTATGTGGTGTTCTTGCTGCAACCGCACCACCGCAATTTTGGCAAACGGCTGGTAAAAACACCCAAGCTGTATTTTCACGACACCGGCTTGGCGGCCTACCTGTTGGGCATACAGGATGCCGAGCATATGGCCATTCACTCGGCGCGCGGGGCCTTGTTTGAAAACCTGGTCATCAGCGAGCTGCAGAAGCGGCGGTACAACCAGGGGCTGGCATCCAACCTGAGCTTTTGGCGCAACAGCACTGGCGAAGAGGTGGATGTGTTGATCGAACACGGCGAACAACTGATGCCCATCGAGATCAAATCCGGCCAAACCTTCAACGCGGATTTCGTCAGCGGCCTGAACACCTGGACCCGCTACGCAGGTGATGCCGGTGACACCGCGCTACCCGCCCAATTGGTATTTGGCGGTGAAGGCTCGTTTGCACGCAGCGGGGTGCAGGTGCATGGGTGGCGCGAACTGCAGAAACTGACAACTCAATAGAAATAGGCTTCCAGCCCCTGCCAATACTGCGCAGGAAGCTATCAAAGCAATAGCAACAAAGTTGCAAAACAGCTGCAATACGGTTGCAAGCCGATCTATGCCAGGTCCGCTTCCCGCTCTGGCGTTGCCTGAAACAGCACAACCTGGTTGCGCCCGCGCTCTTTGGCCTGGTACATGGCTTGGTCGGCGTTTCTGGACAGGGTCAGGTCATCGTCGCCGTGCTGTGGGTACAGCGCCACACCGACGCAGCATCCAATGCCCAGGCTGTGCCCTGCCAGCACAAAGGGCTGCTCCAGGCCGACGCGAATTTTCTCGGCCACGGTGAGTGCTTCGGGCTCGCCCGCCACAGCGCGTAGCAGCACCATAAACTCGTCACCGCCGATGCGCGCCAGGGTGTCGGAGTCGCGCACGCATGCTTGCATGCGCTGCGCTACCGCCTGCAGCAGCAGGTCGCCCATGGGGTGGCCAAACTGGTCGTTGGCGGGCTTGAACTTGTCCAGATCAATGAACAGCAGCGCCAGGCTGGTCTGGTCGCGCCTGGCACTGGCCAAGTCGCGCTGCAGCCGGTCGGTGAACAGCGCCCGATTGGGCAGGCCGGTGAGCGGGTCGTGCTGGGCCATCTGCAGGGCCTGTTCTTCGGCCCGCTTGCGCGCGTCGTGCATGTTGTTGAACTCCTGCGCCACCGCCGCCACCTCGGCCGGGCCGTCAATGCGCGCACGCGCGCTGCTGTTGCCGCCAGCGATGGCCATGGCGGTTTGTGCGAGGTCGCGTATGGGCCGCGCGATGCCCCGCGCCAACCACCAGGTCAGCGCCACCACCAATAACAGTAGAACAATACCGATGACGATGCTGCGGGCGAGCAGCGCACGGGCGGGAGCAAGCACTTCGGCCTCGGGCAGGCCGGCGATGACGTTCCAGCCGGTGCCGGGCAGTTTCACCACGGTGTACAGACGATCGACGCCATCGACGCCGGTTGTCGTTTTCCGAGATCAATTGCTTGCACGATCACCTTCCTTTGGTTCAGACTCTTTTAGGTCTGATTGGGAAGATTATTCGGGCAAGTGCCGCTCACTGATCGGCCAAGCAAGCGAAAGAAATACCTCTTCCTTAGGCAATCAGGGGCTTAGCTGGCCAGACCCCCAATGGGCCATGCTGGGCGCTTGCGAGGTCTTGCTGGCGCTGCCACTTGCTATAACTTTTGAAGCGGCATATGCATTATGCACGCAGGCTACAGCCGCTTTTGGTTCAAATCTATGGCTGACGGTCGAGGCCGGTTGGTGCAGGATACTTGCGAACAGAACGGTCTGACCCCTTTGTTGCTCCTTTGTTGCTCTGCCTTTTCCCATTTAGACCCGTTGTGTGATGCCGGTCTGCTTAAGAATTTGATTGGCAAGATGACGTGACTTGATAGTCATCGCCACCGGGAAAGTTGAGCCGGTAATCGGGCTGTGCCAAATCTGGTGACTGCCTTTGCCGTTTCGCACAAACGTGCAACCGTGGGCCAGCAAGATGTCGCGTAACTGCGGGTAAAAACCGCTGCCCATGCGTCAAAGCGCGATACGGTGGTCGGTAAAACCCTGATCGAACGCAAACCGCAAGCGCAGGTTTTGCGGGGCAATGCTCAGGCCATTCTCTTGTGCCATTTCGGGGGCAATCTCCCACACGCGCTCGGTCAAAGTCTCAAAGCTGGGGGCTTCAGTACACAAGCGCAATTCATCGCACACTGCAACAAACATGCGGCACTCAGCATCGAAGGTTACTTCGACGGTGAAGGGTTTGAGGGCGAATACGTTTGTCATAGCCGAATGGTACACGTTTCGCATCAGTGCATGCAACCAGCAGCGAAACAAAGCGAAGCAAACGAAACACAAGGGTCAGACCGTTCGCAGTAACAGTAGTAAATCTAGCGGGTTGAAGTCCCGTCCGGGGAATTGTCTGTACGCCCCGGTAGCATGAGAAAGCGGCGTCGTGGTAACACGGGGTCGTGAGGTTTCTTACAGCAAAAGAGCAGGCCGAAACGCAAGTGAACCTATGAGTAGCCTCGTAAACTAAATGGAGAAGCCGACCCTGTGGTCTGAAGGGGAAGGCCGTTGGATGGATGCTGAAATAACAGAAATGGCAGCTATCGACTCCCGGGGTAGCAGGGTCGGCATGTTCTGGAAGATTTACTACCCAGTGCTGGAGACCAGTATGCGGGGGTGGGCAGGCCACCGACCGCTGTGTATAAGGAAACGAAAACACAGCGGCCCCATACGGGAGTCGGAGGGGTTCATAGTACCGTTTGAGACCGAGGGACAACATAACCCCGGTCGAGGGAAGGGACCCTGCTTTGTTCGCGCAACCAAAGAGCAGAGGATCAGGGGATTGCCATGTTGCTAGTCACCCCGCACGAGATCAGGATGCTACAGAGGAAGCTATATGCCAAGGCCAAGAAGTACACCGCCCAGGTAATGTGTCCGGCGAATCGGGCACACAGGTGCGACCCCCTGAGTCGCGCTGGAAAATGTAGGACGGGAGACTATGCATGCCTCGGTGTGAAGAACATCGGAAAGCCGTGTGCGGGAAAATCGCATGCACGGTTTGATGAGGGAGGGCCGGCGTAAGCCTGTTCTCTACTCTACCCTTTAATTCCCTTCACGTCCTGGGTGATCTAAAACTAACTCCGGTTTGAAACCCCGCCCTTCAGGGCGGTGGGAGCCGACCCCGGCCTGAAGGCCGGGGTTTCGGGGGCGACCGTTTTGGGAGGGGATGCAAACCCCTTCCAAAACACGTTTGACCGACAGGCCTGA
>JBBQZA010000212.1:0-6986 GCA_038208175.1 Burkholderiales bacterium
ACCAGACCGCCTACGGCTACAACCAGTCCGGTCGTGCGGCCTATGTGGGCCTGGTCTGGAACCAGCGGTAGCGAGAAAAATGTAGTCAAATAAGTCCGTAGCCCGCATGAATAAAGCACATATCGCTCCTATATCGATAGCAAAGTGTCGCCTGCTGGCAACCCTCATGCTCGGTTGGGCGCTGGCTGGCGGGGCTGCCCAAGCGCTGCAGGTCAGCGACGATCGGGGTCTGACGCTGACTTTTGCGCAGTCGCCACAGCGCATCGTCAGCCTGCTGCCCTCGCTGACCGAGACGGTCTGCGCGCTGGGCCAATGTCAACGCCTGGTGGGGGTAGATCGGGACTCCAACTTTCCGGCCCGTGTGCGGCCCTTGGCAACCGTGGGTGGCGGTCTGGACCCGAGCATCGAAGCCATCGTCGCCCTGCAGCCCGATGTGGTGCTGCTGGCCACCAGTTCGCGCGCTGCCGATCGCCTGCAAGCCCTGGGTCTCAAGGTGCTGGCGCTGGAGCCTAAAACCCATGTCGATTTGCGGCGCGTGCTGCAACAGGTCGCGCGCCTGCTGGACCTGGCCGACACCGACCGCCTGTGGCTTGAGATCGACGCAGCAGTGTCGGCCGCGGCGCAATCGCTGCCGACAGCGGCGCGCTCGACCCGGGTCTATTTCGAGGCCAACAGCGGGCCGTATGCAGCGAGCGAGGCCTCTTTCATCGGCGAGACATTGAAGCGCCTGGGCGTCAGGAACATAGCGCCTGCCAGCCTGGGGCCGTTCCCCAAGCTCAACCCTGAATATGTGGTGCGCTCCGACCCCGATCTGATCATGGTCGGCGATGGTCACGCCACCGACATGGCGCAGCGTCCCGGCTGGAGCGCCCTGCGGGCGATCCGCGAGCAACGCGTTTGCCGCTTCACGTCCGAGCAGTCCGACGTGCTGGTGCGTCCCGGTCCGCGCCTGGCGCAGGCCGCGCAGATCATGGCGCGCTGCTTGGGCGAGAAGGCGGGCAAGCAGAGCGCAACACAGCCACCATGAAGCAGCGTCGCGTTACCGGCTTGGGTCTGCTCCTGTTGCTGATTGCAGCGGCGCTGGTCGTGCTGGGCGTGGCTGTTGGCAGCACCGGCCTTGACAGCGTGCTGCGCGCCGGCAGCGAAGCGGTGGCCCAGCAGATTGTGTGGGACATCCGCCTGCCGCGCACGCTCGGTGCGTGGCTTGCCGGTGCGTTGCTGGGCTTGGCCGGTGCGCTGGCGCAGGGACTGTTTCGCAACCCGCTGGCCGATCCCTATCTGCTGGGCAGCGCCTCTGGTGCATCGCTCGGCGTCGCGCTGGTGCTGGTGCTGTTTGGTGTGTCGCCGTTTGCCACGCAGTGGCTTGCGCTTGTGGGTCTCACTGGTGCTGCGTTTGGCGGCGCCATGCTGGGTGTGCTACTCACCTTGTTGCTGTCCAAAGGCGTGCAACACACCTTGCGCCTGCTGCTGGCCGGGGTGGTCGTGGGCGTGGTGCTGGGCGCCGCCAAAGAGCTGATCATGCTGGCCCGGCCTGATCTTCTGCAGTCCATGCAGGCCTTCATGCTGGGCAGCACCGCCTATGTGGGCTGGTTTGCGTGCTGGATCATGGCGCTGGCCTGGCTGCTTTGTATGGCGGCTGCGTGGGCGCTGGCCCCGGTGCTGGACGGCTTGTCGCTGGGCGAAGCCACTGCTGCCAGTCTCGGCTTGCCACTGGATCGTTTGCGCGTCGCCCTGGTGGCCGTGTTGGCCCTGGCAACCGGCACGGCGGTGGCGCAAACCGGCTTGATTGCCTTTGTTGGCTTGGCCGCACCGCACCTGGTGCGCTCGGTGGTCAAAACCAGTCATGGTCGCCTGATCTGGCTCAGCAGCCTGATCGGCGGGGCGCTGCTGCTGGCGGCCGATATTCTGGCGCGCTGGCTGCTGGCGCCGCAGGAGTTGCCGGTCGGCGTGTTGACCGCCGTATTGGGCGGCAGTTACCTGCTGTGGCTCATGCACCGGCGTGTGGCGAGTTCCGGTATGCTATGAATAATATAGCACTACAGGCAGATTCCATAAGCGCTAGCCTCGGAAATACCGAGATCTTGCACGATATCACGCTGGCTATAGGTGCTGGCCGCTGGAGTAGCATCGTCGGACCCAACGGCGCTGGCAAATCGACCTTGCTCAAGGTGTTGGCGGGCTTGCTGCCGCATAGCGGCGAGGTCTTGTTGCTGGGCGCTTCTCTGGCCAAATTGTCGGCGCGAAAACGTGCACAGCAGCTCTCCTGGCTGGGTCAAGGCGAGGTCAGTGCCGACGATCTGACGGTGTTCGATGTCGCCATGCTGGGCCGGCTGCCGCATCAGCGCTGGCTGTCTGCGCCCAGCGCCGCCGACCAGGTTGCGGTGGAGCAGGCGCTGCGCGCCACGCAGGCCTGGGACTGGCGCGCTCGCTCGCTCGGGCAACTCTCGGGCGGCGAGCGTCAGCGCGTGCTGCTGGCGCGAGCGCTGGCGGTGCAGGCGCAGGTGCTTCTGATGGACGAGCCACTGGCCAATCTGGACCCGCCGCACCAGGCCGACTGGCTGGCCATCGTGCGTGAGTTGGTGAATCAGGGCAAGACCGTGGTGAGTGTGCTGCACGAGGTGTCGATGGCGCTGCAAGCCGACCAGATGGTCATCATGGCAGCGGGCTGTGTGACGCATCAGGGCGCCAGCGCCGACGCCGTCACGCATCGGGCGCTGGAAGAGGTGTTTGAAGGGCGCATTGCGATCCACGCCGTTGCGGATCAATGGGTTGCGCTACCGTTGGAGCCCCGGATCGCTCCTGATAGACTCACGAACCATGAAAACCACACTTCAACCGATTGAACATCTGGGCAAATTTGAACGTTTGCAATTGGTGGAAGATCTCTGGGATGAATTTGCCAGCGAGACTTCGCCGGAAACCAGCCCTCAAATTCTTGATGAACTGGAGCGCCGTGCTGCATGGCGCAACGGGCACCCCCACCAAGGCAAGAGTCTGGCAGAAATAGCGCAAGCCCTTGGCGTGCGTCTGTGATTTGGCACGTCGTTTTCGAACCACCAGCGCAAGCGGAAATAGCCAGGGCGTTTGCGTGGTACGAGGATCGATCTTACGGATTGGGAGGTGACTTTTTGCGAGTCGTTGCGACAGCCTCCGAACAACTTTCGCGTAACCCTGAGGCCTATCCTGCAACTCGGGAACGATTCCGCCGTATTCTGCTGCGGCGTTTTCCCTATGCCTTGCATTTTGAACTTCTGCCAGAGCAAATCGTCTCGGTTCTGGCCTGCTTGCGCCACCGGCAAAGCCCGACACGTTGGCCAGGGAATTAGGCTCCAGGCTTATTGGCGGCCTTGCCAGCGCCGGGGCGCTCGGACGTGGTGCGTGATGGCCAGCACCGAAGCGAGGCTGTATTCAATTGCATCCATGAATTGTCGACCCAACCCTGAGGATTCGGATATGTGGCACTGCGTGACCCGGAGCACTCCGGCTGTGACCCGGATCACTCCGGCGCGGCACTCAGTTCCGCGAATGTCCCTCCGACCTTCGGTGTCCTTCCTTTATTTCGCTGCACTGAGCGCCGCACCGGAGTGCTCCTGCAGCTGACGGTGCTGACGCTTGATCGACATTTGATATGCTATCGTTTTAGTAGCTACAGGCGGTTTATGTACCTTGGCTACAGCCTGATTTACCTCAAAAACAGTGGTCGAAATGATGGCGCCACCTGCGATTGCTTTGGTGCGCTGATGCGCGGTCTCGGCGGGTGTCAGGCCCGTCGGGAACCCGGTCCTTGTAGACTTGGCGCAGCGTTTCGGTGTACTCGTCACCGAGTTCTGAGCGCATCTTCTTGTCACCCAGAAACGGCGGATTGCCAATCACTACATTCGCTTTCGGCCACGTGGCTTCGGATACACCGGAAGAACTGGGGTCAGAGCACGAGTTTTGCTTCACAAAATCGTGATCCGACCCCAATTTGGTCAGCAACGCATCCCGGCACTCGATGTTGTCCAGCGGTTCCAGCACCGGGTTGGTCTTGAAATCGTAGCCGTGGGCCATGCGCCACTGCAACTCGCCAATCCAGACCGTGACCCGCGCCAGCTCGGCGGCGTACTCGTTGAGCTCGATGCCCAGCACATTGTGCGGACCGGTCACCAGATCGGCTTCACGGTCCAGCCCCAGGGTGGCGGCCTCCAGATGGCTGCGATGTTCGATGTCCTTCAAGGCCTTCAGGCCGAGGAACAGAAAGTTACCGCTGCCACAGGCCGGATCCAGCAGACGGAAGTTCTTCAACTCATTCAGCCAGCCAATGAAGAGCGCTTGAGCGGCGCGGTAGTTCTTGTCGCCTTTTTTTATACTTTTGGCCAGAAGCCCCCGTAGATTCTGGGCTATGTGCTCCCATTGTTCTAGCAAAGGCCGTTCAGCGCGTAGCCTGGCCCGGCAATGCCATCGGGCGCGCCCCATTTGGCGATGAAGTGTTGCGGGGTCATGAATTGCGGCTCTAGCACTGTGTCTTGGGCTTGAAGTCGCAGTACTGCGACACGCCGCATTGCCAGCACAAAGGCGTGCGCGCCTGGCAGACATAGCGGCCGTGCAGGATCAGCCAATGGTGCGCGTCGACCCGATACACCGCTGGTATGCGTTTGAGCAATTTCATTTCGACTTCATGCGGTGTTTTGCCTGGCGCCAGGCCGGTGCGATTGGCGACGCGAAAAATGTGCGTATCGACCGCCATCGTCGGTTCGCCAAAGGCCACGTTGAGCACCACGTTGGCCGTTTTGCGGCCGACGCCGGGCAGGGCTTGCAAGGCCTCGCGCGATTGCGGCACCTGCCCGCCGTGCTGCTCCAGCAGTATTTGGCAAGTCTGCAGCAGGTGCCTGGCATTGCTGTGGTACAGGCCGATGGTCTTGATGTAAGCCTCCAGCTTCTCCAGCCCCAGATCGAGAATGGCTTGCGCTGTGTTGGCGACCGCGAACAGCCGGCGCGTGGCCTTGTTGACGCTGACATCGGTGGCCTGGGCCGACAGCAGCACGGCCACCAGCAATTCAAAAATTGAAGCGTACTCCAACTCCGACACGGGCATGGCGTTGGCGGCCTTGAGGGTGGCAAAAAAACCTTCGATGGCGCTGGCCTTCATGCATTCTCCGGTGGCGTGGGACTGAATAATAATAGGAGCATAAAGCAATCTTCAATCTTCGAAAGACTCCCATGCAATTTGCCGAGCGCCTGAACGCGATAGAGACCTCCGCCATCCGTGAACTTTTCAAGCTGTTGGGCAAACCCGGCATCATCAGTTTCGCCGGTGGCTTTCCCGACCCTGCGCTGTTCGACGCCGAAGGCATCCGGCAGTCCGCCGATGCCGTGCTGGCCAGCAACCCGGGTCCGGTGCTGCAATACGGTGCGACCGAGGGCTACCAGCCGCTGCGCGAGGCCATCAGCGGCTTCTACGCGGCCAAGGGCGGCGTCGGCAGCGACTCCTGCGTGGCGGTCAAGCCCGAAGGCCTGATCGTCACCACCGGCAGCCAGCAGGCGCTAGACCTGATTGGCAAGACGCTGATCTCCCCGGGCGACAAGATCATCGTTGAAGCCCCCACTTTTTTGGCGACCATCCAGTGTTTTCGCCTGTACGGCGCACACATCATCGGTGCTCCGATCGATGCCGATGGCGTTGACGTCGATCGGCTGGAACAACTGATTGCCGAGCACCAGCCGAAGCTGATTTATCTGATCCCCACTTTCGGCAACCCCAGCGGCGCCACGCTCAGCCTTGAGCGGCGCAAGCGCATTCTGGAACTGTCCGTGCGCACGCAAACCATGGTGGTGGAAGACGATCCGTATGGCGAGTTGTATTTTGACAAGCCGCCGCCGCCGAGCTTGCTGGCCTTGAGCGAGCAGGTGCCGCTCAGCCGCGACTGGCTGGCGCACTGCGGCAGCTTCAGCAAAATTCTGTCGCCGGGCTTGCGCGTTGGCTGGATGATTGCGCCGGCCGAGTTGCTGGCCAAAGCCACCATGTGCAAACAGTTCAGCGACGCCCACACCAGCAACCTGAGCCAGGCCATTGCCGCCCATTACCTGACATTGAATCGTCTGGATGCAACGCTCGCGGTGGTGCGCAAGACCTATGCCGAGCGCGCCGCCGTCATGGCCGAATGCTTGCGTCGGGAATTGGGTAGTGCGATCAAATTCAACCAGCCTCAGGGCGGCATGTTCTTCTGGGCCCGACTCACTGGAGCTGATGGCAAGTCAGGCAACGCCGCAGAATTTGCCAAGTGCGCCATCGAGAGAGGGGTTGCTTTTGTGCCAGGAGCGCCGTTCTACGCGCACGATCCCGATCTCTCCACCCTGCGCCTGAGTTTTGCCACGGCGGGGCTGGACAAGATCAAAGAGGGCATTGCGCGCTTGGGGCAGGCGATTTAGGCACGTATTTCGGCCATGATTTCGTAGGAGCGCAAACGGGCACCATGGTCATGAATATTCGAGGTGATCATGAGTTCGTCAGCGCCGGTTTTTTCGATGAAATTGATCAGGTTCTTGCGCACACTGTCGGCAGCGCCGATGGCGGCGCAGGACAGTATGCCGTCAAGTATGGCGCGCTCCTGGGGCGCCAACTGCGTCAGGTAACCGGCCACCGGCGGCGGCAGGCGACCCGGGTGACCACTGCGCAGGTTGACAAAGGCCTGTTGCATGGAACTCGCCAGAAGCCTGGCTTGCTCGTCGCTATCGGCCGCAATGACATTGAAGCCGAGCATGACGTAGGGTTGGGCCAGTTGCGCCGAGGGACGAAAGTTGGCTCGGTACAGGGCGATGGCCTGCATCATCTGCTGCGGCGCAAAGTGGGAGGCAAAGGCGTAGGGCAAGCCCAAAGCGGCCGCCAGCTGCGCCCCAAACAGACTGGAGCCGAGTATCCATACTGGAATGTTCAGGCCCTGACCCGGCACTGCGTGCACCGGGTTCTTCGAGTTGACTGAAAAATAGTCCATCAGTTCCACCACGTC
>JBBQZA010000213.1:0-6985 GCA_038208175.1 Burkholderiales bacterium
TACCGGGCCAACCGGGACCCAGTACCACTGTCATTTCGCCAGCCGGGGCGGCGTGCGCCTCCAGATTGGTGAGAGCTGCATTGACCGCCCGATCGACATAGTCTCCGATGCATTGCGCATCAAAATAAGCCAGTCCAAAACGTCCACCACCGCCAGCCGATCCGATCTCTCGGCGGCTCTTGCCGCCGATCACTTGCTCGGCAATCACGGTGACTGACAAGCGCACCAGTGGGCGCACATCGGCGGCCAGGGTGCCGTCGGAACGCGCCACCAGTACGACGTCATATTCGCTGGCCAGGCCGGCCATGACCTGCGCTACCCGCGGATCCCTGGCACGCGCCAAGCGTTCGACGATTCCAAGCAATTCAACCTTGCCGGCACTGTCCAGCGTGGAAATTGGATCCAGTCCCGGGTAGAGCGAGCGCCCCGCCGCCATTTTTCTAGCCCCGCAACGCGCGCGAGCGCTCTGAGCTGAGCTGGAGATCGACCGCACTGTGCGGGCCGCGTCCAGCAGTGATGCTGCCGAGATATCGTCCGAGTAGGCAAAAGCTGTTTTCTCGCCACTCACGGCGCGCACACCAACGCCCTGATCGATACTGAAGGAGCCGGTCTTGACGATGCCTTCCTCCAGACTCCAGCCCTCGGTGCGTGTGTATTGAAAATACAGATCTGCTTCGTCCACCTGGTGAGCCTTGATTTCATTCAGGGCACGCGTCAGATGCGATTCGTTCAGGCCGAACGGATCAAGCAACAGGGCTTTGGCAATGGCCAAACGTTCGATGGTGGATTCACGGGATGTCATCGACGGATTTTACGACTGGACCAGCCGCTTTGACCTGGCAATCGACATCAGGATTCCCAGCCCCATGCCCAGCGTCGCCATCGCGGTACCGCCGTAGCTGATGAAGGGAAGCGGTACGCCCACCACCGGCAAGATACCGCTGACCATGCCCATATTGACAAACGCGTAGGTAAAAAAGATCAGCGTGATGCTGCCCGCCAACAGTCTCGAAAACAGTGTAGGGGCCTGCAGCGTAATCGTCAAGCCGCGCAGAATCAGGAAGCAGAAGCCCGTCAGCAGCAGCAGGTTTCCGAACAGACCAAACTCTTCCGAAAAAGCAGCAAAAATGAAGTCCGTCGTGCGTTCCGGAATGAACTCAAGATGGGTTTGCGTGCCCTGCATGAAGCCCTTGCCCCAAAATCCGCCCGAACCAATCGCAATCATGCCCTGGATGATGTGAAAGCCTTTCCCGAGTGGATCACGCGTCGGGTCCAACAGAGTACAGATACGCTGCTGCTGGTAGTCGTGCAGAACCGGCCAGCGTACCCCATCGGCGCACAGTTGCGGCTCAAAACCGATTACCAGACCAATGCCCAATAGCCCTAACAGCAGGGGCGGCACCATTAATTTCCAGGAAAGGCCGGCGAAGAAGATGATGGACAGCCCTGCCGACAGCACCAATATGGCGGTGCCCAGGTCGGGTTGACGCACGATCAGGGCGATCGGCAGCGCGAGCAGCAGACCAGCCACCGCAAAGTCGAGCGGACGCAACTGGCCCTCACGTTTCTGAAACCACCAAGCCAGCGTCAATGGTACCGCGATCTTGAGGATTTCGCTGGGCTGGATGGTGATGCCTACATTGAGCCAGCGACGTGCCCCTTTCTTCGTGATGCCGAATATCGCCACGGCAATCAAGAGGCTTACACCGACAATGTACAGAGGGACGGCCAGTGACATCAGGCGCTGAGGCGGAATCTGCGCGACGACGAACAGCAGAAAACCGGCCAGCAGCATGTTGCGGCTGTGATCCTCAAACCGGCTACCCTGGTCATAGCCTGATGAATACATGGTCAGCAAGCCGGCGCAGGCCAAAACAAAGACGGCAAAAGCCAGGGGTCCGTCAAAGCCACGGAACCAGGGTGCCATGCGCTGCCAAATCGTGGGACCTTTAAAACCGATTGCCATGACCGAATTATCCATTGCCGTGACGCAAGCGCTGGGCTGCCCTGTGTTTACTGGGACAATGTCGCCTATGTTCCTATTGTTTGAAGAAGCCGGAAAATTCATGGTTGGCAGGGTGCTTTCTGAGGCGGAGTCGTCTGCGCAGGTCGAGTTGGACAGCGGCAAGCGGGTCAAGGTCAAGGCCGCCAATATGTTGCTGAAATTCGAAAAGCCGGAACCAGCCGTTCTGCTGGGCAATGCACAGGTCATCAGCGAAAGTATTGAACTGGAACTGGCGTGGGAGTTTTCGCCGCAGGACGAGTTCGGCTTTGCGGATTTGGCACGCGAGTATTTCGGCAGCAGTTCGAGCCGGGAAGCGACGCTGGAGCAGCAGGCCGGCACCCTGTTGCGTCTGTTTGAGGCACCACACTACTTTCGACGCGCCGGCAAGGGGCGCTTCCGCAAGGCGCCGGCCGATATCCTGGCGCAGGCCCTGGCAGCGATAGAAAAAAAGAAACTGATTGCGCTGCAAACCACGCAGTGGGTCGAGGCCTTGAGCCGGGGTGAATGCCCCCCCGCTGTACGCGAGCAACTGTACAAAATACTGTTCAAGCCGGACAAGAATGCGCCCGAATACAAGGCGGTGGTGGAAGCGTCACGCAACACGCATCAGGGACCGCTGGAGTTGCTGATCAGGGCCGGTGCGATCAACTCGCCCTACCAGTTTCATTGGAAGCGCTTTTTACTGGAAAACTTCCCCAAAGGCACTGCTTTTCCCAGGTTGGAGGCGCCAGCGATCCAGGATGATCTGCCGCTGTCGAAAGCGGTCGCCTTCTCGGTGGACGACTCGGCCACGACCGAGATCGATGATGCACTGTCGGTCCAGGGTCTGGGCACAGGCACTGTGCTACTGGGCATTCACATCGCGGCACCGGGCCTTGCCATCAAGCCCGGCAGCCCGATTGATGTCAGCGCTCGCCAGCGCCTGTCCACGGTCTACATGCCGGGCTATAAAGTGACGATGTTGCCTGATGATGTGGTGCAGAGCTATACCTTGCAGCAGGGGCGCGACTGTGCCGCAGTGTCGCTGTACGTCACGCTGGATGAAGCGACTCTGGAGATCAGGCACAGCGAGACCAGGCTTGAACGGGTGCTGATTGATGTGAACCTGCGACACGACCAGATCGACGCCATCATCACTGTCGACTGGCTGGAAAACCGGGCCGTGGTGCTGGAATCCGACCCGCCGTTCCTGATCAGCAAGCGCGAACAATTATCGTTTTTATACCGTCTGGCGAAAGATCTGAAGGCCAAACGCGAAGTGGTACGTGGCAAGCCCGAAACCTTCAACCGGCCGGATTACAACTTCAAGCTCGTGGGTAACGGGGGGCGCGAGCCCCAAGGTGACGAACAGGTGCAGATCAGCGTGCGTCAGCGTGGCGCACCGCTCGATCTGATCGTCTCCGAGGCGATGATTCTGGCCAACAGCACCTGGGGCAACTGGCTGTCCGAGCTCGGTGTACCCGGCATCTACCGCAGCCAGGCGTCGCTGTTGCCTGGCGTCAAAGTCCGGATGGGAACGCGCGCTCTGGCGCATGCCGGAATCGGCGTCAAGAGCTACGCCTGGAGCAGTTCACCGCTGCGCCGTTACACCGACCTGGTGAACCAGTGGCAAATCATTGCCTGCGCGCGCCACGGCAAAACGGCGGCCCTGGCGGCACCGTTCAAACCCAAGGACGCCGATCTGTTTTCGATCATTTCCAGTTTTGATGCGGCTTACGCGGCCTACAACGGCTATCAGGGTGCGATGGAGCGCTACTGGACGTTGCAGTACCTGCAGCAAAACGGCATCACCGAAATCACGGCTACCGTGTTCAAGGAAAACATGGTTCGCGCCGACGAATTACCGCTGGTGCTGCCAGTGCTGGGGGCGGCCGGCTTGCCGCGAGGCGCCCATGTGCGTGTCAAGCTCGGGGCCATCGACGAAGTGACGCTCGACGTCAGTGGCACCGTGCTGGCGCGTCTGGACACCTTGGCGGGCGCGCCAGACGCCAGTGCGCCGGGTGCTGTTGAAGAGGATGAAGATGACGCTGGCGCGATTGCGGGTCCGATCGAGATTGCCGTCGATATGAGCGAGAGCGACATTCAAGCCGGTTCGCCGGCCAGTGATAATCCGGTGCCGTGAAACTGCACTCCCTCAGTACGCTCCAGCTTGCCCTTGGCACATCTTTCGCCGTGCATGTTGCCTTATTGTCAGTTCGTTTTGTCGACCCCGAGGCGTTTAATCGCGCATTTCAAGATACGCCACTCGAAGTGATACTGGTCAATGCCCGCAGCTCTGAGCAACCGGTCAAGGCGCAGGCCATTGCCCAGGCCACGCTGGTGGGAGGTGGAGACGCCGAGCGTGGCCGTGTTGCCAGCCCTTTGCCACCAGCGCCGCTTTCGCAAGTTGGGGAGGAAACCGAAGCCCAGGCTCAGGTTCAATTGCAGCAGCTGCAGGAGCAGCAAAATCTATTGCTGGCCGAGGTCAAATCGAGACTGGCGGCAATGCCGGCGCCGGACCCCGAGCCGTCAAAGCAAGTTTCTGCCGATCAGGTGCAGCGCGAAGAAATGCGGCGTCAGCTAAGCAAGCTGCTGGCAGAAATCGAGCGCCGCATCAAAGCGGAAAATGAGCGCCCCAGAAAGCGCTATATCAGCCCTTCTACCAAAGAACAGGTGTATGCCATCTATTACGATCACTTGCGACGCCACATTGAAGACAAAGGAACTGAAAATTTTCCTGAAGTGGCTGGCAAGAAGTTGTATGGAGAACTGACCTTGGCAATTACCGTCAACTTCGATGGACAGATTCATCAAATTCAGATTGTCGAAAGCTCCGGCAATCGCTTGCTGGATCGTCGCGCCCAGGCGATTGTCAGAAGTGCTGCACCCTTTGGCCGTTTCAATACAGCGATGCGGCGTCAGGCCGAACAGATCTGGGTCGTTTCGCGTTTCAAATTCACGCGCGATGAAACACTTGAAACCCGAGCCACAGCCAACTGAAGGCGGAATTGGAAAAAGGAGCCGGGCAGGAAAATAAGATGGATCTCTATTGCGTCATGGGCAACCCGATCAAGCACAGCAGATCGCCGTGGATTCATGCTCGCTTTGCCGAACTTACGGGGCAGGCATTGCATTACGGCAAGCGGTTGGTTCCGTTGAATGGACTTGCCGCCGAGGTATCGGCCTTTTTTGCTGACGGTGGTAGTGGTTGCAACATCACGGTGCCGTTTAAATTTGAAGCGATCGCGCTGGCGACCCACAGCACCGAGCGTGCCAGGCTGGCTGCAGCCGCCAACACATTGGCCCTGCAGCAGGGGGCCATTCTGGCTGACAACACCGACGGTGCGGGACTGGTTAATGACATTCAGTGCAACGCCGGTTTGGACCTGAGCGGACGCCATCTGTTGCTGATCGGCTCCGGTGGTGCGGCTGCCGGTGTGCTGGGACCGTTGCTGCAGGCGCGGCCGGCCAGCATGACCGTGGCCAACCGCACCGAGCACAAAGCCAGCCTGCTGTTGGCTCGTCATGCCGACCTCGCGGCGCTACAAGGAACCGAGCTTAGGGCCATCGATTTGCCGGGGCTGAAGGGTCATTTTGATGTCGTCATCAATGCCACCAGCAGCAGTTTGAGTGGCGCTGGAGTGCCTGTGCCGGGCAGCATCCTGAGGCCCGGTGCGCTGGCTTACGACATGATGTATGGCAACGCCGCGCAGGACTTCATGCGTTGGGCGGCTGAGCATGGAGCTAGCGCAAGGGATGGTCTGGGCATGTTGGTGGAGCAGGCGGCCGAAGCTTTTCTGATTTGGCGCGGAGTGCGTCCGCCGTCGCAACCCGTATTGGCTGAGTTGCGTGCCCTGATGTCCTAGCGTTTGGATGCCGATGAAATCATTGCTGCGCTGGCTTGGTTTGTTTTTGCTGGTCATGCTGACGCTGCAACTGTTCTTTGTGTTTCGGATCGCCGCAATGGCAGTTTGGGATCCTGAGTCAACTTCGTTTCAGCGTTCTGAAGCGTGGCGCTTGCATCTGGAGAAGGGTCGCTTGCCATGGCGTCAGCAGTGGCTGGCGTACGAACAGATTTCGGACAACCTGAAGCGGGCTGTGATTGCCAGTGAAGATGATGCTTTCGTCAACCATGAAGGGGTGGATTGGGATGCTCTGGAAAAGGCCTGGCAGAAAAACGCCAAGGCTGAGGCGCAGCTTGCAAGAACGCAGGCAGCCAGGAAAGATGGCGCTGCAAGCGCCAACGCAAAACCAGTGCTGCGAGCACCCAAAGTCGTGGGTGGCTCCACCATTACGCAACAACTGGCAAAAAATCTATTTCTGTCAGGCGAGCGCACGCTGCTGCGCAAGGGCCAGGAGTTTGTGCTGACGTTGGCGCTGGAGACAGTGCTCAGCAAGCGGCGTATTCTGGAAATCTATCTCAACAGTGTCGAGTGGGGCGCGGGCGTATTCGGTGCCGAGGCGGCGGCACAGCACTACTTTCGCAAGTCGGCTTCGCGGCTTAACGCTTATGAAGCGGCTCGGTTGGCGGTGATGTTGCCTCGGCCGAAGTATTTTGAGAAGCTGCCCAACTCCAGCTATTTGGCAGAGCGCGCCGCATTCATTGCCACGCGCCTGGGTGCTGTCGAATTGCCCTGAGGCGTTTTCTGTTCGGCGGGCCTGAGTCAGCAGTCGATTTATGATTGCTCCATGCGCGCCATGTTGATGAGTTACTTTCTGCTGGGCTTGATCCGCATTCTGACTGGCGCGCAGGCTCGCTGGTATGGCTGTCCGCCCAAAGCCGAGCAGCGTATCTATTTCGCCAATCACCAAAGCCACGCCGATCTGGTGATGATTTGGGCGGCCTTGCCCAAAGAACTGCGTGCGACCACCCGGGCCATTGCGGCCAAAGACTATTGGACCAGCTCGCCGTTCAGGAAGTGGATCACAACAGCGGTCTTCAACGTCATCTATGTGTCACGCGAACGCAATGCCGACGAGGACCCGCTGGAGCCCCTGATT
>JBBQZA010000214.1:0-6902 GCA_038208175.1 Burkholderiales bacterium
CGGGTGCCGCCAGATCCTCCCGGGTCGCGCCCTGGTGAACGGTAACCCGGCCCGCCGCTAGATCGGCTGCCACAGTGCTCGAAACATGAGAAACGATGGCCACATAGGCAATGCCTGCGCTGGTGTAGACGTCCTTGAGCGCGTAGGCGGTCGCGCCGGCAAAGGCGCCGCGTGGATTGAAAGCCGCAAGGGTGTTCACGGCGCCCCGCACGGTCGGCTTGACATTGCCCAGCCGGTCGGTGGCCGTCAGCGCGGTAGAGGTCGCAACCTCGGCAATGTGGTCAATGTCTGATTTCGCGTTGTTCAGGTCGCTGATATTGATGGCTGGCATGATTTCCTTTAGGCAATAAAAAAGCGCCTCGATGGGCGCTTTGCGTGGAATGGACGGGCGGTCAGTTGATGACGGAGGCTTTGGGCGGTATCGCTGCGTAGTCAGTGGCGTAATAAGTCGCTGAGTAATTGATGGCGCGCACGGTGCAGTACTGGGGGTCGGACAGGTCAATCTCTTGCACCAGCCACGCCTGCGCGCCGCGTGCGCTGTCGGCAGCGAATGAATAGATCGTGCGAATTCCGCCCTGGCCATGGCTGGTGACGATGGCTTCGCTGGGCAGGCTTTGCAGCACCACCTTGTTCGATGCGCTGCCCACCGTGCAGGCAAGGCTTTGCAGTGAGCCGTCGCGGCGCATCAGGACCAGGCTGTGCGGCAGGCCGGGCGCAAAGACGATGTCCTGGCTCAGTGTCAGTTCCATACCGCTTTGCCCGACGACTTCGCCGTCGTAGGCTTTGAAGCGCGTGTTGTCGACAATGTCCACCCGGCTGTTCGGCAGCAACGATCGGGCATCCGGCGTGGTGCCGGTTTCGATCGTCAGGCGCTGGCCCAGCAGCTTGGCGTATTCGCGGTTGGCGCGCAGCCAGGCCTGCGTGAACGAGCGGATGCCGGCAATCTCGAATTTCTTCAGCTTCGTGTAAGCGCCCGACAAGGGCAGCGTGATGGTTTCCGACTGGTTGCTGTCCGGGTCCACATAGACGAACTCGACGCCGTCGTACTCGGCATCCGATGCGAACTTGCGGGTGATGGTCTCGGCGTTCGGCTTTTTGTTGCGGTGCGTGAACAGGGCCGTGCTGCTGGCCTGCGCCCGGTCAAAGGCGAGCCGGATCTTGCCGTTTTGCCGGTATGCGATGCAAAAGGCCGCGTTCGCAATGCTGATGACCGTTTCTTCAAAAGACGTGTTGTCGGTGTCGAAGGTGAAGTTGAACTGCCCGCATGCTGCGTTCCAGGTGTTGAGCTGATCCTGCACGCCATAGATTTGCACCATGTCGACCTCGGTGGCCAGGTCGCGCCGGCCGATCTTGGGATCCACCGCGACGGCGGCGATGATGTCTACGATGCGGGACGTGGCGGCAATGGTGCCGCTGGCAAGCTGGCCTGCCGCATTGAAGGCGCCAGAGAAGGTCGCGCCGTTGTAAATCGGCAGCTTGCGCGAGGCAATGCAGTTGAGCTGGCGCGACTTGACCGCTGTGGCGCGGGCCGTTGCCTGCGTGATGGTGTGGATGGTCGTCTTGTTTCCGAAATGGGTCTTGCTGACGGGCGACACGCTGTAGAGGTCCGCCCACTTGATTTCGTCCTGCACCGTGCCCGACCAGCCGTAGTCGTAATCGGTCGTTCTGCGCATGCGCACACGGGCAGGGCCCGTCCAGGCGGTGGCGTGCTCGATGGTGTCGGCGCGCTCGTCGGACACCGAACCGGACAGCACGCCGGCGACAGTTTCGACCAGGCCGGTCGGCGCCAGGCTGACGGGGTTCAGCTTTTCAATTGAAAGCGTGAAATTGACCGTGGCCACGCTCTTGCCGCCACTGTCCTTGAAGAGGCCATTGGGCGCGGTGACATTGATCCAGACTTCGGCACGGTCGACGTCGGGCAGCGTGATCCAGTCGGTGTAGGCACTTTTGCCCACAATCAAGACGGTCGAGTAACGCTGGGTGGTGATGATGGCCATTAACCGCTCCCGCCGGTGCCGCCGCTACCGTCGCCCGGCGGCGGGCCGGTGCCGTCGTCGTAGCTGGTAGCGAACGGGATAAACACGGGCCAGGACGCGCCGCTCACAGTGAGGGTGCCATCGCCGATGCTGGCAACCGTGTAGCTGCCGGTGTAGTTGTAGGTGGCATAGACAGCAGGCGAGCCACCCCCGCCCATGCCATCGGGTGGCACGGCCGGCGTGGTCTCAACCAGGAAGTTGTCCATCGCGACGGTGACCGTGTCGCCCACGGCGCACACGGCGTTGAAGTTGGGGCGCTTAAAGGCCTGCACAATGACACCGCCCGGGGCATAGCTGTACTGCTCTGCCGCTCCACTGGGCAGCTCCACCTGGTTCGCTGCCTTCAGCGTGATGCCGTCCACTTCAATCGCGCGCTTGACGGTCAGCACGTCGTCAATGATGGCGTCGCCCACCTGCAGCACCGGCGCGTGGCCGCTGTTCGGGCTGGTGAACGGGTCGTACACCGACGCGCTGGCGCCGGCAATGTCGGCAATCAGGGTATCGCCATCGCGCAGTTCGGCAATCGCGTAGTAGCCACGCCCGACGCAGTAGTAGCCATATTCAAACTTCTGGTGGCCGATGTACTTGTTGTACGTCGGCATCATCAGGCTGGGGATGCTTTTGACGGTGCCGTAGATGTCTTCGACGCGTTCGAGCAGCCGCACCTGGTTCTCGCGGCTGCCCAGGGCGTTGTTCGGGCTTTGCTGGGTGCGGTTGACGTTCCCCGGCATGACCGGCTTGGGCATCAGCACGATGGCGGCCACACTGACCACCGCGACGACGATCAGCAGCCAGGTGAACGGGTCAAAGCCGCCCGGGCTTTGCAGGATCACATACTCGTCGCTGTCGCTTGCCAGGATGGCTTGCAGGTCGTAGCTGATTTCGTTTTCGGCGCACGGCTCGCCCTTGAAGATCTGCACCTTGACCGTCGGCGCGTCGCCATAGTGGTCCAGCAGCCACTGGCCCAGGCTGGCGACCTCGAACCGCTTGGGTTCCACCACCGCCAGCGGGTGGTCGTACAGACGAATGCGCGTCATGCCGGCTTCGCCCAGAATTCGACCAGCGCGAACTGATCGTGGATGACGGACATTTCCTGATAAAAATTGCCGCCAGTCAGCGCGTGCAGCACCTTTCCTTGCCAGTAGATGCCGCAGTGGTGCACGCCGATGGCTTCTGTCTTGCCCAGCAGCACGATGCACAGATCGACTGGCTCAGCGACCTGTACGAAGCCGTGCGGCGACTTGTGCAGCGCCAGCGAAAACGCGCCGGCCATCTCGCGGATCGAGCGGTTGATGGTGCGAAAATCCACGGCAATCGCCTGGCGCTCGGTCTGGTACACATCGGCCACCAAACTCCAGCAGCCCTGCGGGCCGTAGTCCTTGGCCAGGTAGTCGTTCACGTTCATAAAAAGCCTCTCAGCATGGGGATGTCTTTGGGCGAATACACCTCGCCGGTCCGGGTCATGTTCAAACGGGGCGACACGGCCGAAATATTCGCCGCGCCCTTCACATAGCTGATCGACTCGACCTGCAGCCGGGCCGTGGCCTGCGGCACGCTCAGGTCATCGCTCAAGAATTCGCGGTAGATGACCACGATCTTTTCCAGCGTGTCGACCGGGATGCGGTCAAGCTGCGCACGGAATTCATCGCCAGCGTCGACCAGGTCGAGCCGGATGTCGAACCGCTGGTCGAGGTGGCCTTCGCTGCCGGCCAGCTTGATTTCAAAGTTCACCGGGCGCATGGTCCGGGCGACGCCGCCGACCGATGTGGTGCTGACGAACGGCTCGCGCCAGAGGTGGTAGGTTTCGGACATGGCGCTGTGCCAGATTTCCAGCGTCTGCACGGCGTGGATGGTTTGCGGCGCGCTCGCCAGGAACGTGCGCAGCCGGGCTTCTAGGTCCAAGCTCATGGAGCCGCCAGCACGTTGCTGTCGTGGTTGGAAAAGGTATTCAGGCGGTCCAGCAGCGAATTGGTTTCAGCGCCGTACAGGCTGTAAAAATCAATCAGCGCTGCACCGTCTGCAGCCGTCATGTCGTAGACCTTGTTTTCAGCGTCCACCACGAACGACACGACCATCATGATGCCGCTGGTGCGCGCTGCGCTGTAGCTGCCCGGCATGATGTTGACTGCATGGGCTTGCATGCCAAAGCCGCTGTCCATCGCCATGTCGAAGGTGATCGAGCCTTTGCGAATTGACAGGTGGTAAAACGCCGTCCAGACGCTGAACTGCAGCGCGTCCAGGATCAGCGTGATCTGGAATCTCTGCATGCCCCGGTCCCAGTCCAGTCCGTAGCGGGCCGCGCCGCCGGCGACTTCGGTGCGCAGGACGCCGCCCGGCTCGTCAAACTGGTAGCCGGACACGACCGGCTTGAGGCCGCTGGGTAATACTGGATTCGGCATTTATCGGCTCCGTTGAAGGGAAAAGTTCCGGCTCATGGAGCGGCTGGTTTTGCTGTTCGGGTCGCCTAATTGCGCAGCGGTGGCAGCCACAGCTTCTTCAATGATCAGCGCCCGCTCGCCGTTGCTCATGCGCTGTTCGGTCACTTTTGAAATCTTGGCGCTGGTGTTGTTCACGATGGTGATGGCGCCCGAGCCGCCCTTGCCTCCATCGCCGCCTTTTGCCAGGTCACGAATCACGTTGGCTTGCGCCTGCGGTAGCACCATTTCCTTCTCATGAAGCTGGGTGATGGGATTCACGCCGCCCGGAATGTCGTAGCCACCCTCTGCCGACGCAATGCTGAGTGTTGCTGCCGTGGTAGCCGCAACCGCAAAGCCTTCTGCCAGCCCGATAGCCGCAGCGGCTGCAGCTGGCGCCAGCGCCGGGCCAACGATAGGGATGGCCGCAGTCGAAGCGAAAGCCGCCAAGCCCGCCATGGCAACCATGGCCTGAGACTGTGCCGCGATGGTGCCGGCGTACAGCGATGCCGCTGTCTTGTCCAGGAACAGTTTCTGAATCTGAATCTTGATGAATGATGAAATGAACGCATCGGCCACACTGAGCGCGACGTTTTTCAGGCTTTCGCCCAGGTTGTCGCCATACACGATGGCC
The DNA here is from genome assembly GCA_038208175.1 of Burkholderiales bacterium. Taxonomy (GTDB): domain Bacteria; phylum Pseudomonadota; class Gammaproteobacteria; order Burkholderiales; family Burkholderiaceae_C; genus Rhodoferax. Next base: position 5,085 of record JBBQZA010000214.1, read on the forward strand.
TTGGAAATGCTGGATGACACGCCGTCCGTCATGCCCTCGAAGGCGCTGGTAAACATCGCCGCCGAACTGGCTGATACGTTTTCTGCACTGCTCTGGTAGTTGGCAAAGGCCTCGGTCGCGCCGTTCATCCAGTCGCCCTGCGCGGCCTTGATGGCTTCGCGGCTGGCGGTGTACGCCTCTACCTCTTTTGCATAGGTGTCGTTGACGATGGCCAAATAGGTGTCGAATTGCGTCTGGTCAATCTGGCCACGCCGCAGGTCGCCTTCAAGGCCCTGGCGCTGGGTGGTCTGCTTGTCCTCGATCTGGTTTTTAGCGGCGCTGTCGGCACGGAAGGCTTCGCCCTTGCCGATACCGGAAATCTCGCGGGAATTCTGCCTTTTCACCGTTTCGATGTAGGCCTGCGCCGCCTTGGTGGCATCAATGTAGGACTGCGCCACCTTCTTGTTCGCAGCTTCCTCGGCGATGCTGTTGAGCGCAATGCCAACCACCGTGTCTGCCCGGACCTTGGCTAGCTTGGTCTGGGCGTCGGCAATCTTGCGGTCGTTGTCGAACTTTTCCTTGCCGGTCAGGTTCTCTTTTTGCATCCGGGCAATTTCGGCCTGCAGTTCGGTCTCTTGGGCCTGGCTGTTGAGGCGCAAGAACCCGAGCTTGGCGGCGTAATAGTCCTTGTCATTGACAAGATTTGCAGCGCGCATCGCCTGCATGATCTTCTCGCCGCCGGAATAGGCATCGCTCAGGTCCGAATACTCGTTCTTGATGGCGCCTAGGTCAAAATTCAGGCTTCCCTTGCCCAGCTGCTTGGCCTCTTGTGCGGCCTTCTTGTCGGCAGCAGCGCCTGCTTTGGTGCTCTTTTCTGCATCCTTGCCAGCCTCTGACTTTTTGTAGGTCTGGGTGGCAACTTGTGAAACCAGCTTGATGTATTCAGCTTCAGTGACATTGCCGGCCTTGCGCTGGGCCTGGAGCTTTTCCAGCGTCGGCAGGTAGTCCTTGTCGATGCCGGCCAGCTCGCGCCGGATGGTGGACAGCTCAGCCGTGGATTTGGCCTGGCGGGCAGCATCAGCGGCATAGCTCTGTGTGCGTGATGGGAAGTCAGCGTAACTTCCGCCCGATGGCCCGGCCGCTTCGGCGTTCAGGTCACGGAACCGCTTCTTGGCGATTTCCAACTGAGCGTTGTTTTCCTTGAGCTTACCGGTGAAGTCCACCCCAAAGGCACCGCCGTTTGTCGCGCGGCTCTGCAATTCCTTGCTGGCGTTGGAAAGACGGATCACATCGGCAGCTGCTTCACGCAGGCCGCCCTGGTTACCCAGCTTGGCAATGTCGCCGGAGACAAAATCCAGAACCCGCGACAGCGCGCCAAAGAATGTCGTAATGCCGGCCGTGGCGCCCGTCAATTTGTTGACGTTGCCAATGAAGACGACCAGACTGTTATTGATGACCGTCAGGCTCTGCTGCACGGTCGGCGTCATCTTGGCGAATTCGTCGGCCACCGCCGGCGCGGCCTTTTGCAGTGCGCCCAGCACCGCCTCGGCGGTTAACTGCCCTTCTGCGCCCATTTCGCGCAGCTTTCCGATGCTGACGCCCAGCCCTTGTGCGATGGCTTGTGCCAGGCGCGGTGTCTGTTCCATAACGGAATTCAGTTCTTCACCTCGCAATGCGCCCGAAGCAAATCCTTGCGACAACTGGATCAGCGCGGCATTCGTTGATTCAGCAGTGCCACCAGAAATTGTCACGGCCTGGCTGATCGTTTGCGTGACCCCCAGCAGGTCTTTCTGGCTGATGCCCAGCTCGGCGGTCGAGCGCGCTATCTGTGCGTAAGTC
>JBBQZA010000215.1:0-6886 GCA_038208175.1 Burkholderiales bacterium
AACCCATTATGGTTGCGTTTTGGGTTCGTTGCGGGTATGCTCTTAAAAAGGAGGCCCACACCATGGCTGATACTGCTGAACTTCAATTGAAGAAGGTTCCGACAAGAATCAAATCTTTGATCGGAAACGAAGCGGCGCTCCATCGCCGATCCATCAACCAAGAGTCCATCGCACTTTTGGAGGAGGCCCTGCTTGCCCGCGCCCAAAAAGAAAGGCCAACTCGCGATGAGATCGATGAGATCTTGGAGCGATTCGACAGGCTGCCAACGCGGGACGCACGGCCGCTGTCGGAAATGATCGACTATGACGCGTTGGGTTTGCCCAAATGACCTCGAAAAAGGCGCTCCCCGATGGAGCTGTCGTCGATTCTTCGGCCATTATGAGCATTTTGGATAAGCGCCCCTCGGCCCAAGCGTTCCGGCAAGCCCTGAAAAAGACTAAGCATCTCTTCATGGGTGCTCCGACTTATGTGGAGCTTTCGGTGGTGGTGCTGGGCAGGAAGGATGCCGCCGGGCTAAAACCGCTTGATGATCTGCTTAGCGCGTTCGGCATACAAATCGTCGATTTCGATGTTCCCACGGCCAAACTTGCCCAGCAAGGATGCGCGGCGTATGGCAAAGGGCACAACTCGGCAAGCTTGAACATGGGTGATCTGTATTCTTACGGCTTGGCCATGGCCAAGAGGTTGCCGCTGTTTTTCGAAGGGCTGGATTTTTCTCAAACCAATGCGGGCGACGCGATGCTCATGTTGGGATTCCAGTTCGATGCGCAGCATCAACCGCTGCCGCTGGATCATGGGTTGGCCCGGTACTTTTAGGGTTTGGTCCCCACATGGTCGACATTTAACGAGTAGGCAAATGACGGAACGTGAAGAAACCCGATGGCAAACAAAGGAAAGCGTTCACAGGCAAACACCATGATTTCCGAGATAAAACAGCAAAAACAAGAATCTGCAGAGGAGTCTAAAAATCATACGCCGGTTATGGCCCAGTACCACGGCATCAAGGCCGAGTACCCTGACACGTTGTTGCTCTACCGCATGGGCGATTTCTATGAGCTGTTTTATGCCGATGCGGAAAAAGCGGCGCGGCTGCTCAACATCACGCTGACGCAGCGCGGTCAATCGGGCGGAGAGCCGGTGGCGATGGCCGGCGTGCCGTTTCACGCGCTTGAGACCTATCTGGCGCGCCTCATCAAACTGGGCGAATCGGTCGCCATCTGCGAGCAGGTCGGCGAAGTGGGTGGCAAGGGGCCGGTCGAGCGCAAGGTGGTTCGGGTCGTGACGCCCGGCACGTTGACCGACATGGAACTGCTGAGCGACAAGACCGAATCGCTGCTGCTCTCGCTGCACCAGGGCCAGCGCAACCGTTGCGGACTGGCCTGGCTCAGCATCACCAAAGGCGAGATTAGCCTGGCCGAATGCGCGATCGACGAAGTGGCCGACTGGGTGGCTCGCATCAGCCCCGGAGAGTTGCTGTTCAGCGCCGCTGCCACACCGGCCTTCGAGGCCAGGGTGCGCGCTTTGCAGTCCGCTGGTCGCCCCGCTGCCACCCTGCGGCCGGATTGGCAGTTCGACGCCGGCCTGGGCCAACGCAAGCTGCTGGAGTTGCTGAAGGCCGCCAGCCTGGCGCCGTGGCAGGCGCAGGAGCTGGCGCTCTGCCATGCGGCTGCCGCGGCCTTGCTGGCCTACGCCGAGCACACCCAGGGCCGCGCATTGACCCACGTACACAACATCCGGGTGCAACGCGACGACGAACTGATTGAGCTGCCGCAAAACACCCGGCGCAACCTGGAGCTGACGCAAACGCTGCGCGGCGAGGAGCAGCCGACCCTGTTCTCCTTGCTGGACACCTGCATGACCGGCATGGGCAGCCGACTGCTGAAGAATTGGCTGCTGTCGCCGCAACGCTCGCGCGACGAGGCGCAGCGGCGCCTGTACGCGATCAAGGCACTGCAGCAAGGCCACTGGCTCAAATTGCGTGAACAACTCAAGGGCAGCAGCGATGTGGAGCGCATCACAGCCCGCCTGGCGCTGCGCCAGGTGCGCCCGCGCGAGCTGCTGGCACTGCAGCAGACGCTACAAAAAACAGAGCTACTCGCCAAGGTTCTGCGAGGGCTTGAGCCCTATTTGACCGATATTTCAAGGAATTTGACAGGCCCCGAGGGTTGCGCCGACTTGTTGCTCCGTGCCATCGACCCGCAAGCCGCAGCGCTGCTGCGCGACGGTGGCGTCATTGCCACTGGCTTCGATGCTGAGCTCGACGATCTGCGCAACGTCCAGACCCATTGTGATGCCTTTCTGCTGGACCTTGAAGGACGCGAAAAGGCGCGTACCGGCATCAGCAATTTGCGCGTGCAGTTCAACAAGGTGCACGGCTTTTTCATCGAGGTCTCGCAAGGCCAGATCGACAAGGTACCAGGCGACTACCTGCGTCGCCAGACGCTGAAAAACGTTGAGCGCTTCATCACGCCCGAATTGAAGGCGTTCGAGGACAAGGCGCTGAGTGCGCAGGAGCGCGCGCTCTCGCGTGAGAAGTTTCTGTTTGATGAATTGTTGGACCAGTTGCAGGTGTTTGTGCCGCGGCTGACGCAGCTGGCACAGGCACTGGCAGCCACGGACGCCCTGTGCGCGCTGGCTGAGCGCGCGCTCACGCTCGGCTGGTGCCAGCCGCAGTTTGCCAAAGAACCCTGTCTGGAGATCGAGGCCGGTCGCCATCCGGTGGTGGAAATGCGCCTGAACGAAACCATGGGCCGTGGCGGAGCCACCGGAGCGGGCGCCTTCATTGCCAACGACACGCGGCTCGGCCCGAAGCAGCGCATGCAGATCATCACCGGCCCCAACATGGGTGGCAAATCGACCTATATGCGCCAGATTGCGGTGATGGTGCTGCTGGCCAGCATGGGCAGTTACGTGCCCGCCGCCAGTTGCCGCCTCGGGCCGATCGACGCCATCCACACCCGCATCGGCGCCGCCGACGACTTGGCCAACGCGCAATCGACCTTCATGCTGGAGATGCTGGAGGCGGCGCAAATCCTGCATAGCGCGACACCCAACTCGCTGGTTCTGATGGACGAAATCGGACGCGGCACCAGCACCTTCGACGGCTTGGCACTGGCCTCCGCCATCGCCAGCCAGTTGCACGACAAGACGCAGGCCTACACACTGTTTGCCACCCATTATTTCGAGCTGACCGAGTTCCCGGCCACGCATCACGCTGCCATCAACGTGCACGTCAGCGCCGTCGAATCAGGTCGCGACATCGTCTTTCTGCATGAGATCCAGAGCGGCCCGGCGAGCCGCAGCTACGGCATCCAGGTCGCACGCCTGGCCGGCATGCCCGCCACCGTCGTCAATCAGGCGCACCATACGCTGGAGGCGCTGGAAGCGCAGGCGACACGGACCAGCACCCAGGTCAATCTGTTTGCCCCGCCACCGCTGGTTCAAAGCGCTCCACCCAGTGCAGTAGAGACAGCCCTGGAGGCCCTCGATCCCGACAGCCTGAGCCCACGCGATGCGCTCGATGTGCTGTACCAGTTGAAGAAACTAACTGACGCAAAATAACGATGCCTCGAACACACCCGACTCAATCGCCATGACCTACTGCGTCGCCATAAAACTCAATGCCGGACTGGTTTTCCTGTCCGATTCCCGCACCAACGCCGGGCTGGATCAGATCAGCACTTTTCGCAAAATGATCGTCTACGAAAAGCCGCTCGACCGCTTCATGGTGCTGCTGTCGGCCGGCAACCTGAGCGTTGCGCAATCGGTCCGTGAAATCCTGCAGGTCGAGCAGCTCAAGGAGCACGAGGACAGCGACCCGATCACGATCTGGAATGCCAAGAGCATGTTCGACGCGGCCCGAGTGCTGGGCTCGGCGATTCGCCACGTTTACGAACGCGATGCTGCCTCGCTCAAACAGGCCGGTGTCGACTTCAATGTGTCGCTGATTTTTGGTGGCCAGATCAGGGGCGAAGGGATGCGGCTGTTCCAGGTCTATTCGGCCGGCAACTTCATCGAGGCAACACTTGAGACGCCCTACTTCCAGGTCGGCGAATCGAAATACGGCAAGCCGGTGCTGGACCGTGTCATCACGCCCGCCACGCCGCTGGACGAAGCCGCCAAATGCGCACTGGTGTCGATGGACTCGACGCTTAAATCGAACCTGTCGGTCGGGCTGCCGCTGGACATGGTGATCTATGAAGCCAATACCTTTCAGACCGACAAGGTGGTTTGCATCGACGAGAACAACCCCTATTTCCGCATGCTGCACCGCAGTTGGGGGCAAAAGCTGCGCGAAGCGAGCAAGCTCTGCCCCCAACACTTCAGTCAGCCCAGACCACGGCCCCGCTCCACGCGGTGGCCAGCACCACCAGACCGAAGACGATACGGTAGTAAGCGAAACCAGCAAAGCTGTGCGTCGCAATGTAGCGCAGCAGCCAGCGGATACAGAGCCAGGCGCTGAGGAAGGACACCACCAGGCCAACGCCGAACAGCGGCACATCGGCCAGCGAGAGCAAGGCGCGTTCCTTGTACAGGCTGTAAACGCCGGCGCCGATCAGCGTCGGTACCGCCAGATAGAAGGAAAACTCAGTGGCCGCCTGGCGCGACAGGCCAAGCAGCATGCCGCCGATGATGGTGGCGCCACTGCGGCTGGTGCCCGGAATCATCGCCAGGCACTGCGCCAGCCCCACTTTCAGCGCGTCCAGCGGCGTCATCTGGTCGACCTGCTGGACGCGTGCCAGCATCGGGTTCTTTTGCTGCCTCCGTTCCGCCCACAAAATAATGAAGCCGCCCAGAATGAAGGTGCTGGCCACCACCACCGGCGTAAACAGATGCGCCTTGATCGCCTTGCCGAACAGCAGACCCAGAACAACCGCGGGCAGGAACGCTATCAGCACATTCAGTGCGAAGCGCTGCGCCTGTCTTTCCGATGGCAGCGCCAGCACGGTATCCCGAATCTTCTGCCAGTACACCAGGATCACCGCAAAGATGGCGCCGGTCTGGATCGCGATATCAAACACCTTTCCTTTGTCCGTGTCAAAGCCCAGCAGCGAGCCCGCCAAAATCAGATGCCCAGTGCTCGAAATCGGTAAAAACTCGGTCAGACCTTCGACCACGCCCATGAATGCGGCTTTGATCAACAATGCAATATCCAAACCAACTCCTTTGAAGAGCCGCGATTATCGCTGGTTGCGTCACTCGTAACGCAGGGCCTGGATCGGCAACAGACTGGCAGCACGACGCGCCGGGTAAAAGCCAAAAAAGACGCCGACAAAAGCCGAAAAACCGACCGCCAACACAATCGAATTGAGGCTCATGCTGACCTGCCAGCCGGCGAACTGCCCCACCGCCCAGGTCGCGACCGCGCCCAGCGCGACGCCAATGGCGCCTCCAATCAGCGACAGCGTGATGGCTTCGATCAGGAACTGCGCCAGGATGTCGAGACCGCGCGCACCCACCGCCATGCGCAACCCGATCTCGCGCGTGCGCTTGGTGACGCTCACCAGCATGATGTTCATGATGCCAATGCCGCCGATGATCAGGCTGATGCCGGCCACCGCCGCCAACAACAAGGTCATGATGCGGCTTGATGCCTCCTGAGCCTGCAAGATCTCGGTCAGGTTGCGCACCGAAAACGGATCTTCGGCGCCCGGTTGCACCTTGAAGCGCTGGCGCAGCAAATCCTTGATGCTGTCTTCGGCCACTTTCATGCTTTGGCCCTCGCGCACCTTGACGCTGATCGAGCCGATGCGCCTGAGCTTGCCCGCAGTGCCGCCCTGAATGCGGTTGCGGTAGGTCGAGATTGGCACGATGACGATATCGTCCTGGTCCTGACCCATCGAGTTCTGCCCCTTCTTTGACAGCACGCCGATGATGGTGACCGGGATCTTCTTGACACGAATCACCTGGTTCAGCGGGTCGACGTCACCAAACAATTCGCGCGCCACGGTCTGACCGACGATTGCCACCTTGGCCGAACCCTGAATGTCGGCCGCGTCAAAGCCGCGCCCGTCTTGCACCGGCCACTCGCGCGCTTCCAGATAGTCGTTGGTGGTGCCGAAAATCGAGGTGCTCCAGTTGGTGTTGCCCGCCACCACCTGGGCACCGGTGCGCGAACTGGGTGCTGCCACCTGCACCTCGGGCACCTCGCGGCTGATCGCCAGCGCGTCCTCCTCGGTCAGCCCCTGCCCGGTCTGGGCTCCCAGGCGCACACCACCTGCCGTCATACCGCCCGGAATCACCAGCATGATGTTGGAGCCCAGCCCCTTCATCTGCTCCTGCACACGCTGCGTGGCGCCACTGCCGACGGCAATCATGGTGATGACCGCCGCGACACCAATGATGATGCCCAGCATGGTCAGGATCGAGCGCAGTGTGTTGGCTGCCAGTGCGCGCAGCGCAATGCGAAACGGTGCCAGAAAATTCATGCTGTCACTCCCTGGCGCAGATCTTCGACCATTCTGCCGTCCCGGAACACCAGCTTGCGCCGGGCCCACGCGGCAATATCGCTTTCATGCGTCACGATGACCACCGTCATGCCTTGCGTATTGAGCTCGGTCAGCAGTCGCATGATGTCCTCGCTGGTCTTCGAGTCCAGCGCGCCGGTCGGCTCATCGGCAAGAATCAGTCTCGGGTTGTTGACCAGGGCGCGCGCAATCGCCACCCGCTGCTGCTGTCCGCCCGACAACTCGGACGGCGTGTGGTGGCTGCGCTCACCGATACCGACGCGCTCTAACGCCGCCTGCGCCCGCGCCCGGCGTTCAGCCGCTTTGACACCGGCGTAGATCATCGGCAATTCGACGTTTTCAAGGGCACTGGTGCGCGGCAACAGGTTGAACTGCTGGAACACGAAACCGATGCGCCGGTTCCGGATCGAGGCCAGTT
>JBBQZA010000216.1:0-6877 GCA_038208175.1 Burkholderiales bacterium
ATTTGGGCGATTGGCCATGGGAAGTCTACATTTTTTAGAATTTCAAAGCCGATTTTTGAATGTTCCCGGATCAGACTGAGCTCGATGGCGCTCAAGCGCCGGGGCTTGGCCAGCATCTCGGCCGGGATGCTGATCTTGCCCAGGTCATGAATCGTTGCCGCCAGCTGCAGGCCGTGGATACGCTCAGCGGACAGTCCAAGCTCAAGCGCGATGGCAGAACTTAGCCGGGCGACGCGCCTTTGATGTCCCGCGGTGTAGGAGTCACGCTCGTCAACTGTGTCGGCAATCACCTGGATGGTCTGCTCCAGGCTTAGGCGAAGACTTTCCTGGTAGCGCGTCTTGGCCGTTTCCGTGCGCAAAGCGTTGATGCCGAAGGCAAGGTCATTGGATATTTCCTGCAGCAGCTTTCTCTCCGGGACCGACCAGACATGGCGCGCGGTACGGTAGATTTGCAGACAGGCCATCGACCCGTCAGAGAGCCGAAACGGCAGCGCGATGGTTGAATGGTAACCACGCTCCAATGCGGCACTGCGCCAGGGCGTCATACGAGGGTCGGTAGCCACATCTTCGATGAACTGGACCTGCCCGGTCCGTATGGCGATGCCTGCTGGGCCGTTGCCGTGCTGCGTTTGCGCCCAGCAGGGCAACGTTGCTTTCGCTGAGCATTTGAAGTGAGCGCGTGGTCACCTTCAAAGCGATTTCCGCCAGGTGACGTTTTGTGTTGTCGCGGATGTTGCACTGAATGACATCAATGCCCTCGCAGTCATAGAGATTGCTGACGAACTCAACCGAAACACGTGTTCCGTCCTTCGCTACCAACGGCAGGTCGTCATAGCGGACGTAATGCCGGGTCTGAAGCTCGACGAAGGTCTCCCTATTCAGCGCGGTGTCCTTGAAGGCGCCAATCTCCCAGATCTTCTTACCTAGAAATTCATCATGCGAATAGCCCAGCAATTCAATCAGGAAGGGATTGACGTCCTCGATCTGTGCCGTTTCTGCATTCAGGAGCAGGATGCCGTCCAGGGCAGCTTCAAACAGGCGGCGGTAGCGTGCGTCCGACAGGCGCAGCGCTTTCTGGAGTGCCAATTCGATCATGGAAAACTGCCTTCTTTAAGCAATGGCGCAGCGATCATTTCGATTTCAGCGAACATTGGTAGATCAGTCTGAGGCAATCTGTCCGCCACATCTGTTCGCTAACGAACAAATTGGCAACTGGTTTTGCCGGTTCTTTGCAGTACGATGCACGCACGGATGGATGGAATTCAAATGAAAAAGACTGGGGAACTGACGGTGGCGACTGCATCCAGAGGTGCGACTGTAGTGACTCGCGTCAGCCAAATGATCCTGAATCTGGTAGCGGTGATACCTGCCTCCAACGAAGCCCAGTCTGTCGCGCCTGACAGTCGCGCTCACGCGCTGGCAAGGTCAGCGGCGCGTGCCACCGCCAGAGTATCCGGTGCTGCGGCTTTGGCGCCCGGGCCGCTGGGGCTGTTGACACTGCTGCCTGATATCGTGGCGGTGTGGAAAATTCAAAGCCAGCTGGTTGCTGACATCGCTGCGGTTTATGGGAAAACATCGACACTGGGCAAGGAGCAGATGCTTTATTGCCTGTTCAGGCACTCGGCAGCACAGGCTTTTCGCGATGTTGTCTTTCGTGCCGGCGAGCGCTTTCTTGTGCGTCGCGCCAGTTTGCGTGTGCTGCAGAAGATTACGCAGGCGATTGGCATCAAGCTGTCCCAGCGGGCCATGGGCCAAGCGGTAAGCCGGTTCTTGCCCCTGGTGGGTGCTGCTGCTGTGGCAGGCTACGGCTACGCCGATACGCGTCAGGTAGGGTCGGCTGCAATGGAACTCTTCGGCACCGAGGCGGTGCTAGAAGAGCAGTCAGAAAGCCAGCAACCATCTGGGTTGGCGGAAAGTGAGTGACCACCCTCCTTCATATGGGCCGGAGCGCCCGACAAATCAGGCGCTACGACCGATTTGAACTTTCAGCCGAATTGAGTTAACCTCCCACCCCCTGCTGCGCAAATGGGCTTCCAGTGCCGGCAGAAGTTGTCGGATTTTTGCCGCTGCGGCATTGTTGTTAACCAACAGGCACCAGACCGGGCCATCGATCGGTCCGGCTTTGACGGCCACACGCAGCGAAGCGGGGATCAGGGTTTCAATCGCGCTGAGCCGCGCCAGCGAGTCGTCGCTGAGGGCAGTCAGTCTTGCCAGCATTGGCGAGTCCTGAGAGGCCTGTAGCAGCGTGACAGGATGGTGGCGGCGGTTCATCAGCGATTAGTTGAGGGGTATTCGGATGCAATTGATTATCACGGATGCATGGCTCGCCCGAAGCCGCGCCATTCATCTCACCGGGACCAAGCTGGTGCTGGCCACAGTGTCGCTGTCCTTTGTCTTGACATTGGTCGCAGCCGGCTTGTACCACTGGGTCTTTCTGAAGGGCGTCAGGGAGGGCTGGCCGGTGATCGGCACGCTGGTCAGGATGGTGGCCAAGGACGAATTTGAGCAACGTGACCGCTTCATGCGTGAAAACCTGGATCTGTTGGCACGCAAATTGGGCGAGATGCAGGCCAAAATGACACAGCTTGAATCCTTGGGTGAGCGGGTGTCGGGCTTGGCCGGCGTCAACCCGAACGAGATCAGAATCAAGCCCGGACAGGGTGGGGCACTGGTCTCGGGGCGAGCCCTGTCGGTCGAAGAACTGAAGGCCACGCTGGCCGACCTTGACCGGCTGACCGAGCAACGCACAGACTTGATGACGGTGCTGGAGTCGCGTCTGTTTGAGCAGAAAATTGGCAGCATGATGGTGCCGACGCAGCAACCGATAGCAGCCGCCAACCTGGGTTCCCTGTTCGGCTGGCGCATCGACCCGATTACCGGGCGATCGGCACTGCACACCGGGATCGACTTCCAGGCTGATCGCGGCACGCCGATATTGGCAGCTGCCGGCGGCGTTGTGGTAGCGCAGGAGTTTCATCCTGAATACGGCAACATGGTCGAGATTGACCACGGCAACGACTTGATCACCCGCTATGCCCACGCTTCGAAAACAATCGTCAAGAAAGGCGACCTGATCAAGCAGGGGCAAAAAATTGCCGAGGTAGGGAACACCGGAAGGTCGACTGGCACCCATTTGCACTTTGAAGTGCTGGTGCAGGGAATTCTTCAGGATCCTCAGAAGTTTCTCGCAGCTGGAGCCAGTTTGCCGTCGCACCGCTTGGCCAGACTTGCCGTGCCCGCTCGGAGCCGCTATCTGGGGGGGCCGAGATAGCTTCAGGACGCCGACTCAGGCACAGGTAAAATCAACGGTTTGGTTTTCCTGGCGTAACGTATTCCGCTGCAGCGCTTGCGTTTCGTGACAGAGACCCCATTTCACACAGATTAGAAAAAGGATTGCGCCGATCGGACAGCCCAGGTGGGCTGGCTGGTCAGTCCTGCATTCATGGCTACAAACATCCTTACCAAAATTTTCGGCAGCCGCAACGACCGTCTGCTCAAACAGTACCGCTCCAGCGTCATTCGCATCAATGCGATGGAAGCCGAACTGGAGAAGTTGTCTGACGAGGCATTGCGCGCCAAGACCCAGGAATTCAGAGAGCGAATCGCCAAGGGCGAAACGGTGGATGCCTTGTTGCCGGAGGCGTTCGCTGTGGTGCGGGAGGGCTCCAAGCGGGTCATGAAGATGCGCCATTTTGACGTCCAGCTGATGGGCGGCATGTCGCTGCACAACGGCAAAATTTCCGAAATGGGAACCGGTGAGGGCAAAACCCTGACGGCCACCATGCCGGTCTATCTGAATGCCCTGACCGGCAAGGGTGTCCACGTCGTCACGGTGAATGACTATCTGGCGAACCGGGACGCCCAGTGGATGGGCAAGCTTTACAACTTTTTGGGGCTGACGGTGGGTGTCAATCTGCCGCAGATGGCGCGTGAGGAAAAGCAGGCCGCCTACCGCGCCGACATCACCTACGGCACCAACAACGAATATGGCTTTGACTACCTGCGCGACAACATGGTCTACGAGGTCGCCGACCGGGTCCAGCGCGGTCTGAATTACGCCATCGTCGATGAAGTGGATTCGATCCTGATCGATGAGGCGCGCACGCCGCTGATCATCAGCGGCCAGGCCGAAGACCACACCGATTTGTACATCGCCATCAACAAGCTGGTTCCGCTGCTGCACAAGCAGGAAGGGGAAGAGGATCCGCACACTGGTGAAGGGGTCACCAAGCCGGGCGACTTCACGCTTGATGAAAAAAGCCATCAGGTTTTTCTGACCGAGCAGGGCCACGAGAGCGCCGAGCGTATTCTGGCTGAACTGGGCCTGATTCCCGAGGGCGCGACGCTCTACGACCCGGCCAATATCACGCTGATGCATCATCTGTACGCGGCGCTGCGTGCCAATCACCTGTATCACCGTGATCAGCATTACGTGGTGCAGAACGGTGAAATCGTGATCGTTGACGAGTTCACAGGACGCCTGATGACCGGCCGGCGCTGGAGCGATGGCTTGCATCAGGCAGTGGAAGCCAAGGAAGGCGTTGCGATTCAGGCTGAAAACCAGACCATGGCCTCGATCACTTTCCAGAACTATTTCCGTCTGTACGGCAAGCTGGCCGGGATGACGGGCACTGCGGACACCGAAGCCTACGAGTTTCAGGAAATTTACGGTCTCGAGACGGTGGTGATTCCGCAGAACCGGCCGAACCGGCGTGAAGACCAGCAGGACCGCGTTTACAAGACGACGCGCGAAAAATACGAAGCGGCGATCAAGGATATCCGAGAATGTTATGAGCGTGGCCAGCCGGTGCTGGTCGGTACCACCTCGATTGAAAACTCCGAGGTTCTTTCGCAACTGCTGGACAAGGAGAAGTTGCCGCACCAGGTTCTCAACGCCAAGCAGCACGCGCGTGAGGCCGAGATTGTGGCTCAGGCCGGCAGCCGCAAAATGATTACGATTGCCACCAACATGGCCGGTCGTGGAACCGATATTGTGCTCGGTGGCAACATCAGCAAGACGATCGAAGCGGTGGAAGCCGATGCATCGCTGGATGCGGCGCAACAGCAGCAGAAAACGGATGCGATACGGGTCCAGTGGGAAAAAGACCATGAAGAAGTCAAGGCGCTGGGCGGCTTGCGCATCATCGCCACCGAGCGCCATGAGTCGCGCCGCATCGACAATCAGTTGCGTGGTCGATGCGCCCGTCAAGGTGACCCCGGTTCTTCGCGTTTTTACCTGAGCCTGGATGACGCCCTGATGCGAATTTTTGCCGGCGACCGGGTCAAGGCCATCATGGACCGGCTCAAGATGCCTGACGGTGAGGCGATCGAAGCCGGCATCGTGACGCGCAGCATCGAGAGTGCCCAGCGCAAGGTCGAAGCGCGCAATTTTGACATCCGCAAGCAATTGCTTGAGTATGACGATGTGTCCAATGACCAGCGCCAGGTGATTTACCAGCAGCGCAATGAAATTCTGGATGCCAAGGATCTGACGGCGCAGATCACCTCGCTGCGCGAAGGCTGTTTCAATGACCTGGTGCGGCAATACGTGCCGGTCGAATCGGTCGAAGAGCAGTGGAATATCCCCAACCTGGAAAAGGTGTTGTCCGATGAGTGGAAAGTCAACGTTTCCCTGCACAACATGGTCAGAGAGGCCAATGCGATCACCGATGAAGACCTGCTGGCTGCGGTGCGCCAGCAGGCCGGCCAGGTGTTTACGGCCAAGGTGGATCAGGTCGGTGGCGAAAACTTCACCCAGTTTGAGCGCATGGTGTTGCTGCAAAGCATAGACACGCATTGGCGCGACCACCTGAGTTCGCTTGATTACCTGCGCCAGGGCATTCATCTGCGTGGCTATGCCCAGAAGCAGCCGAAGCAGGAATACAAGCGCGAAGCCTTTGAGTTGTTCGGGCAACTGCTTGATGCCGTCAAGAATGACGTGACCCGGGTGCTGATGTCGGTTCAGGTGCAGTCCGGTGAGCAATTGGATCAGGCGGCCGAGGACATGGAGAACCGCGCCGAGAGCATTGCCAATGTCACCTACACGGCGCCGACCGAAACCGGCGAAGTGCTGACCACGGTGGACGAAGACACCGTCATTCCCCGTGTCGGCCGCAATGAGCCCTGCCCCTGCGGTAGCGGCAAAAAATACAAGCATTGCCACGGGAGGCTAAACTAATATTTTTGCGGGACAGACCGGAGTGACCAATCGGATGCATTGCGGGACAGACCTGAGCTACGCGCAGCGAGCCAGCTCTGTCCTCAACACTTCGTCGGATGTTGGATGTCGGTCAGCTCTGTCCCCAACTGATTAAGATATGCCAGTCAACCTCTCCCCTCCCATCCCCTCCGAACTCCACCCCATCGCCGGTGTGCGCCTGGGCGTCACCGAAGCCGGTGTGCGCAAGGCAGGGCGCAAAGACCTGACCGTGCTGCTGCTCGAGTCCGGCGCCTCGGTCGCGGGGGTCTTCACGCAAAACCGGTTTTGTGCTGCGCCGGTGCAGATCTGCCGCGAGCATCTGGCTGGCGCTGTTGGTGTGCGTGCGATGCTGATCAATACCGGCAATGCCAATGCCGGCACCGGTGAAGACGGACGCCGGCGCGCCCTGCAGACCTGTGAGGCGCTGGCCGCCAAGCTGAAAATTTCCGCCGCTCAAATCCTGCCGTTTTCGACCGGCGTCATCATGGAGCCGCTGCCGGTGCAGCGCATTCTGGCCGGACTCGATGGCGCGCTGGCAGACGCCCGCGAAGACAACTGGTTGCGCGCCGCCGAAGCCATCATGACCACCGACACGGTGGCCAAGGCTTTCGGTACGCAAGTGACGATCGACGGTGTGCCGGTAAGCATCACCGGCATCAGCAAGGGCGCCGGCATGAT
>JBBQZA010000217.1:0-6835 GCA_038208175.1 Burkholderiales bacterium
GCCCGGATTCAGCCTTCTGGGGCTGGAACGACATCTGGCTTCACCCGGAATTCAAACACTGGTCCATTGGAGCCGAAATCAGCGCCATCACCTGCCCGCTGCTGGCGGTGCAAGGGCTGGACGACGAGTACGGCACGCTGGAGCAGATTCACGGCATTGCACGCCGGGTGCCGCAGACCGAACTGCTCGAACTGGCCGATTGCGGCCATTCCCCGCACCGCGACCAGCCCGAACGGCTGATCGCAGCCATCACCGCTTTCATTGAACGACAACCCCAAGGAGACAAACCATGACCAAGATTCGACTTCACCTGATCGCTGCCGCCGCCGTTTTGTGCGTCACCGCAGCTGCTGCGCAAACGCCGGCCAAACTCAAGGTCGGCCTGATGCTGCCCTACACCGGCACTTACGCCTCGCTGGGCACGGCGATTGAAAACGGCTTCAGGCAATACGTTGATGAGCAAGGCGGCAAGCTGGGCGGGCGCGAAATCGAATTCGTCAAGGTCGATGACGAGTCCGACCCATCCAAGGCCACCGACAACGTCAACAAGCTGATCAAACGCGACAACGTCGATGTGCTGATCGGCACGGTGCATTCGGGCGTCGCCATGGCAATGGCCAAGGTCGCCAAAGACACCGGCACGCTCTTGATTGTTCCCAACGCCGGCGCCGACGCGGTGACCGGCCCGATGTGCGCGCCCAACATCTTCCGCAGCTCGTTCTCGAACTGGCAGCCGGGCTACGCCATGGGCGAAGTCGTGGCCAAGAAGGGCCACAAGAAAGTTGTCACCATCACCTGGAAATACGCCGCCGGCGACGAGTCGGTGCGCGGCTTCAAGGAAGCGTTTGAAAAAGGCGGCGGCAAGGTCGTCAAGGAACTCAGCGTGCCCTTCCCGAACGTCGAATTCCAGGCGCTGCTGACCGAAATCGCGGCCACCAAGCCCGATGCCGTCTATACCTTCTTTGCCGGCGGCGGCGCAGTCAAGTTCGTCAAGGACTACGCCGGTGCCGGGCTGAAGAAAAGCATTCCGCTGTATGGCGCAGGCTTCCTGACCGACGGCACGCTCGAAGCACAGGGGCTTGATGCCGATGGCATTCTGACCACGCTGCACTATGCCGACGCACTGGGCACGCCGCGCGACAACAGCTTTCGCCTGGCCTATGCCAAGGCCTACAAAATACAGCCCGACGTGTATGCGGTGCAGGGCTATGGCGCGGCGCAGATGCTGGGTGTGGGCCTGGCCGCCGTCAAGGGCGACACCAGCAAAAAGACAGAGTTTGCCGCTGCCCTGCACAAGGCAAAAATCGACAGCCCGCGCGGCCCCTTCACGATTTCCAGGTTCAACAACCCGGTGCAGGACTTCTACCTGCGCCAGGTCACCGGCAAGGAAAACAAGGTCGTAGGCATCGCCAGCAAGGCGCTGGCCGATCCGGGCCGCGGCTGCCGTATGTAACTCCAGCCTGACCCATTCCACCGCACATGCGCCGTTTCACACCGACGAAAGGATGAGGCTTCTTCCATGGACCTTTCCATCTTCCTGATCCAGTGCCTGAACGCACTGCAATACGGGCTGCTCCTGTTCCTGGTCGCCTCCGGGTTGACGCTGATCTTCGGCATCATGGGTGTCATCAACCTGGCGCATGGCAGCTTCTACATGATTGGCGCCTACATGGCTTATGCACTGGCGCCCATCGTGGCGAGCACGCTGGGCGGTGGCTTTTTTGCCACGCTGGGCGTCGGCGTGGTGCTGGCGGTGCTGCTGGGCTATGTGCTGGAGTGGGCATTTTTCAGCTTCCTGTATGAGCGCGAACATCTGCAGCAAGTCTTGATGACCTACGGCCTGATCCTCGTGTTCGAGGAACTGCGCAGCCTGCTGGTGGGCGACGACGTGCATGGCGTGGCCCCGCCGGACTTTCTGGCGGGCACGCTGCCGCTGGGCGATGTGATGACGTATCCGGTGTACCGGCTGTTCATTTCCGGCGTGTGCCTGGTGCTGGCGCTGGGCATGTATCTGGTCTTTACCCGCACAAGGCTGGGCATGATGATTCGCGCGGGTTCAACCAACCGTGAAATGGTGCAGTCGCTGGGCATCGACATCAAGTTTTTGTACCGCGTGGTGTTTGCCGCCGGACTCGGTGTGGCGGTGCTGGCGGGCATGGTGGCCGCGCCCGTGTCGTCGGTCTATCCGGGCATGGGCGACTCGGTGCTCATCATCTGCTTTGTCATCGTCGTGATTGGCGGCATCGGCTCGATTCGCGGCGCGCTGCTGGCGGCGCTGCTAATCGGTTTTGTCGATACCTTTGGCAAAGTCTTTTTGCCGCAGGCCGCCGGCGTGCTGGTGTATGTCCTCATGGCGCTGATCCTGCTGTGGAAACCCGATGGCCTGTTCAAGGCGGGATAACTCTGATGAAGCATTCAAAAATCATCTTCACCTTGCTGGTGTTTGCGGCACTGGCGCTGTACCCACTGTTCACCGGCAGGTACGGCATCGACCTGGTGACAAAGATCATGATCTACGCCATCTTTGCATTGAGCCTGGAGCTGCTGGTCGGCGCCACCGGGCTGATCTGCTTCGGCCAGGCGGCGTTCTTCGGCATCGGGGCCTATGCTGCCGTGCTGTTGTCGCCGCCCACCGATGCGCCGTCGCTGCTGTGGCTGCTGCCCGCCTGCGTACTGGCCGCTGCCGTCTATGCGCTGGCCGTGGGCGCGCTGTCACTGCGCACCAAGGGCGCCTACTTCATCATGGTCACGCTGGCTTTTGCGCAAATGGCCTATTACGTCGTGCATGACACGCCGCTGGGCGGCGGCACCGACGGCATTTACCTGAACATGAAACCCGTGCTCGGCGATCTGCTGGACCTGGAAAAGCCGCTGGTGCTGTATGGCTTCACGCTGGCGTTGCTGGCGGGAGTTTTTGGTTTTCTGGGCCTGCTGGGGCGCTCGCGCTTTGGCCGCGCGCTGGCCGGCATTCGCGTCAACGAGCAGCGCATGCGCGCCACCGGCTTTTCAACCTATCCGTACAAGCTGGCGGCTTTCACTATCTCTGGCGGCATTGCCGGGCTCGCGGGATTCCTGTTTGCCGTGAAAGACGGATTCGTCAACCCGGAGATGATGAGCTGGCACCTCTCGGGCGCGGTGCTGATCATGATCATCCTGGGCGGGCTGGGCCATTTGCGCGGCGCGGTAATCGGCGCTTTTGCCTTTGCGCTGCTGCAGGAATTCTTCAAGTCAGAAGCGGTGTTTGGCGACTTTTCCCGGCACTGGCATCTGGGACTGGGCCTGAGCATCATTGCCAGCGTGGTGTTTTTGCCGCGCGGACTGGTGGGTTTGCCGGGGCAAATCCGGATGCGCCTGATGGGCCGCAACACCCTGCAGGAGGTACGCCGTGAAGCCGTCTGAAGTCTCTTCTGAAATCCTGCTGCGTGGCCATGACATCACCCGCCGCTGGGGTGGCCTGGTGGCGCTGGACCGCGTCTCGCTGGAACTGGCGCGCGGCACGGTGCATGCCGTCATCGGCACCAACGGCGCGGGCAAATCCACGCTGATCAATATTTTGTCGGGCGAAATCCCGCCGTCGAGCGGCAGCGTCGAGCTGCTCGGCCAGGACGTGACAGGCTGCTCGCAGCCCCAGCGCGCGCGCCTGGGCCTGGGCCGCAGCTACCAGCGCAACACCATTTATCCCACGTTCAGCGTGTTTGAAAACTGCCGCCTGGCCGCGCAGGCTGCCACGCAAAAGCCGTGGCAGTGGTGGCGCAGCGCCCAGCATTGCGAAGCCAGCACCTCGGCAGCGCGCCAAGCCGCGTCGCGTGCCGGTCTGGACAGCCTGCTGGAGCGCCCGGCGGGCCTGCTCTCGCACGGCCAAAAGCGCCAGCTTGAAATCGCCATGTGCCTGGCCACTGCGCCGCAAGTGCTGCTGCTCGACGAGCCGCTTGCCGGCATGGGCGCCGAAGAAACCGAACGCATGCTGGCGCTGCTGGCCGAACTCAAGGGCCGGCACGCCATTCTGCTGGTCGAGCACGACATGGACGCCGTGTTCCGCATCGCCGAACGCATCACAGTGATGGTCAACGGCACGGTGATTGCCAGCGACACGCCCGCCGGCATACGCAGCAACCCGCAGGTGCAGGCCGCCTACCTTGGAGACCATTGAACGTGAAGCCTTCCGAATTCATCCTTGATGCACGCGGCATTCACGCCTGGTACGGCTCCAGCCATGTGCTGCACGGCATTGACCTGCAGATAGCACGCGGCGAAACCATCGGCCTGCTGGGCCGCAACGGCATGGGAAAAAGCACGCTGATCCGCACACTGCTCGGCCATGTGACGCAGCGCGACGGCCGCATCGCCTTTTTCGGCCAGGACGCCTCGCGCGCCAAGCCGCATGAAGTCGCACGGCTGGGCGTGGCCTATGTGCCCGAAGGACGCGGCGTGTTCCCCAACCTGTCGGTGCGCGAGAACCTCGTCATGGCGGCCCGCCGTGGCCGCGACGGGCGCAGCGACTGGTCTTACGAGCGCGTGCTGGAGACTTTTCCACGCCTGAAGGAGCGGCTGACCAACCTGGGCGCGCAGCTCTCGGGCGGCGAGCAGCAGATGCTGTCGATTGGCCGGGCGCTGATGACGCACCCGGACCTGATCATCCTGGACGAAGCCACCGAAGGGCTGGCGCCGCTGATCGTGCTGGACATCTGGAACGTCATCAGCGCGATTCGCGCCAGCGGCATCGCCACCCTGATCGTGGACCGCGACTACCGCAAAGTGCTGGCGCAGTCAGACCGCGCGCTGGTGCTGCAAAAAGGCCAGGTGGTGCTGCAAGGCAGTGGCGACGAGGTGGCGGGCAGCGCGGCGCTGGCGGGCTATCTCGGGGTGTGAGCTGCGGCGATTTGCGAGACAGCGGGCGGAGGTGTTGCTGGGCCAGTGGCAGGTTGCAGAGGCAAACTCATCCGCTGAATTTTAGGTTTGCCTAAACGGCCGGCAACTCGATAAGTCCTTGAGAGAAAAGGAAAAAGTCAAAATTTTTACCGTTTTAGATTGTTAACAAAGGTAACATCGAGTCGTCCAATTAACGTTAGGTTTGTAAAGTCAACCATGCCAAACTTCACGCCCCAGGTGCCGCTGGCGCACGCCCTGCCTGTGCTTCCAGCTATGCTTTCCATAGTGGCGGCGCATCCGCGCTTTTTGCTTCCGGGTTGCGCCAGGCGTGTCGATTCCGGCACCATGGTCCTAACCCGGCGTTACAGCGGACCGCTACGCGTCCGCTGAACTCATACGTTAGCGATCCAGCCGGCCCCGCCCGGACTCCGAGCCGAAGAAACATAACCGTGAGTCATGATGAAGTCTGTTCAAATTCATGTTTCTTAAGAGGGTTTTAAAGTCACCCATGCCAATGTTCATGCCCAGGACGCTCGTAGCCAAGTTTGTGCCTGTGCTTTTAGAGCGGAATCACCCTGACCAGCAAACGAATTTTTTAGCATCAAATGCACCTCTTGCGCATGCCAGTCCTGTTCAGTCAGCTATAAATTAAGTAGCGAAACTGTTATGCATCTTGAGCGCATTGATTGCCAGTTAGGGTGTTTTTGCTCTAGCGGCGCTTTACCTCGCGCTGGCGCTTGCGCGCTGCTTGTTTCGTAATTCACTACCCTCATGCGACAACTGCCTTGACAGCTACCGGTAGCGAAGATGGTTCCCTTTTGGCAATAAAAACAAAGGCAATCGTCCTTTTTTAGATACAGAAAACCTTGAATAAAAATGACCAAAGCTTACAGATTTAAACGAGCGCTGCCGCCGCCAATCAAGAGGAGTGGGCATGTGTATTACTTGCGCTTGAATACGCCTGTAGGCGTCATGTATAAGCTTGGATTCACAACACTAAATTCCGCCCAAGAGCGCCTTGCCTACCAGGGTAACGGCGATGAAAAGTCGATAGATGTGGTGTTGCGCTTCGTCTATCTTGATGACGCATGGGATGTTGAGCAGGAATTGCATCAACACTTTGCGAAAAAGGTTCTCTTTTACGGCGGTCGACATGAGTTAATGCCGCTGTTTGGAAATGGGCAGTCTGAACTCTACCGAGAAGATATCTTGGGCATGGACGCGACTTTTAACGCAGACCAAGCTGAGAAGACACGTGTGAACATAATGGTCGCGGACTTTAGAGGTTTTGGAGCTACAGAGGAAAAAGTGCAGGAACTTGTGAGAAATCAAGAGCAGCAGTACAAGGGTTCTTGGCGCCAAGGCAGGAGCGGAGAAGGTGTCACATCTGAGGTACCCCATACTCTCTTTTTAAAGATACTTGTGCTGATATTGCGGCCCGTATTGTGGCTGTTCTTTGGTTTATTTGATGTTGTATTTCGACTGATTTTCCCAAATGAAAGAGCATCGCAAGAACGAATCAAGAGCTTGGTAGGAAGGATTAACGAAGCGTATCTCAATATAGGCAAAGAGAAACACACGCCAGGCCCTAAATCCCCCGGTGTTATTCAAAATACGGAACAAAGACCGTCCCGAATATCGTCAGTCATGGTGGCCGATTCGCTGGCGCTCACAACGGACGCGTCAGTTCCTGTGCGGGAGCAAACGTTTGATCAGTCGCTTGCGGCCTATGATCGTAAGGATTACCGCACGGCTTTTGCAGGTTTTAAAAAGCTGGACGAGCAGGGGGATGCCAGCGCGCAGACCGTCCTGGGCCTGATGTATGAGAAAGGCCAAGGCGTGCCCAAGGACGAGCTTCAAGCCGTGGCGTGGTACCGAAAAGCCACCGTGCAGGGGCATGCCATGGCGCAGACCAGCTTGGGCCTGATGTATGCCAAAGGCCAAGGTGTGCCCAATGACGACAAGC
>JBBQZA010000218.1:0-6701 GCA_038208175.1 Burkholderiales bacterium
GCCGCAGTGGATTCGCCCGGCGCTCCAAAAGCGGGTGTAGAGCCAAGTTGAAAGCAGTAATTCAGGCCGACTCCCCTGTATCGCTTTACTCCGAATTAACCGGCCTAGACGGCTTTTTGCGCAGGTCCGGTTGAATGTAAAGCGAGGCTACACTTCATTGACCACGCACACACGGCAATGCACATGCGTGCTCAGCACTGTTGCTAAAGCCGTGATCTACAAGATGCTGCCCGATGTACCGCTGTCGCTGCGTGATGTCTGGACCGGGGCGCTGATTACCGCCGGGTCGGTCGTGGCCTTGCTGCTGTGGGTGTACTACTGCGCCCAGATATTTTTCCTGGGTGCCGAGTTCACCAAACAATACGCCTTGCGCTACGGCAGCTTGCGCCCTCAACAAGGGATGCACTTGTCTTCACAGCTTCAGTAGCGCGATCACAGTGGTGTCCAAACCTGCATCAAGCAAATGCTGGCGCACCACTTCGGCCTGCACAAGGGAGGTGCAAATGACATACACACGGTAACTATCGTGTGGCTCAGGAGACTGGGTCTTCTGGTGGGGTTGGATTCTGTCGCGTTTTGTTCGAATGGCGTTTTCATGATGATCCATAGGGAGTGACATTAATGCTTGGCTGGCAGCGGCGACCACGCCGGGCGCTGGCTTTGCGCAGAGTCGACCACCACCATGTAGCGTCCGGGTGTGGCGGTGGCTTGCCGATTCGTACGCAGTACCCATAAATGCTTGCCTTCTGCACTGGCCCGCTCATAGTCCTGATCAAGAACGGCATGGCGATCCATAAAGTCATTCAACGCGGCCGGAATACGAACACAGCCTTCTGACTGGGCCGTTCCAAGGAGCTGAGTTGCCACACCGGGATCGGTCGAATGCATCTGAAACCGCAGCACACCCATGGCACCGTCACCCCAACCACGGGGCGACTCTACCCAGCCAAAATCGTAGACGCGTAGCCCTTTTTGTCCGTAACCTCGGAAACCCAGTTTGTTTTTGGTGCCCGCGGAGCGGAAGTCTGGATTGGCCATGCTGTGATCAAAGATGCCCAACGGGGTCACAAAATGTTCATATCGACCCGGCAAGCCGGTAGAAACGGGCGCAGCCCCGACCAAGCTCCATCCATCTCCCGCTGACCCCCAATACAACAACGCGGCTTGCACGTTGGGGCTTCGATCAACCAACAACACAAATTGAGACACGACCAATGGCAATTGCGCTGCATCGAGCGCGTTATGCAAACGCATGGCATAGGCCACGACTTCGCCTTGTGGCAACACCAGTCGTGATGCAACAGCACGGTTGAAATCTTCTGCCAGAGGTACCTTGACCGTGGTTGGTGCCAGGGTTGGTATTGGAGTTGCTATTGGGGTTGGTATCGGCGTTTGAATCGGAATCGGATTGATCGGGGCCATCCGGCTCTGTGCCAGTGGGTACCAGTAAATGCCGACCGCAGCGCACAGCGCCAGCGCGGCCACACCTATCAACCAGAATCGTGCGGCACCCATCGGGTCACGCTCGGCTAGCGGCCGCAATGCCCACAGCCCGGTTGAGAATCACCACCGCCTGCGAGAAGGTCTGAGCGTCAAGCGCCAACTCTTGACGCAAATTTTGCGCGCGCTGCAATGCCATGACACACCCGATGCCGAAACGCAGGGCGCTGCTGGTCAGCAGAACCGGCATCAGCACGCCAGACCGCACCAGCGCCGACAAGTCGGTTTCGCTGATGCCGGACAACTGCGCCACTTGCTGCAGCGACAGCGTCGTTGCCTCAGTCACGCCACTTTTTTGCGTTTTCTTTGGCCGCAGCCCACCGGTGAAAACACGCTTCATGCAAGCGATGATGCGCAATCAAGGGCGCATGCATCGGTACGCCACCGAACTTAGCCAAGAACTATTTTCACGCCTTCGTAGATGCGTCGGCTGCTGCGCTAGGACCCGGTTTGGTCTGGCCCAGCGCGACGCGGTAGGCCTCCAATTTGGCTTCATAGTCGGCGGCATCGCCGTAGTCCAGAAACCTGTTGTAGTGGGTGTGCGTGCCCAAAATCTTGTGAGCGTGCTTGATGGGGCAAAAATATTCTTCGGTGCGCGCCAGAATTTCCGCCATATAGCTCATCAGCCCATTGCCATATTCGCAGTAAGTGCAGTGAAATTTCTCGATGAAATTGAGATAGCCGAGGTGATGCCGATCAAACACGATGTAGTCGCCCCGGCGCACCTTGACCACGCCGTAGATCGGGAAGCACACCCATTGGTAAAAGTTGACGCACAGGTCAAGCATCATCAACGGGAAAATCATGCCGTAAATGATCGGGCCGGTGATCAGATTTTGCGGTCGGTTGGTGACCAACCAGCGAAAGAAATTTGTTTTCAGTTTGCGATGCGCGGCTTTGACCGATGCCTCGAACTCGACTCGTTTGCCCTTGATTTCAAAGAGCATTTGACTCTCGTGCGCCGCTACAACGGTGCGCAACTCGTCTTCAAGGCTGGCCATTTGAGCCAGGATGTTGGAAATTTTCTCGTTCATGGAGTCCTTTATTGTGAAACACAAACTGCATTCGCAGAGTATTTTCCAATTCAGATATGAGCCTAAAGCAAAGCTGGCCGACTGCACGCTTGCCCGTGGCGGTCGATCCATTGGAACCTACGATGAAATGAAGGGCAAGTCCTGGCAGGAAGCGGGTGCTCCTGGTCTGGCGATCTAGTGCCGCTGTGGCCCAAAGCGGGTGCTCACCGCCGTAGCCTCTATGACTGCAGTCGGCCAAGCGAACTCGACGGCTCAAACGTTACGAGCGAAGCGCGCTCCTATCTAGATCAGCGCCGCAGAAATCTTGTCCGGTGGCAGAACAAAATCCACATAGCCTGACGCCTGCGCACTAATAGGCATGGAATCAACCTCTGCCGATTGATCCTGCGCAAAAGTGATGCCGCCCTTTTCCTTGATGTGCTTGCACCCTGCGGTGCCGTCCCCGTGGTAACCAGAGAGGATGACCCCGATCGCCCGGTCGCCGAAGGCTTCCGCGATCGAAGCAAAGAACAGATCTATTTGCGCGTTGCGTCGGCTCCGAGGCGAAATGACCTTGAACTTGTATTTCTCAACCTCGAGATCGGCGTTTGCTGGAATCACATAAACATGGTTGGCCCTGATAGGCATGGCAACCGATACGACCAGCGTCGGCATCCTCGTATGGCGTGCCAGAATTTCAGCCAACTGGCTGTAAGCGTCTGGACTGATATGCGAGATGATCACGAATGCCATGCCGGTGTCGGCTGGCAAATGATCCAACAGCGCTTTGTATGCATTCAGGGCCCCCGCCGAGCCACCAATCCCTACTATGCCGGTCGGAATCGACTTTTTCATGCTTGCTTTTCATGCTTGCGGAGGGGGCATTATCGGGTTTCCTGAAAGATTTTGCTATTTTTTAGCCGTGGAGGTTCCTTTTCCGACCTTCTTTTTCTGATCGGGTCCTGCCGTGGCCTTGGAATCCATTGGCTCGATCAGCACTCCGTCATCGCTCATTATCAGTTTGTGTACATCGCTGGAATGGCCCATGCCGCGCGACTTGACGATGTAGAGGCCGCGAATGCGACGTTGCCCCTCGTTTTCCTCCAATTCCCTGACGACGATCCACGTGTCAATCAAGGACGATACGCCGATTTCACCGCTCGTGTCATTTTGCGCGGTCGAAGAGACCAGGCTGGTAAAGAATCCAGTGATGGTCTTGGATTTGAGGGCATCGATCATGCGTGTCAGCATGGACTGAACTTCAAGTCGGTTCCCTTGCCCCAGGAGACTCGTCAGCGGATCGATGACAACGGCTCTTGGCTGGAATTCGGCCAGCAGCTTGTACAAGTCAAGCAAGTGCATCTCCAGACCAAAAAACGACGGTCGGGTGGATACGATTTTCAGCAGCCCCTTCTTCACCAGCGGCCCGAGGTCGAAACCGATCGAACTCAAGTTCTGGATGAGTTGACCCGGTGATTCTTCATACGACAAGAACAGGCACCGCTCCCCACGCCTGCATGTCTCCACCGCGAAAGCGGCTGCGAGACTGGTCTTGCCCGTCCCCGCGGTGCCCGATGCGAGTATGGTGCTGCCTCTGGTGTATCCACCACCCTGGAACAACTTGTCCAGTGACGCGATTCCTGTCGCCACCCGTTCGGCCGTGCCCGGTTGGTCCAAGCCTGCAGAAGTGATGGGGATGACTGAAAGCCCACCTTTGTCGATAACGAACGGATATTCGTTGGCTCCGTGGTTGGAGCCGCGATATTTGATCACACGAATTCGCCGTGTTGCAATCTGTTCCTTGACGCGGTTGTCTACAAGGATGACGCAGTCGGAAATATATTCCTCCAAGCCATGGCGAGTGAACGAGTCTTGTTGCCCTTCACCGGTGATCAGCGCTGTGACTTGTCTGTTCTTGAGCCAACGAAATAGTCTCTTGATTTCGAGGCGCAGGATGCCCGCATCATTGACCCCGGCGAACAATGATTCGATGGAATCCAGCACGACGCGCTTCGCCTTGACGGAGTCGATGGCAAGTTCAAGTCGAACAAAGAGTCCTTCGAGGTTGAATTCCCCTGCTTCCTGAACATCTTTTCGCTCGAGCAGAGCATAGTCGATAAGAATCTTCTTCTCAGCGACGAGCGCTTGCAAGTTCAATTGCAACGAAGCCACATCTTTGTACAACTCATCTTCAGTCTCTTCAAATGACATGAAGACGCCGGGTTCGTTGTAGCGGATCGCGCCGTTGATCAAAAAATCAACGCCAAGCAGTGTCTTCCCGGTACCGGTGCTTCCGCACAACAAGGTGATCCTGTCTCGCGGAATCCCGCCTTCCGTGATTTCGTCAAACCCCTTGATGCCCGTCAGACACTTTTGCAGTTCAACCTCGGGCGCGAGGCCGTTCTTGCGGGGCTTGCTCATGGGTTGAACTTCGGAGTCAGTTAAAGCCATCGTTCACCTCGATTCAATTGCGTTAAGAATAGTGTCGGCAGAAAACAGCGAACGACGCCTTCACCATAAGCCGAAGCAGAGAAGTACGGTTGCATGATCAAAAAGCGCGCCACGTTGGACAGCATGGTTGCTTATGTTGAACCCGAATGGGCACGTCATCTGTGCGGCAGCGAACGAATGCGGTGCCCTGCGGGCAAAGCCCTCCCCCCGGCGCGGTCAGCATTCCAAAGCTGCTACCGGCCGCTTCGGTCAGGTTATATGTTCGGGCGGCCTTTCGGCGAACGACCGGACCAATGAACAGTCATTGACTGGGAAATTTCTACGGTCGGCTCTTGGCTCGGCAGCGGCAGTAGTTTTTTCAACTCGGATACATTACAAGAATTTGCTTGCGCGCATCCCCTACGCGTCCACGATCAGGCTGAAACAGCGTCCACGATCAGCCTGAAACGCCGTCCACGTTCGCTGAAATACGCATCTATGTGATACCGCCGAACCGCAACCTGTCCATCCTGCATGGACAATTGCACCTTCAGGAGTTGGTCAGGCATGGCGGCGTCGTGGCTAGGCAAATTGATTTCTTCTTCCGTTCGTTAGCCGAAGACCAGCGAGAGCGCAGCGTTGGCGTAATTCTCTCAGGGGCGGGAAGTGATGGAACCCTCGGATTACGGACAATAACGGAAAACGGCGGTGGCGCTTTTGTTCAGACTCCAAGTTCCGCAGAATTCAACAGTATGCCCTGCGGTGCGATTGAGGCCGGTTTAGCCGATGCAGTGGCCCCGCCTGAAGAGTTGGCATGCAAAATCATGACCTATCTCCAACATCGTCTTCGTTGAGTATTCGATTTTGCTGAGACTCAGGGACCGGTTTGGGCCATACAAGTCAGTCGCAACCATCGGCCTCAATGGCTGCTGATGGTCGGGAAGCGCCGGTCGTGTCGGAGCTCATTGTGGCCATTCAAAGGGGCATACCCTGTTTCAAGTGCAAATACAGAGGCCAAGCCAATCTTAACTTTGTGCCGTTCAAACCTTCTTCAACAGTGCGGTGGCGCACAGACCATAGCGTTACTTTGCAGCATGATGGTTCGAGCAGAACTGCAGGGTTCTTGGTTAGTTCACTTCTTTGCAGGGAATTCTGCATCAGTGCTTTATTGGTGCAGGATATTTTCCAGCGAAACAAATAGGGTTAGACACCAATATTGAGTGGTCTCCGTCTCAGCATAATATAGAACAACGCTAGCCTTCGCGCACCTTCCAGCCTTGAGCTGATGTTCATAATTTTGCTGTCTGTGTGGCATCAAACCACTGACTTCCCAATAGGCACAATTTCGCAAGCCCTGTGGTCATACCGATGCCGCACAACGGACCCATCGAGAATCATCGGCACCGCCTGTTCGATGATTGACAGCGGCAGACAAAACCACTCGATCGACCTGGCACGCTATCTGTTCCCCACGCCACCGGTGCCATTAAGGTTTCGTCGCCGGATGCTATCGCTGGCTACACCCGGCAACACCCGTCTACATCCGCACATGGTGCGGGTAGGTGTCGCGTTCAACGTAGTTCATGATTGATTCCTTCAAGATATGCGTGGTGAGGATTGACTATCCAGGCTCAGCTTATTTGGGCCGCGGACGTGGCTGTTTGGGCTGGACCGCCTGCAATTGGCCTGAGCGCAGGGCCTGCACCGCATGGGCCACAGCCAGACCCACGTTGCGCGTTTCCTGCTGCAAGGCGGCAT
>JBBQZA010000219.1:0-6649 GCA_038208175.1 Burkholderiales bacterium
AGGCTCAGCTTATTTGGGCCGCGGACGTGGCTGTTTGGGCTGGACCGCCTGCAATTGGCCTGAGCGCAGGGCCTGCACCGCATGGGCCACAGCCAGACCCACGTTGCGCGTTTCCTGCTGCAAGGCGGCATCGCGATCCAGGGCTTCATGTCTGGTGGCGTAGGGCTGGTAGTAGCCGATGGTCACTTTTTCGTACTGATAATGGTGCCGAGGGGAAAGCAGCCCTATGGCCGCTATGGAGCGCAAGGCCGACTGGCCGGTTGTGGTCGGCAAGACCAATTGTTCGCCGATCCGCGAAGGACCGTTTTCCCAGCATTGCAGTCATAGACATAACGGCAACGAGTACTCGCAAAGGCCCACTGCAGCCGGAGGGCTCCAACGCCAGCCAAGGGCTGCAGGCGTACCAACTGTATGTCGAGCTCGAATGGGTTGAGCCCAAGGTGTGGCGGCGTTTGCTGGTTCCCACCATGATCAAACTATCTATGCTGCATGTCGCGCTTTTATGGGGCACCAGCTGGCAAGGCGGGCATTTGCATGAGTTCATCTTTGGCCGTGACAACTACGGCCCATCCGAGCCGGGCTGGGAGTTGCCCGAAGGCGTTGTCGATGAAGAGAGCGTCACACTGCAAGAGGCGCTGGGTGCACGCAAGAGCTTTGTCTACATCTACGACTTTGGGGACGCTTGGCGTCACAAGGTCAAGGTTGAGAAAGTGGTAACGACTGATTCGCCCCTACATTGCGCCCTGTGTCTGGACGGTCAGAATGCTTGTCCACCCGAAGATGTTGGTGGTGCCCCAGGCTATGCTGAATACCTGCAAGCATTAGCCGATCCGACAAACCCCGAGCATGAAGAACTCAAGCAGTGGATCGGTGGCTCGTTTGACCCGGCTGCATTCGATGTCGCCGAGGTCAACGAGCCGCTTAACCAACCAGCGATCTGACTGTCAATAGGGTACTGGTCGGGCGCTTACGTTATTCTGGCCCTGGCTCTTGCGGCACTTATGCGAAGGAAACCTGCCAGAGTGGGTCTCCCACAGCCTCCGTCAACGCTTCAGTGGATATTGGCTTCCCAACCCGCGCAAATCAAGACGCACCTGCGCCCGTTACCCCACCCTGTTGAAGTCGATATATCCACGCTCCACATCGGTGCGGATCAGCTGCACGCTGAGCCTGTCGCCGACGTCCATGCCTTCAAAACCGCTCACCAGCTTTCCTTCAATGGGTGGATGGAAAAGACGGACCCACGTGCCTTTGTCAGCTGCGCCGGTGACCATAGCATCGAACCGTTCCCCGATCCTTGCTTCCAGCAGCATGGCTGCTGCGGATTTTCCGACCTGCCGTTCGACCTTCTTCGCGGCGTCCTCCTGTTCGGTACAGCGCTGCGCGAGCGCCTCCAATTCATCGTTCCCATAAGGCGAGGAACCTCCTGCTATCGCCGCTTTCAGCAACCGCTGTGTGATTAAATCGGGATATCGGCGGTTCGGTGCTGTCGAGTGAGTGTAGTCCCGTACCGCAAGGCCGAAGTGTCCGGCTGTACTGCCTCCCGCAAATTCGACCACGTACTCGCCAGCGCCCAAGAGCTTGATGACGCTGAGGGAAAGATCTGGAAAGCGCAGCGGATCGGCAGATTTCGCCGATACCAGGAATTGCTCCAGGGCCTTTGCGTCCGGGTTCTGGGGTAACGTGAAGCGATGATCTAAGGCAAGCTTGACGATCCGGTCCCAGCGTTTCGGTGTGCGCACCACGCGCCGCAACGAGGGAAATGTCTTGGCCGCGAGGTATCGTGCAGTAACACCGTTTGCGGCGATCATGAAGTCCTCAATAATCTCTTTGGCCTTGTTCTTTCTTTCGTCTTCTAAGTTTTTGAGCGCATCCCCTTCGAAAACCGGACGGGTTTCGATGGTTTCGAGATTAAGCGCGCCGTGCACCCGCCGGAGTGCTCTCAGTTCATTGGCCACACGGTCCTGAAGCCGAAGGTTCTCGCTGAGACCGTCGACCGCGCCGATAGCTTGCGGCATTGGCCCAATACCATCCAGCCAGCCGGCAATTTCATTGTAGGCGAGCTTGGCACGATTGCGGACTACCGCTCGATAAACATCTGAACTTGCAAGCGATCCGTCCTCGGCGACGACCATTTCAACAACGATGGCGAGGCGGTTTGATTCATGGTTGAGAGAAGTAAGATCGGTTGAGAGTTTCTCGGGCAGCATCGGAAATATCTCGGCTGCCGTATATACCGAGGTCGTATTGTGTCGGGCATGATCATCAAGTGCTGACTGCTTCTTGACGAGCGCATCTACATCGGCAATGGCGACCAGAATCTTTACGCCCTCTCCGGGCATGGCTTCGGCGACGGTAAGTTGATCCAGATCGCGCGAATCATCGTTGTCTATGGAACACCAGATAAGGTTTCGGAGATCACTGGTTGAGTCTGCATCTTGTGTTGCAGGCTCATGGATTCCATCGAGTTCAGCGAGTGCCTGGACTGAGAAATCCGGAAGGAGTCCTCTTTCAAGCATCACCCGATGGGCGATGCTTTGCAAGATAGCGCGGTTCTGTCTGTCGTTTGTGTCCATAATAATGTCACCTTCCTGGAATGAAGCCCGGCAGCCGGAGGATCCCGCTTCACGACGGGGACTCGACTCGGTGGCAACGCCCGTCAGCGCGCACCCTTGTGATCCTTCTGGCCACTGTTCTTGTGCCTTCCCAGAACCTCTGTGGGTTCCGTCGGCTTGGCTCGCGTCTTCGA
The DNA here is from genome assembly GCA_038208175.1 of Burkholderiales bacterium. GTDB lineage: Bacteria > Pseudomonadota > Gammaproteobacteria > Burkholderiales > Burkholderiaceae_C > Rhodoferax. Next base: position 2,750 of record JBBQZA010000219.1, read on the forward strand.
GTCTTGCGGCGGCAGGGGATGAATCGGCCCAGGGGGCGGGGCCGAACGTTTGGGCGGTTGGTTCACGGAAACCTCCAAGGATAGTTGATCGTCGATCACACGACGCTGACTTTTTACGATAATCAACCATAGCGCAGAGCATTTTTTTCAACAGTGCGGCAGCGCACCCTGGCGCATGAAAAATGCGGTTCCGCTCGTGCGGCTACCTCGGCGTGCTGACCGCCCGCCGAGCGCGCAAATCACGCCATCCGGCCTCGTGCAACTCCACACCGTACAGCTTCGCGGCGGTCTGAATGCGCCCCCAAGCGGCATCGCGTTCGGCATCGCTCACCCCCTGTACCTGATCGAAGCGCGCCAGGGCGTTTCGAACATGGCTAGCGTTTTCCAGCGGCTCCTTGCGCTGCGCGGGAAAGGCGAACTGGCGCGCGGGGATGGCGTTGCGCTCGTGTGAGGACAGTTTGGACATGTGAGCTTCCTTTCGTTCGAGCCCGTGCGCCTTCAAGGCAGCAGCACTGCGACGCCGTCAAAGCGGCCCGCGCGCCGGTAGGCCAGAGCTTCGTTGGCCTGAGCCAGCGGGTAGCGGGTGGTCTTGTGACGATGCCCATACGCGGCACGTGCCTCAGGAAATCCCTCCCGTCCTGGCTGCCAAACAGGTAGCTCGGTCCATTCCGGCGGGCTGTGTAATTGCTTTAGCACCATTGCATGAGGTTTCTCTTGTTTATGAAGTGCGTTGTTTGATGAGCAGACCATACGCGCAGTAGCGCAGCTTATCTGTGCGCTGCCGAGCTGACAGGCGCATTTTGCGCGCGCACGACATGCCGCATGAAAATTGCATTTATGGGCTTGTTGCGGCCCAGATACCACGCCGCTTTGGAATGGATGCGCACCACTGGGACTCTTGCGCCGCGACGTGCTTACGAGGCGCACACAACTGGCAGACGACGAGGGCCCATAGTGAGCTACCGTCGTTTCTTGCCGTCTCACCCGCCCTTGGGCGACGCATGAGGCCGCCCGCGACCCGCTCCGGTGCGACATTCGGTGACGTGCATGCGCAGGGCATCGCCGTGCCGAGAGGGTCGGCGCTGGCGTTCTTCGTCTTGGTGTCCTCGCTGTCTGTTCCCTTCTGTGGATCGGCAGCGTGACCGACCTGCAGTAGATGCCGGGCCTGTCGGCGAGCGTACGGATGGCTTTCTGCCCGAGGGCCGCCATCGTTGCGCTGCTAAAGGCATCGACTCGTTAGCCCGAATTGTTGTACTGCGATGCGTAGTTGTGTGTGCTTGCACACAGACGCACGGCTGAACGCTACGCACACTGACTCTATGCCCAATGTCATCACGGTTGATGGTTCAGAAACTACACACGCATCGGGTAGCGCTATTGCTGGCTATGCCGCGCAGGGACGAACGCCCCAGCATGCGGCGGCCTTGCTGGCGCGCCTGTTCAAAGGTCTCAACACAACGGTATCGATAAGGTTGTGGAATGGCGCTGTTGTGAAGGTTGGCAATGCGGCGCTTGCAGCCAAAACCAGTGCGTCAGATGCGCAGCACCGATTCACGTTGGTGTGCCGCAGCCCTGCTGCCGTGCGCACCATGGTGATGGGGCGAGACCCTCTGCGCATGGCGGAGATTTACTTTCGCGACGACGTTGACATTGAAGGGGATTTTTTTGCAGCCTTGGGCCTAAAGGATCATTTACGGGCTATTCGCATGTCGTGGCGCGACCGCTTGGGTGCTTTGGTGGCCGCGCTGCAACTGTGTTGGACTGACCGGGTCGCATCACGCCTTGATGCGGCGCGTGCCTCGCTGCATGGCGCCAGCGTGAAGCAGCATTCCAAGGCCGAAAACCGCGATGCAATCGCTTTTCACTACGATGTGTCTAACGGGTTTTATGCGCTGTGGCTTGATGAGGCCATGGTGTATTCATGTGCCTACTTTGAGAGCGCCGATGTTAGTCTGGCACAGGCCCAGCAGGCCAAGCTTGACCATATCTGCCGTAAGCTGATACTAAAGCCAGGCGAGAAGCTATTGGACATCGGCTGTGGTTGGGGAGCGCTGGTGATTCATGCGGCGCAGCATTACGGCGTGCGCTCGCATGGCATCACGCTCAGCAAGCAGCAATTGACACTGGCGCACCAGCGTATTGCACAAGCGGGTCTGCAAGACTGGGTGACCGTCGAGTTGCGTGACTACCGCGACCTGAATGGAGAGGGTACTTACGACAAGGTGTCTAGCGTCGGCATGTTCGAGCACATCGGTCTTAACAACCTGCCCGTGTATTTTTCAAAGGTGCATCAGTTGCTCAAGCCGGGCGGCCTGTTTTTGAATCATGGCATCACGCATGACGTGGAAGGCTGGGAGAAAACAGTGTCTTCAGAATTCATCAACCGTTATGTCTTCCCGGATGGGCAGCTCGATACGGTGAGCAACATCCAGCGCGTCATGGAGCGCGCTCATTTTGAGATCACCGATGTCGAGTCGCTTAGGCCGCACTATGCATTGACGCTGCGGCATTGGGTTGCGCGGCTTGAGCAACACCACGACGAGGCCTTGCAGTACGCCAGCGAATCGACCTGGCGTATCTGGCGGCTTTATATGGCCGCCTGCGCACTGGAGTTTGAGTCGGGTGAGATTGGCGTGTACCAGGTATTGGCCAGCAAACGTGCCGGGTGCCCGGCGGTGTTGCCGCTGACACGACAGCACCTTTACAACGCCTAACACAGCAACGCTGCCTCGCAGCCAAAACGCCTGCTAGAGACCGCCTAAGATATCTTCAACCCGAAACGGAACAACATCATGATGCACAGATTCAAAATTGGTGACAAAGTCGGCTGGCATATTGAATTTGGTCCTGCCAGCGGCACTATCACCAGGGTGCATACCCATGACACTGACTACAACGGCCAGACGCGCCACTGTAGTGAGGCGAACCCGCAGTACGAAATACGTAGCCCGAAGACAGACCACATAGCCATGCACAGGGGGCAAGCCTTGCACCACCTGAAATGAATGATCGAATCGCTGGGCTATTGGCGCAAATGGCGGCGCTTGAGCGTGACCTGCATACGGCCGTGCATAGCAAGAAAGCAAAATGTTTTTCCAGATCAAGGGCAAGCGCATCGAGTTTGAACGCAGCGCACTGGCCGCACACCGCAGGCTTAAAAAGAACTTTTTTCGCTGGCTGGTAACGGACCACCATGATCGTTGTAGCGTGAAAAACTTGTTAGCCGCCGCTTACCCGACCAAACGAAACGCCTTCCTTCTCTGTGTGCCAGCGCACAGAGAAAGTGCCGGGAGAAGGGGAGCATTCCGCTGGTGGAGCGCCGTTGCAGTTGGTTATTGCATAGCCGGTTCCTCCAAGGGACCTTCCACTGCCTGCCGCTGTTAATCGCAGGCTCCGATTGTCAATCAACCATAAGGAATTTTCTAAAATGAACAAAGAAACATTAACAAAATGCGCTGATGCTTGCGAGCAATGTGCAACAGATTGCGATGCCTGCGCAAAAGAGTGCAAAGGAAAAGCGGGACACGAACATTGCGTAAAAGAATGTACTACTTGCGCAGAAGAATGTCGCAAATGTGCAAAAGCTTGCAAAGCAGGAGATGATGCCGCTATCAAAGCAGCAGCAGCTAAGTGTGCAGCAGCTTGCGAAGCTTGCGCCAAAGAATGCGAAAAACACGCAGATATGGCGTGTTGCAAAAAATGCGCAGCGTCATGTCGCAAATGCGCAGAACTTTGCAGAAGCTTAGCTGCCTAAGCAAGAGCATTCAGGTTATGTTCTGCATCAGTGCTTTATTGGTGCAGGATATTTTCCAGCGAAACAGAAACGGAATGGGGCCTCACCGAGCGGTTCGTATCTGGGTCCGCGCTGAAAAACCAGCGCAACAAGACCGTCTGTAGATG
>JBBQZA010000220.1:0-6627 GCA_038208175.1 Burkholderiales bacterium
GGCGCAAGCGTTGGCGCTTTATCAACGTGCCCTGAAATTGCCATCGCCGCCACCGGGGGTGGCTGATCTTGAGACTGCGCTGCGAGCCATGAAAAATGCGCCCGTCATCGATACGGCTCGCAAACAGGCGCAGGCCGGTCAGGCGAAGGCAGCCGCAAGCAGCTACCAAACTGCGTTGGGCACCAGCAAACCGACGGGCCAATTGGGTTTGGAGTATTACCAGACGCTGGGAGCGACGCCGCAAGGTTGGGAGGAAGCGCGGCGCGGCCTGGAGGGGTTGGTGCGAAACGAACCGGGCAACCAGCGCTATGCGCTCGCCTTGGCGCGCCACCTTACCTACCGGGAGTCAACACGGCGGCAGGGAATCAGTCAGTTGGCCAGCTTGAGTCAGCAGGATCAAGTCAAACAGGAGGCGCGCACCGGCTGGCGGCAAGCGCTTGAGTGGCTCAATGCGCGCAAAACCGATCGGGCGTTGTACAGCGCGTACCTGGCTCGTTATCCGGATGATCAGGCGATCCGTGAGCGTTTGGCACGGATTGATCCGCCAAAGGCTGCGCCCAAAAAGATGGTGCCTGAGTCGCGTAGTCGGATTCAGCCAACGGTCGCGACCAAGAACGTGGTGAAGAAGGTCACCCCTGAAATTCAGATTGAAGCAAGGGCAAGTGCCAAAAAGGATGTGCAGAAGGCGACCCCCGAATTAGGGTTTCGGCTGCTGGCAGAAGGTCAAATCGAAGCCGCGGAAGAGAGTTTTCAGACCGTTCTGGCGAAGAATCCACGCAATGCCGACGCTATGGGTGGACTTGGAACGATTCGTTTACGGCAGCAGGCTTTCAAGGAGGCAGTTCGCCTGTTGGACCACGCGATGCAGGTGGATCGCCGCCATGCAAGTCGTTGGACGGAGGCACGCGACACTGCCTATTATTGGACCCTGATGCAGCAAGTTCTGCAGGCGCGCAAGGACGGCAAATTGCTCGAAGTGGAAAAGGTTCTGCTGGAAGCAACCAAGCTTGACGCCAAGCAGCCTTTGGGGCAAGTTCTGCTCGGTGATTTGTGGGTTGCAAAACGTCAGTTTCCTAAGGCGGAATCGTTCTATCGTTCCGCTCTCAAGAGCCCTGACCCTGACCCTGGTGCATTTCGGGGTTTGATCTCGGTGCTGATGGAGACCGGGCGCGAGCGCGAGGCGATGACCATGCTCTCTGCTCTCGATGACGCGGCTGCATTGAAAGTAGAGGGCATAGGCCAGTTGAAGGCTGGCGTGATGCTCAAGCTGGCCGATGCCGACGAGCGTGCCAAAGCCTATCAGGCCGCCGCCGACAAGCTTGAGGCCGCATTGGCACTCGATCTCTCCAACGCCTGGGTGCGACTGGCGCTGGCGCGTCAGTACCAGCGTCTTGGCGATCTGCCACGAGCCAATTTCCTGCTTGATGCCCTGCTCAAAATCAAGCCTGATTCGGTCGAAGCGCTGCATGCGCGCGCCCTGCTCTATGCCGAACAAAAACTCTGGCAGGATGCACTGAGCACGCTGGAAAGAATACCCGCGGCGGTGCGTTCAGAGAAGATCATTGAGGATCAGCGCCGCATGTCGGTGAACCTGCAGGTGCAACGCGCTCAGCAATTGATGGCACAGGGCAATCGACAGCAGGCCAGGGCGCTGCTGTCTCAGGCCGAAGTGGGGGTCGGTCAGGATTTTGCACTGCTCGCGTTGGTCGCTGGCGCCTGGTCCACAGCGGGACAAGCGACCGAGGCGCTTGGCATGATGCGCGAAGCCTTGATACGGGCGCCCAGCGACAATGTGGACTTGCGTCTTCAGTATGCGGGCATGCTGCTGGATGCGGGGCAGGAAGCCGAGCTGACTCGCACACTGGGTGCTTTGGCGGAAGCGCGCAGTTTGACGGTATCGCAGAAGGAAGACCTGAACAAAATCATCATCGCTTTGACGGTACGGCAAGCGGATGCGCTCAGAGAGGCAGGCCGCGTTGGTGACGCCTACAGCATCGTCTACCGGGCCCTCGAGCAATCTGACGATCCACGGCTGCTCATGGCCCTGGCGAGAATCTACAACACTGCGGGTGAGCCGCAGAAGGCGCTGGCGATGGCAGAGCGGGTGATTGCGCGCGAACCAAACGATCTGGAACATCGCTTGTTTGCGAGCGGAATTGCGCTTGGCGCCAAGGCCAGGGAAAGAGCGGCAGTTCACGCTTCGGCAGCCTTGGTGATTGCACCCAATGATCCGCGCAGTTTCACAGCGGCCGGCCGCGCTGAGAGAGAACTTGGCGACTTGGACAAGTCCCTGGCCTATTTCCAGAGGGCACAAGCGCTCGAACTCTCCAGGGTGACCGGTTTTCGCGGACCTGGAAATCTGGAAGCGTCGGCGGCAATTGATTTTGCATCGAGAGACAGGCTCTTTGCCGACCCGAACCGACAGCGATCCGGCATTTTGCCGATTCCGCAGGCGCGGGAAGCATCCATTAACTCAGCTTTGCCCCCGTTTGCAATGCAGCCAACGTTCCAGCTTCCCGTGCTGCCTGCGGTACAGTCCGTCGTGCAGCCGACCGTCCAGCCCCCTATGCAATTTGCCACACAGCCCACTGTGCAGCCCGCCGTATTGGCGGCGCTGGCGCAAGGCAAGGAGCGGGAATTGACCGTTGGTGAGGAAATAAACGCCATCAAGTTGAAACTTTCCAGCACACTTGACTTGAGTGCGCGTTGGCGCATGCGATCGGGGGAGTCAGGGATGGGTAGCCTGAACGAACTGGAGATCCCGATCGAATTGACAACGCCATTGGGTAGTGACGGCGCATTCACTTTGCGCCTGACGCCCACTTTGCTGAGCGCTGGATCCCTGAATCGAACCGAGGCCGGCAACACGGCAAAGTTTGGCTCCTCTGCGCTGGGGCTGCTCCTGAATAATTTTGACTCGGGTCCGCTGCAAGAGGCAAGCGGCGTTGCCGTTTCAGTCGGCTATCGCGATGAAAACCTGACGCTGAACATTGGAACCACCCCGCTGGGTTTTCTTGTAAACCATCTGGTCGGTGATCTGGGCTTTTCAACCAAGCTCGACAGCCTCACCCTGCGCGGCGGGCTAAGTCGTCGCGCCGTCACTGACAGCATGCTTTCGTATGCAGGTACGCGCGACCCGAGAACACAGGAAGTTTGGGGCGGCGTAGTGAAGACCGGAGGGACGATTGGTCTGACTTATGGCGGCGATGAAGGCGGCGTTTATATTGATTTGGGCGCCGCCTCACTGGACGGCAAAGGCGTCAAGGACAATATTGAAGTTGAAGCCAGTATGGGCGCCTACTGGCGCGTCTATCAGGTATCAGACAGCAAATTGAAACTGGGCCTTAATTTCACGGCACTGGGTTATCGCGAAAACCTTGGCTTCTTTACCTTGGGACATGGTGGCTACTTCAGTCCACAACAGTATTTCAGTCTGGGTGTTCCATTTGAATTTGCAGGGCGCCGCCGGGGTTTCAGCTATCAGTTGGGAGGCGAACTCAGTGTCCGGAGGTTCTCGCAGGATCGTGCGCCCTATTTCCCGATGGATTCAAACTTCCAGGGGGCTTGGACAACAAAGGCCGGGACGACGTATCAAAGCTATTACGATGCGGAATCGAGTTCAGGCATGGGCTACAACCTGTTCGGATTGTTTGAATATCAGTTCACGCCAAAATTTGCGCTGGGTGGACGCTTGGGATTCGACAACAGTCGCAATTACGCCCAACAGAGTGGAATGCTTTATCTGCGCTATGCATTTGACGGCCTGGAGCAATTTTTGCCGTTTTCATCTCGTGCCTCCGTGGCGCATATTCCCTGATGCAACACGGGTATTCAGCATGCAAGTCGTAACTCTTATCTCAGGCAAAGGAGGGGTCGGGAAGACGACACTCGCCGCCAATTTGGCGATAGCGCTTGCTCAAAAGAGGAAGAGGGTTCTGCTGGTCGATTTGGACATGCAAAATTCATTGCGTCTGCATCTTGGCATGGATCCCGGTGACATCGCGGGAATTGTTCGTGAAGGCATCTCTTCCAGAACAATTTTCAAGAGTCCTTTCGGAGTCAAATTCATTCCCTTCGGGGTCGTTCGCAAGTCTGAACTTGCGGAGTTTGAAGCGGTTCTCCAGCAGCATCCGCATTGGGTTCGTGATCAAATCCTCGCCCTTAACCAGGGCGCCTTTGATTTTGTCGTCCTCGACACGCCCCCTGGCGCGTCCGTTTTTCTTCAGCAGGCGCTGCGGTCAGCGCACTACGCGCTGGGCGTTGTGTTGGCCGATGCAGCGTCTTTCGTGACCGTCCCAAGGTTGCTTTCACTGGTCGACGAGTACACAGCGCACAGAAGGGATTTTTATGGCCTGCAGTTGTTGATCAACCAGGTTTCGGAGCAAAGTCATTTAGGGGCTCAGGTGCTCAACGCGCTGCATGCGGACTATGACGATCTTATCGTTCCCACCATGATTCACCGTTCCGATGCGGTCGCCGAGGCTCTCGCGTGCGAAAGGCCGGTGCTGAAATATGATGCTGTGTGCAGAGCGAGTCAGGATATTCAGGATGTGGCCGACTGGCTACTGGCACACCACATGTCAGTTCGGTGAAAAGGTGGCTCGGTAGGCGTAGCTCCCGGGTACCAGGGAATCAAATACAACGCCAGCACGGTAATCGTCGATCTTCAAAACGGTCGCTTTGGGCATTCCAATCTTCATCCCCTCAATCACCGCGTGGATGCCCTTCTGGGGCAGCATGACAATCAAAGCCGCTCCTTTGACTGGTTGTGTCCCGGTGACCGTAATGTTGAATTCGACAGCGTTACCGCTACTGCTCGCCGACAGTTTGAATCGGTCGCGATCACGCCACCAGTCCGCCACTTGCCCTGCTGATGCCATCCATAACTGGTCCCGACGTTGCTTGAGATGTTCCAGAAAACCCGGCATCGCTCCAGCCATCACGCTGTCGGGTCCGAAATTTCGGCTGTGCACGCTCAGCAAGCCCAGAGCACCCGTATCCAGTGCCAGATCAAAGTCATCTATCAGTGCTTTCGTGGTTTGGCTGACGCTAAGCTTTTCAGCGTTGAGATTGTCATCGTCACGTTGTGTTCGCGGCAGCACCACCAGCGCGTCGGCATCAGATTCAAGTTTGCCGCTGATCAGCAAGGGAAGGCGCCCATCGCTACGATTCGGATCAACCATGTGGTGATTGATGCCAAATTTCGGCAGTAGTTGCTCGGTGGTGGCGTCGTATCCTTCAGCGGGTGCCCGAAATCCTGTCAGCATCTTGACGTCGGGAATGAGGGAGGCCATCTCGTTTCGCATGGCCTGCATCCGTTGCTCCTGACTGGTTCCCGATTGACCCTTGAAACTGGTGAGTACGTCGCCGTGGTAGCCGAGCTCGAAATCGCGCGCAAGGCGGGTTACGATATCCGGGAATTGCCTGGCAGCCGAAGACAAAACATAAAACGTGCTGCGATAGTTGATTGACTGCATCATTGTCGCAAAACGCAACGCGTTGCGGAAACCTTCTTCGGTATCCATTTCGATAATCTCGGCCGCGCGCTTGCCGTAAGGCCAACTGGCTCGCACAATCGCCGGATCGCGACGCAACCATTGCAGTGTGTCGTCGATCAGGCTGTAGGTACCCAAGGTATGGGCTTCCCATCGGGATTCGGCAAACGCAAAGAACGCAAAGCGGCCAAATTGTCTGGTGGCTTCGCTGAATATCACAGCGCCCTCGTCGCGTCGTTCTTCATCGGTAACGCGAGACCAGTTCATTAAGCGCGCACCTACTGCTTCACCCCTGGCACGCAACAAGGCCTCACTCGTTTTGCTCAACTCGATTCTTTGCCCCGCAAACTGGGTGTGCGATACCGGAGACTCACCCGTCAGAACCAGATTGTGTGCGTTGCTTGCCGCCGGCATCTCGCCGACCACCTTGGCGCCCAGGTTGTCCAGCAGTTGCCAGCCCTGCCAGTCGCCCCTGCCATTTCTGGTTCCAGTTGCCCAGGTTGCGAGTATGGCGCCACCCTTCGAACGAAAGGCCATTATTTCGCCTCTTTCTTCGTCACTCAAGGAAACCGCCGAGGGCAGCACCAGAATGCCATTTTTCAGCTTGCGCAACTGGGAAGCGGTATGAGCTTCATTGAATTCAAGCCTGCGATTTGCAAAATAGGTGCGCCACGGCGCAAGCAGGACCTCGTAATTGCCCCCGATACTCGCAAGGTAGGTTTTGGTATTGGAGGAGGCGTACAAGGTGACGCTTGATCCGGTTGGACTGGCATAAGAAAATGCGCCCTGGACGCCAAGCAGAGGTAAATTCCAGCCCATTGATTTCATGAACAGGAGATAAATCAGCATGGGGATGGCCATGCTCAAGATGACCATGGTGGGCAGATAGGTGCTCAGGCGATTGAAGACCGAGCGGCGGCGGCGGCGATCAGAACTGGGAGGAGGCGCTGGAACAGGACGCATGGCCGGGCCAACCGTCATCTTTCATCGGTAGCTGGCTCTGACACTGGCACGGGCGCATAGCGTTTCAGGAAGACCGGCTCGGTTGGACCGCCGACGTTCATGGTTTCATCCGTTCTGCTACCGGTCGGTTTGCGTTTGTCGCGTAATTTGAATGCGGCATAGGCTCCCA
>JBBQZA010000221.1:0-6604 GCA_038208175.1 Burkholderiales bacterium
GACGATACCTGCAACCCCTCGGGTTCTTTCAAGGACCGTGCGTCGTATCTGGTCGCGGCCTTTGCGACTCGGCATGGCCTGCAGGAAATCGTGCTGGCATCGACCGGCAACGCGGCCTCGAGCATGGCGGCAGTGGGTGCCGCTGCCGGCCTGCGCATCAAGGTATTTTTGCCGGCCAAAGCGCCGGTTGCCAAGCGCATTCAGGTTCTGCAGTACGGCGCCGAACTGGTTGCGGTGAATGGGACTTACGACCTGGCGTTTGACCTGTCGCTCGAATACTCGCGGCGCAGCGGCTCTTTGTCGCGTAACACCGCCTACAACCCCCTGACCATCGAAGGCAAGAAGACCGTCTCATTCGAGATCGTCGATGATCTGGACCGAGCTGGGGCTGGAGCTCCAGATCATGTCTTCGTGCCGGTCGGCGATGGCGTGATCCTGGCGGGGGTCTACCGCGGCTTTGAGAATCTGCTTCGCCTGGGGCGGATTCAGAAGATGCCGACGCTCTGGGCCTGCCAGGCCGAAGGATCGTGCGCGATCGCGCGGGCGCTGGCTGTGCATGATGGCGCAAGCGATCCGTTTGCCGATCCGGTACCGTCGGACAGCGTCGCCGACTCGATTGCCGTCGACGTTCCGCGTAACGGGATACACGCGCTGGGCAAGCTCAAAAGATACGGCGGCAAGGCCGTCGTCGTGTCGGACGCCGAGATTCTTGCGGCGCAGAAAACGCTGTCCTGCATGACCGGGCTGTTCGCCGAGCCGTCTTCCAGCGCCGCCTTTGCCGGCTGGCTTAAAGTGCGAGCATCGGTGCCGACTCAGGAAACCTGCGTCTTGCTTATTACTGGCTCGGGCTTGAAGGATATCAAAGCTGCAGCACTGGGGCTCGGACTGGATTAACCCTCTGGAGATTTCTTATGATTGACCTCAATATCAACGCCGCTCAGCGCAAGAAAAACATTCAGCGCTGCAAGGAGAAAGGCATCCTTCTACCCACTTATGCCCAAATGCGCGACCCGGCAAAGATTCCTGCTTCCGTGAAAACGGAACTGGTCGGAATCGGGCTCTGGGATGTGCATCCGCGCAATCTGTTTCGCATCAACTGGCATAACCAGCCGATGGAACAGGGAGGCGGCTTTGGCGACGTCAATTTCATGGAATTGCCGACCGCCTTGACGGGCACCAAGGCGCGCATCGTGGGCTTGGTCGGAAAATGGTTTCCGACCGGAGCGCACAAGGTGGGCCCAGCATTTTCCTGTCTCCTGCCGGAACTCGTCACCGGACGGTTTGACCCGGTCACCAAGAAGGCGGTCTGGCCAAGTACCGGTAATTACTGCCGCGGTGGCGCTTATATATCCCGGCTGCTGTCGTGCCCGTCGGTGGCGATATTGCCCGAAGGGATGTCCAGGGAGCGGTTTGACTGGCTCCGAACCATGGCCGAGGAAGTGATCGCCACGCCTGGCTGTGAATCCAACGTGAAGGAGATTTTCGACAAGTGCATCGAGCTTGAGCGCACGCGAACTGATGTGGTCATCTTCAACCAGTTCGACCAACTCCCGAACTCGCTTTGGCACTACAACGTCACCGGGCCGGCGATTGCTGAGGTGTTCAAGACCATCGCCCGGCCCGGCGACTCTGTCGCTGGCGCCGTGCTGGCCTCTGGATCTGCCGGTACGATGGCTGCCGGCTCCTATCTGCGCGACACCTTCCCCGGCGCCAGGGTCGGCGTTGCAGAGGCTCTGCAATGCCCGACGATACTGGAGAACGGTTTCGGCGAGCACCGCATCGAGGGCATCGGCGACAAGCATATTCCGTGGATACACAACATGCGCGAAACCGACATGGCGATAGGCGTTGACGATGAACTGCCGATACGTCTGATTCGACTGTTCAACGAGCCAGCCGGCCGGAAAACCCTGGCCGAGAGCGGTGTCTCCAAGGAGATTCTTGACAAACTTGAATGGATGGGAATTTCGAGTGTCGGCAACATGGTCAGTGCCATCAAATTCGCCAAGTACTATGAGCTCGGTGAACACGATGTCGTGTTCACTGTATTCACGGATTCAATGGCCATGTACCAGAGCCGTTTGAACGAACTCAGCGCCGAACGTGGAGTCTACGATCAACGTCAGGCGGATCGGGATTACGACCGGCTGTGTGGAGTGTCAATCGATCACGTACTCGAACTTTCGCAGGTTGACAAGCGCCGTGTCCATCAACTCAAGTATTTCACCTGGGTCGAGCAACTCGGAAAATCGACTGAAGAACTGCGTGCACAATGGGACGACCATCGCAATTACTGGAGTTGCCTGCGCACCCAGAGTGCTGATCTGGATGAATTGATCGACGGGTTCAATGCCGAAGTGATTGCCTGACGATCGAGGAGGCATTTTGGAAATGAAAGAAGTAGGCCGGCTTTTCTTCCCCATGATTGCAGCCCTTTTACTGCTTTCGCTGGGAGGCTGCGGGACTGCACCGGGGGTTCAGGGCAGGTCTGTGTCGAGCGAATCTTTTGCGGTCTCATCGCGACTTACATCGGGACAGGCCGACGACATCACCATCTACGCGCTTGGCCTGGTCGGAACGCCGTATCGCTTTGGCGGCAATACGCCGGACTCCGGGTTCGATTGCAGCGGACTTATTGGTCACGTCTATCAGACCCGAGCAAGTCTTGCGCCGCCCCGAACGGTATCAAGAATGAAAGATTGGGGATACCCGGTGACAAAGGGTGGACCGCGCACCGGAGACCTGGTCCTTTTTGCTCAAAGCAATGTTGTCACTCACGCCGGCATCTATGTCGGCAATGACCGTTTTGTTCATGCACCTTCCACCGGTGGGGAAGTCAGGCTTGATTCTTTGAACTCAAAATATTGGTCTGGCCAGCAGGTGGCTTTTCGTCGGCCTTGAGGCCACCCGTTTCGCAGACCCGGAGCAATCCGGCTGTAACCCGGAACACTCCGGCGGTGGCCCGGAGCACTGCGGCGCGGGGGACATTCGCGGAGTTGCCTACTCAGGCTCCCAGGCAAGCCACCATCATCGTTGCAGTGAACATTCGCTCAGTCGCCCACCCGAGCTCGCTGGCTTGCCACTGCCGTCACGCCGGTTCTTGTCTTTCGAAGGCGACTTCGATCTATGTTGGTGTCCGGGATTACCTGAATTCCACAGGCGAATTGTCATCGCCCAACTGCTGCAACAGGTACAGGCGTTGGTAAATACCCTGCTCCATCGCCATCAGCGCGTCGTGCGTCCCCTGTTCCTGAATACGACCGTGATTCAGCACCACAATGCAGTCGGCGCCGCGAATGGTGGAGAGCCGGTGCGCAATCGCCAGCACCGTCACGCGACCGCGCAGCTCGGACAACGCCAGCTGCACGATTTGCTCGGTCTCGGAGTCAATGTGGGCGGTGGCCTCGTCCAGGAACAGAATGCGCGGCTGGCCTGCCAGTGCACGTGCGATCGAAATCAACTGCTTCTGACCCACCGACAAGCGGGCGCCGCCTTCGCCTAGCAGGGTGTCATAGCCCTGTTCCAACTTTGCGATGAAATCGTGGCAATGCGCGGCGCGGGCGGCAGTTTCAACTTCCGCCTGGCTCAGGCCACGCCCCATGTCGATGTTCTCACGCACGCTGGCAGCCAGCAGAAAGGGGTCCTGCGGCACCAGCCCGACGTCGGCGCGAAACTGCTCGTCGCTGAAACGTGACAGTAGGGTGCCGTCCAGCGTGATGCGGCCCGACTGCGCATCGTAGAAGCGCAACAGCAGGCTCAGCAAGGTCGACTTGCCGCTTCCGGTATGGCCCACCAAGCCGTAAAAACTGCCGGCCGGGATGTCGAGTGAGAGCTCATGCAGCACCACGCTGGCCGGGTCGTAGCCGAAACGCAGATGCTCGATGCGAACTGCGCCACTGCGGATGCGCTCGGGGCCGACTAGCGCCAGCGGGCGCCTTTGCTGCAACAGCGCGTCGACGCGGGCGGCGGCTACGACGGCTTGCTGGAGCTGACTAAACTGCAGCGTGATCTGGATCAGCGGGTCTACCACGCGACCGATGTAGCTGACAAACGCGTACAAAATGCCGATCTCGAGTGAGCTTAGCGCACGTTGGCCGAAGCTGTAAATCACCACCACCAGCAGCAGTACATTGATCAGGTCCAGCATCGGACGCAAGAGCCAGGCATTGACCCGCATCTCGGCCACTCTGGCAGCGCGGTGCTGTTGGTTGGTACGCTCGAATTTATCGCGAAAGCGTGGCTGCGCGTTGCTGGCCTGCAGCACCGCCATGCCGGCAATCGACTCCGACACCTGGGCGTTAATGTCGCTGCGTTTTTGGCGCGCCCGCGCCACAGCCGGCCCACTCCAGCGCTGGTAGAACCAGACAATGACCCCCACCGTGGGGATCAGCGTCAGCACGATCAGCATCAAGCGCCAATCGAGCCACGCCATGGCGCCCAGGGCGCCTAATACGACGATGCTGCTGTCGAGCATCACGAACAGCACCTGCACGTAGAGGTTCTTCACCTGCTCGGTGTCGTTAGTGACGCGGCTGACCAGTTGGCCGGTGATGGCCTTGTCGAAGAACGCCATGGGCAGGCGCAGCACATGGCCGTAGACCTCCTCGCGCAAGCGCCTGACCGAGCGCATGGCGACGCCGGCGAGCCGGGTCAACTGGGCATAGCGAACCACGCTGGCGATGCTTCCAGCCAGCAGAATGCCGCCCAGCAGCAAGCCAATGTCCCGCAGCACGAAGCGCTGCGGCAACAGGTACTGGTCGATGAAGTATTTGCCCAGCAGGGGTCCCAACGCTTCCAGAAGCGCGCACAAGACCAACCACGCCGCCCCCAGCAGCACGTGGCGTCGCTCCGGCGCGGCCGCATGCAACAGCAGTGCCACGGCGCGACGCGTGTTGCGCGGCAGGGTGCTGGCTTCAGGCGGCATCAAGACTGGCTTCCAACTGCTGATAACGCCACTGGGCCGCGTACCAGCCGTCACGCTGCAACAGAGCGGCGTGATCGCCCTGCTCGATCACCTGGCCGTCCTTGAGCACCAGAATGTGGTCGGCATCCATCAGCGCGCTCAAACGATGGCTGACGATCAGGGCGGTGCGACCGGCGCGCTCGCTGCGCAGGTGTTGCAGGATGTCGGTTTCGGTCTGCGTGTCGACGGCCGACAGTGCGTCATCGAGCAGCAGCAAGGCAGTATCGGCCAGCAGGGCGCGCGCAATCGCCACGCGCTGGCGCTGCCCACCCGACAGCGCAATGCCTTTTTCGCCCACCGGGGTCTCGTAGCCCAGCGGCATGCGCGCAATGTCGTCGTGAATCGAAGCCAGCATTGACGCATGCTCAATCTCGGAGCGGCTGGCCTCGGGCTTGGCCAGCGCAATGTTTTCGGCAATCGATGCCGAGAACAAAAACGGCTCCTGCGGCACCCAGCTAATCGCCCGGTGCAAGGTGTTCAGCTGGTAGTCACACAGCGCTTGGTCACCCCATCGAATGGTGCCCGACTGCGCCGCGTACTGGCGCAGGATCAGCCGCAGCACGCTCGATTTACCGGAACCGGTAGCGCCCACCAGACCCAGGGTTTGACCGGCTGGCAAGCTCAGGTTGAGCCCCGACAAAGCCAGTGCGGCGTGGCCCGGATACGCAAAGGTGACGCCTTCAAACACCAGCACACCCGCAACCACTTCGGCCAGCGCACCGTGGTCGTCTACCGATAGCGGTGCGTCCAGCATGGGCTGCAGCCGACCCCAGGCGGCGCGCCCACGCTCGAGCAGGGCCAGCACCCAGCCCGCGGCAAACATCGGCCAGATCAACTGACCCAGATACATGCTGAACGCCGTCAGCGCGCCAATGCTCAGCTCGTGATGCCAAACCAGGTAACCGCCCAGCCCCAGGGTCAGCACCGTGGCACTGACCAGGGTGATTCCCACCGCAGGCTCGAACGCCGCTTCCCAGCGTTGCGCCCGCAGGCTGGCGCTGGCGGCGTTTTCTGCCAGTTCCGCAAAGCGGCTGGCGCTGCGCGCCTCCAGCCCCAGCGCGCGCAGTGTGCGCACCCCGGTCAGGGTTTCCTGCACATGGTCATTGAGCTTGCCAAAGCATTCCAGCGAGTCTTTCGAGGCCTGGTGAATATGGTTGGAAATGCGCCAGAACGCCAGTGCCATCAAGGGAAACGGCAGCAGCGCAGCGCCGGCCAGTCGCCCGTCAACGCCCAGCGTCATCATGGTCACCACCATGACCAGCGTCAGCGTACCGTCGAAGCCTGCCAGCATCGCTTCGCCGGAGGCCATCTCGACCGAGTCGATGTCGTTGGTGGCGAGCGCCATCAGGTCGCCAGTGCGCTGCTCGGCAAAGAAGTGGGGTCCCTGCAGGCACAGGCGTGCGTACAGACGTTCGCGCAACTGGGCACCCAAGCGGTAGCTGGCCGCAAACAACTGCAGGCGCCAGGCGACACGCAGAAAATAGATCAGCACGCCCGCCAGCACCAGCCAGGCCAGTTGGACCAGCAGTGCCTCGCCGGCCAGGCGACCGGCCACCAGACCGTCAACCACATGGCCAACCTGGCGTGGAATGGACACCGTGAGCGCAGCCACCGAGGCCAGCATCAGCGCCGACATCAGGT